>NZ_JAFEVQ010000001.1:0-315635 GCF_020882855.1 Curtobacterium sp. GD1 | reverse complement strand
GGAGGGCCTGGAGGCGCGGATCGCCCCAGCCGCTTCGCCTACGTCGTGCTCGTGGCCGGTTCCGGCAGCTCGTCGACGAGTTCGTCGAGGTCGCCGACCACGACGTCGGCACCGTGCGCCCGGAGCGCGTCGGCCCCGGCTCCGCGATCGACGCCGATGACGAGCCCGAAGGCACCGTTCCGTCCCGCCTCGACCCCGCTCGTGGCGTCCTCGACCACGACGCACTCGGCAGCGGTCAGGCCGAACCGGCTCGCGGCGTCGAGGTAGGTGTCGGGCGCGGGCTTGCCGGCCAGACCGTCTTCGCGGGCGACGAGGCCGTCGACCACCACGGGGAAGCGCTCGAGGATGCCGGCCGTGCGGAGCACCTGCACGGCGTTGGCGGAGCTCGACACGACGGCGACGGACAACCCGGCGTCGATGGCGGCGACGAGGAACCGGAGCGAACCGGGGTAGGGCTCCACCCCGTGCTCGGTCAGCTCGGCCGTGAACTCGGCGTTCTTCCGGTTGCCGAGCCCGCACACCGTGTCGGCGTCCGGCGGGTCGTCCGGGGTGCCCTGCGGCAGGTCGATGCCGCGGGACTCGAGCAGGGAACGCACCCCGTCGTACCGGGGCTTGCCGTCGACGTACGCGAAGTAGTCCTGTTCCGTGTACGGAGCGACGCCGTGCTGGGCGAGGTAGGGCGTGAACAGCCGGCTCCACGCACGCATGTGGACGTCGGCGGTGGGGGTGAGGACACCGTCCAGGTCGAACAGGAGCGCTCGCTGGTCAGCGAGTCGCGCGGGTGTGCGCCGGTCCGGCGTCGTCATGTGCTGCCCTCCGGGGGACGGGGTCGTCGACGTTGCTTCCGGACGAGTCTAGGACCGCTCCAGGACCGGCGTTCAGGCGCGCCGGGCCCCTGTGGAAAGAGTTCACACACTCGTTCGCTGTGCAGGAGGTTCAGCGCAGCGCAGCGCCCGACGGCAGCGTCAGCACCCACTCCTCGATCGCCGAACCGATCTGCTGCCGGGCGTCGGTCCGCGAGATCGTCGCGGTGTCGTCCCCGGGCTGCGCACCGTACGCACCGAAGTCGGCGTGGTTCGCGCCCTGCACCTCGACCGTCATCGCGTTCGACGGCAGCAGGTGCCGCGCGGCGTCGACCTTCTCGGGGGTGGAGAGCCCGTCACGCGATCCCGAGACGCTGAGCACGCTGATGTACGACTTGCTGATGTCGTTCGCGCAGTAGCTGCCGAGCAGGAGCAGCCCGTCGGCGTCCGGCGCGAGCTGGCACGCGCGCACGCCACCGAGCGAGTGCCCGCCGACCGCCCAGGACCGGACGTCGGGGGCGTGGGACTCGAAGGTCGACAGCGGGCGGGTGTCGAAGAAGGCGAGGTGCAGCGTCGGCTTGGTGATGACGACGGTCGTCCCGCTGGCGACCACCTGCCGGAACGTCGCCATGTACGCGTACGGGTCGACCTTCGCGCCCGGGATGAACACGATGCCCGCGCCGTTCTCGGTGCCGGTCGGCGTCATCACCACGGCGTCCCCGGCGTCCCGGACGGCCACACGGTCGTCCCGCCAGACCTGCAGCGCCGCGCTCCGGGTGCCCTGCATGACGATGTTCGCCCAGACGAGGAACACCACCGCGATCAGCACGATCACGGCGACGACCCACGCGGTCCAGCGGAGTGCTCGGTTCATGGTCTCCCTGCTTCCTGCGGGCGTCGGGCGGTGACGGTGAGCCAGCGCTCGTCGGCACCCGGGCGCGTGGTCTCACGGACGTCGACGTCGGTCCAGCCGGAACGGGTGACGACCTCGGCCAGGGGTCCTGGCGTCCAGTAGGTGAAGTGTCGCGCGAGGTCGAGCTTCCGCGTGCTCCACGCGTCGCCGTCGCCGAGCTTCACGGTGGCGGCCAGCACACCGCCGGGGTGCAGGGCGTCGCGGAGCCGCACGAGGACGCCCTCGAGCTCCGTCCGACCGACGTGCAGCAGCACGGCGTTCGCGAACACGGCCTCGTACGGGCCGCCGAACGCGTCCGAGCGCACGTCGACGAGGCGCGCCTCGTGCCCCGCGGACCGCAGCGCGTCGACGAACGACCGCGCTCCGTCGGTCCGGTCGACGACGAGTCCGGCAGCCTCGAGCGCGAGGGCGTCACGCCCCGGGCCCGACCCGAGCTCGAGCACCCGCGCCCCGACCGGGACGAGTGCGAGCAGGTCGTCGACGAGCCCGGCACGGTGGTCGTCGGTGCGCTCGGCGTAGCGGTCGGCAGCACGCTCGTAGGCGTCCAGCGTGCGCTCGGCGGCGAGGTCACGACGCATCACGACCTCGTGCCGACCGTCGGGCAGCGGGTCACCGGGCTCGTCGGCCGCCGTGAAGCCACAGCGCTCGTACGTGCGACGGGCCGTGGCGTTGTCCGGCGTGACCGACAGCTCGAGGGTGTCGGCCCCGGCGCTCGCGGCCCAGGTCGCGACCGCACGGATGAGCGCGGCCGCGATCCCTCGGCCGCGGGCGGCGGGGTCGACCCACAACGAGATGAGTTCGGCGGAGCCGGGGTCCTCGCCCGGGACGCCGCTGACCATGCCGACGACGGAGCCGTCCTCGGCGTGGGCGAGCAGGTCGAGCGCTCCGGGGATCGAGAGGCGGGTCCGCCACCGGTGCTCGGGCGCGTCGGCCCAGTCGGCGAGCGTGGACCCGAAGGCCTCGGGAGCGTCCGCGAGCGCCGCGAGCCGGACCGGACGCCAGGTCTCCCAGTCGTCCGCCGTCACCCGGCGCAGCGCGATCGTCACGCCCCGACGCTACCGCCCGCGGGTGCGAGCCGACCCTGCCGGGCCGACCCGCGCCTCCTGGACCGGATCAGACCGCCGCAGCCTCCGTGACGGCCGCACGCAGCTCCGCCGCCGCGGCTGCGACGTCGTCCGCGCTGTAGATGGCGCTCCCGGCGACGGCGATGATCGCTCCGGACGCCTGCACGGCCGCGATCGACGACGCGTTCACGCCGCCCGCGATCGAGAAGGGGACGCCGGAGGCCTCGCCGGCCTCGAGCAGGGTGGAGAAGGTGAAGCCCTCCTCGGCCTGCTCGTCGAGTCCCGCGTGCACCTCGACGAACTGCGCGCCGAGGGCGACGACCTCACGGGCCCGTGCGGGCTTGTCCGCGACGCCGATGAGGTCGACGACGACACCCTTGCCGTGCTTCTCGGCAGCGGCGACCGCGCCCGCGATGGTGGAGTCCCCGGCGACGCCGAGCACGGTGACCAGGTCGGCGCCCGCGGCGAACGCGATGTCCGCCTCGAGCTCGCCGGCGTCCATGGTCTTGAGGTCGGCGAACACGGTCTTGTCCGGGTGCGCCTCCTTCATCGCGGTGATGACGGAGAGCCCGGCGCTCTTGATGAGCGGCGTGCCGAGCTCGAGGACGTCGACGCTCGGGGCTGCCTTCGCGGCGAGGTCGAGCGCGGCCTCGGTGGTGAGGGTGTCGATGGCGAACTGGATCTGCATGGGTGTGCCTTTCACTCGAGGTTGGCGTGGCTGGGCCACAGGTCGTCGGCGGAGCGTCCGCTCCGGGTCCACAGGGCGTGGAAGAGTGCGTCGCCGAGCAGGACCACGGCCTGCTCGAAGCGGCTGCCCGCGTACTGCTCGGAGGCGCTGCCCGACCGGTCCGTCTTCGTCGCGGCGGGGACGACGAGGGTGACGGCGGCGAGCGCGCCGAGCGGCGAGTCGTCGGTCGTCGACACGGCGAGCACGTCAGCGCCGACGTCGACCGCGGTGCGCGCCGCCTGGACGATGCCGGTGGTCGTGCCGGAGCCGCTCGCGACGAGCAGGACGTCCCCCGTCCGGATGGCCGGGGTCGTCACCTCGCCGACGACGTGCACGTCGAGTCCGAGGTGCATGAGCCGCATGGCCGTCATCCGCAGCGCGAGGCCGGAGCGGCCGGCCCCGTGGATGAACACGCGCTCGGCACCGCTGAGCAGCTCGAGCGCGGCATCGGTGTCGCCCCGGACCGTCTCGGCGAGGTCGGCGGACTCGCGGACGATCAGGGCGAGGGCGTCGGTCACGGTGTCAGCGGGCATGTCAACGATCGTGGTCGGGACGCGGGTCCGCCGCCGCTACCCGACACGGCGGGGTCCCCATCCGATCGGGTGGCCCCACCCGCTCGGGTGGGAGTCGTACGGTTGGTCACGTGACCGACACCGTGCGCGACGACGGGACGGCGGCTCCGTCGGCCGTCCAGGAGGCGCGGCGCGACCCCGCAGGACGCCTCGCCGCCGCCGACCACGCGCGCACCGTCGCGGAGCAGGCGGACCGGCACGCACTCACCCTGGAGTCGGTGCTCGCCGTGCTCCGGTCGCCGCGCGTGGGCGACGCGGCCGCCCGTGCCGAGGCCGTCGAGATCGCGTCGGCAGCGCTCGTCGACCTCCGGACCGTGACGGACCGCCAGCGCGGCGCCCTGCTCGAACCGGTCACGGGGGCCTTCTCGCGGCTCCGGGCCGACCTCCGTCCGCTCGTCCGGTTCGGCGACCTCGACGTGCAGTTCGTGGAACCGCCGGCGACCGGTCGAGCACTCCCCGGCGACGTCGCCCACAGCGCCCGGGCGATCGTGCGGACGGCGGTGCTCGCCCTCGTCGACGAGGGAGCTGCGCGGCGCGTCCGGATCCAGTGGGACTGCGACGGCCGGAACCTGCTCATGCAGCTCCGCGACGACGGAGCCGGCACGCTCGACGTGCACGACGACACCGTCCGGCCGATCGCCGAACGGGTCGCGACCCTCGACGGCGAACTGCACGTGGCGTCCACGGCGGGCTGGGGGTCCGTGCTCGACATCGCGATCCCGCTCGACCCGCCGGCGGGGACGCCGGTGTCGTCGGAGGCGTCCGACCTCACGCCGCGGGAGCAGGACGTGCTGCGGCTCGTCGCCACCGGGATCGGCAACCGGGAGATCGCCGACGGGCTCGGGATCAGCCCGAACACGGTCAAGTACCACGTGGCGAACCTGCTCCGGAAGCTCGGCGCGCGGACCCGGGCGGAGCTCGCCGCGGTCAGTTCCCGGACACCCTGACACACGGAATATGTTCGTCCGCGATCGAGACGATCGGTGCTCCCCACCAGAAGGAGCACCACCATGACCATCCGCCCTTCCCGCGTCTGCGCCGTCGCCGTCCTCGGCATCGGGCTCGCGATCGCACCCGCCGTCACCGCGACCGCCGCAACCGCCGAGACCCCGACCTCGCAGTCCCAGACCGCGGCGTCGCTCGCGCCCGTCGGCTCGGTCCGGCTCGAGGCCGGCAAGCAGCTGGTCGGCACCGGCGTCCTCGGTGCCACGGTGACCGTGACGGACGCGAACGACCAGGTCCGCGAGGCCCGGGTCTCGAAGCTCGGCGAGTGGGAGGTGTCGGCGAAGGGCCTCACCGGGCCGCTCGCGATCCGGCAGACCCTGCTCGGCGCCGCCTCGGCCGTCGTGGCCTTCGGCGACGCGAAGGTCGCCGACGTGCGGGTCACGACCGGCGCCGTCGTCGGGACCGGCACCCCGTCCGCCACGATCATCGTCCGGGATGCGAACGGCACACGGCTCACGACGACCGTCGGTGCCGACGGCTCCTGGTCCGTCCCCTCGGACGGCCTGGTCGCCCAGCTGGTCATCCGGCAGCGCATCCTCGGGCACACCTCGAAGGCCGTGAAGTTCGGTTCGGCTCCGGACGCCCCCGTCGTGTCGTACCGCTCCGGGGACCTGCTCGTCGGCGACGGGACGCGCTTCGCGACGGTCACGGTGACGGACGCGAACGGGGAGACGCGCAGCACCGCGGACGCCGATCGCTGGAAGATCGACGTCAGCGGGCTCACCGGCCCCCTCACCGTCCACCAGACCCTGCTCGGACTCGACTCCGAGAAGGTCACCTGGGGCGAGGCACCCGCAGCACCGACCGTCGACTACCGGTCCGGCGACAACCTCGTCGGGTCCGGCGAGCGCTACGCCACCGTCACCATCACCGACGCGAACGGCACCACCCGCACCTCCACCAACGGCGAGCGCTGGGTCATCGACATCACCGGGCTCACCGGCCCGCTGACCGTCCACCAGAGCCTGCTCGGGCTCGACTCCGAGAAGGTCACCTGGGGCGAAGCACCCGCAGCACCGACCGTCGACTACCGGTCCGGCGACAACCTCGTCGGGTCCGGCGAGCGATACGCCACCGTCACCATCACCGACGCGGACGGCACCACCCGCACCTCCACCAACGGCGAGCGCTGGGTCATCGACATCAGCGGGCTCACCGGCCCGCTGACCGTCCACCAGACCTTGCTCGGACTCGACTCCGAGGCGGTCACGTACACCCTCTGACGACCGAGGCACCGCGTCCGGATCGGCCTCGGCCGGCCCGGGCGCGGTGCGTCACGCGCCTGCGGGGCTGAAGCGGTAGCCCATGCCCGACTCGGTCACCAGGTAGCGCGGGTGTCCCGGGTCCGGCTCGAGCTTCCGCCGCAGCTGCGCCATGTATAGCCGCAGGTACCCGGAGTCGTTGCCGTGCGACGGTCCCCACACGTCGGTGAGGAGCATCTCGCGCGTCATGAGCCGGTCGGGGTTCGTCACGAGGACCTCGAGCAACCGCCACTCGGTCGGGGTCAGTCGGATGGCCGGACCGGACGGCGGCGTGACCTGCTTCGCGACGAGGTCGACGACGAGGTCCCCGATCGACACCGAGGGCGTCGCACCCGCGGCCGAGGCCGCCGCGACCTGCCGTCGGCCGAGCGCCCGGAGTCGGGCGAGCAGCTCGTCCATCTGGAAGGGCTTCGTGACGTAGTCGTCCGCGCCGGCGTCGAGTGCGTCGACCTTGTCCGACGAGTCGGTCCGACCGGAGAGCACGAGCACCGGGACCTGCGACCAGGCCCGGATGCCCTCGAGCACCCCGATGCCGTCGAGCCGGGGCATCCCGAGGTCGAGCAGCACGAGGTCGGGCCGCTCGGTGATGACCGCGTCGATCGCGGCCCGGCCGTCCCGGGCGGTGACGACGTCGTACCCGCGGGCGGCGAGCGTCACGGCGAGCGCCCGGACGAGCTGCACGTCGTCGTCGGCGATCAAGACCTTCATCGCGCACGGCCCTTCATCGGATCTCCACTCCCAGGTGTCCGGCGATCGGCAGCCGCACCACGACGGTGAGTCCGCCGCCGGGGGTGTCGTCGACCTCGATCGTGCCGCCCATGCCCTCGGTGAACCCCCGGGCGAGGGCCAGTCCGAGTCCGAGTCCGGTGTCGTTGTCGGTGTCGCCGAGGCGCTGGAACGGCTGGAACACCTCGTCGACGCGGTCCGACGGGATGCCGGGGCCGTGGTCGGCCACCCGGAGCTCGACGCCGCCGCCGAACGCGCTCGCGGCGATGCGGACCCGGGTGTCCTCCGGGGCGTACCGCACGGCGTTGGCGAGGAGGTTCACGACGACGCGCTGGAGCAGCACGGCGTCGGCGAGCACCGGCGGGAGGTCAGCGGGCAGGTCGAGGTCGACGTCGTCCGGACCGAGCTCGAGCTCGTCGAGGGCGGGGGCGACCACCGTCTCGAGGGCGAGCGGCACCGGCGTCACGGCGAGCACCCCGGCCTGCACGCGACTGACGTCCAGCAGGTCCGCCAACAGCACCGCGAGCTGACGCAGGCTCTCGTCGGCGGTGGCGAGCAGCGCCTCCTGGTCGTCCGCCGACAACTCGATGTCCGGCGCCCGCAGCGTCTGCACGGCCGCCGAGGCGGCCGCGATCGGCCGCCGCACGTCGTGGCCGACGGCCGCGAGGATCGCACTCCGCACCCGGTCCACCGCCGCGATGCGCTCGGCGTCGACGGCCGCGCGGGTGAGGTCGCGGTGCTCGACGGCGGCGTCGAGCTGCTGCTCGACGACACGCAGCAGTCGGCGCTGGGTCGGGTCGTCGGGGGCGCCCGCGAACTCCAGGACGGCGCCGGACGGGAGGGACGTGGCGGCGTCCGGCGTCTCGCCGAACGTCCCGGACGTGGCCGGCACCTCGTCGCCCTGCCGGATCCGGACGCCGGCGAAGCCGAAGGCCTCGCGCGTCCGGTCGAGCAGCGCCTGCAGGGCGTCGTCGCCGCGGAGCACGCTGCCGGCGATCCCCATGAGGAGGCCCGACTCGGCGGCGGCGCGGCGGGCAGCTCGCGAGCGACGGGCCGAGCGGTCCACGACGAAGCTCACGAGCACGGCACTGATGACGTACATGACGAGGGCGACGAGGTGCCACGGCTGCTGCACGGTGACCCGGTGCAGGGGTTGCACGAAGAAGAAGTCGAGGCTCAGCCCGGACAGCACGGCGGCGAAGACGGCCGGCCACATCCCGCCGACGAGCGCGACCACGAGCACGAGCAGCTGGTACGCGAGCACGTCCACGGTGATCGAGTCGGGGTCGGTGCTGAACGACAGCAGCCAGGTGAGCAGTGGACCGGCGACGAGGGAGAGCACGAACGCGGCGACGATCCGGCCGCGGGACAGGCTGCCGCCGAGCCTCGGCAGGGCGAAGCCACCGCCCGCCCGCTCGTGGGTGACGACGTGGACGTCGATGTCGCCGGACTCGCGGATGACGGTGTTGCCGATGCCCGGGCCCGTGATCGCCGCGGCGAGCCGACTGCGGCGGCTCACCCCGATGACGATCTGCGTCGCGTCGATCGACTTCGCGAACCGCACCAGGGTCGTCGGCACGTCGTCGCCGACCACCTGGTGGTACGTCCCGCCGAGCTGTTCGAGCAGGGTGCGCTGCTTCCCGAGCGCCCCCGGGTGGCGCTCGCGGAGGCCGTCGTTCGTCGTGACGTGCACGGCGGCGAGCTCGCCGCCGGCGCTGCGGGCGGCGATCCGGGCGCCCCGGCGCAGCAGGGTCTCGCCCTCGGGACCGCCGGTCAGGGCGACGAGGACGCGTTCCCGGGTCTCCCACCGGTGGTCGATGCCGTGCTCGGCGCGGTAGGCCTTGAGTGCGTCGTCGACCTCGTCGGCGAGCCAGAGCAGGGCGATCTCACGCAGGGCGGTGAGGTTGCCGAGCCGGAAGTAGTTCGACAGCGCCGCGTCGATCCGGGTCGCCGGGTAGACGAGCCCGTCGGACAGCCGCTCGCGCAGCGCCGCCGGGGCGAGGTCGACCACCTCGATCTGGTCCGCCGCGCGCACCACGGCGTCCGGGACGGTCTCGCGCTGGACGGTGCCGGTGATCTCGCGGACGACGTCGCCGAGGGACTGCATGTGCTGCACGTTCACGGTGGAGATGACGTCGATCCCGGCGTCCCGCATCGCCTCGACGTCCTGCCAGCGCTTCTCGTTCGTGCTGCCGGGCGCGTTGGTGTGGGCGAGCTCGTCGACGAGGGCGATGTCGGGCCGGCGGGCCAGCACGGCCTCGAGGTCGAGGTCGTCGAGCTGGACGCCGCGGTGCTCCACGATGCGTCGGGGGACGACCTCGAGCCCGTCGACCAGTGTGGCCGTGGCGGCGCGGCCGTGGGTCTCGACGACGGCGACGACCACGTCGCGGCCCTCGGCGCGCAGTCGGTGCCCCTCTTCGAGCATCGTGAACGTCTTGCCGACACCGGGCGCCGCACCGAGCAGGACCCGCAGCTTCCCGCGCTTCACGTGCTCATCCTCTCGCGTCCACCCTTGCTCCACGACCGATCGACTGATATTCTCCTCACAACCGTTCCCATCAAGGCTCGAGCATCAGCTTCCTCAAATCGGGTGGGACTGTCCCGTCCCGCGTCCGTCTCGGACGCGGGACGGTGTTCTTCCCCGCTCACGTTCGTTCCCTGCGCTGTAGTTGCTGCCGGCTTGCCCGAGATCACCCGTTCCCCCGATCTCGGAGCCGATCGATGCCAGACCCAACGGTCGCGATGTCCCGCTACCGCCACGCGCAGTTCCGGCAGGCGTTGCAGGCGCAGGGACTCGATGACTCCGCGTCTTCGGTCTGGCGGGTGCACGACTTCGACAGCTCGCTGCGATCGGTCACGCTCGGTCTGGTCGAGCAGGTCGAACTCGCGCTCCGTGGTCGGCTCGACGTCGCAGCCGGAGCCCGGTTCGGATCGCGCTGGTACGTCGACCCGCGGTCCTTCCGCACGACGTTCGACCACGGTGCGATGCTCCGCCGCGTTCGATCGGCACTCGAGCACGCGGCCGATCCCGCCGTCGGGTCGGCATGGCGCGAGCGGCGGTTCGAACGCGTCCCGTTCGGGATGCTCGCCGAAGCGCTCAGCCTCGGCGAACTGTCCCGGATCGCCGCAGGTGTCGAGCCGGCCACCCGCGACGAGATCGCCGCAGCGTTCCGGCTCCCACCCGCGACACTCCGCCCCTGCCTGCAGCACCTGACGCACGTGCGCAACTGCTGCGCGCACCACACGCGGATCTGGGCCCGGAAGTTCCGGATCCCGCCGCCGACGTTCGGCTCCCCACCCGACCTCGTCGCACGACTGTCGAGCCTGCCGAAGCGGACCCCGGTGCACTCGCTCGAGCTCCTGGCCCACCTCGCCGAGACGGTCGGACCGTGCGACCGCCACGCCGCAGCCGTCCGGCGCCTCGTCGACGAGCACGACGACCTGGTCGTCGGCATCGGCGGGCGGCCGACTTGGGCAGCGGCGTGACGGCACGGTCAGGACGCCTTCGCGAGCGCCAGGTTCAGCTCGAGCACGTTCACCACGGGCTCCCCGAGGAACCCGAGCTGCCGCGCCTCGGTGTGCTGCCCCACCAGGGTCCGCACCGCCGACTCCGACATCCCCCGAGCAGCGGCCACGCGGGACACCTGCTGCAGCGCGTACTCCGGGCTGATGTCCGGGTCGAGGCCGGAGCCCGACGCCGTCACCGCGTCTGCCGGTACCTCGGAGGCGGGCACCCCGTCGGCCTTCGCGACCGCCGCACGCCGCTCCTGCACGCTGCGGAGGAGGTCGGGGTTCGACGGCCCGAGGTTCGACCCGCTCGACGCCCCGGCGTCGTAGCCCTTCTCCCCCGCGGCGCTCGGCCGCGACTGGAACCACCGGTCGGCTCCGCGGCCGTCGAACGACTGCCCGATGAGCGACGACCCGACGACGGTGCCGTCCGACGACGTCACCATCGAGCCGTTCGCCTGGTCGTGGAACGCGGCCTGGCCGACGCCCCACACCGCGAGCGGGTAGGCGATGCCGAGCACCACGGTGCTGAGCAGGGTGAGCCGGACGGCCACCCCGAGTGAGCGGAACGAGGAACGAGATGCAGACGTCATGAGGAGAACCCCGGGATGAGACCGACCACGAGGTCGATGAGCTTGATGCCGATGAAGGGGACGACCACGCCGCCGAGCCCGTACAGGAGCAGGTTCCGGCCGAGGATCGACGATGCCGAGGCGGCGCGGTAGGCGACGCCACGGAGGGACAGCGGGATGAGCGCCACGATCACGAGCGCGTTGAAGATGACGGCGCTGAGGATCGCGGACGCGGGACTGTGCAGCCCCATGACGTTGAGCGCGGCGAGCCCGGGGAACGCCATCTGGAACATCGCGGGGATGATCGCGAAGTACTTGGCGATGTCGTTCGCGATCGAGAACGTCGTGAGCGCCCCGCGGGTGATGAGCAGTTGCTTGCCGATCCGGACGACGTCGATGAGCTTCGTCGGGTCCGAGTCGAGGTCGACCATGTTGCCGGCCTCCTTCGCCGCGGTCGTCCCGGTGTTCATCGCCACGCCGACGTCCGCCTGCGCCAGGGCCGGGGCGTCGTTCGTGCCGTCACCGGTCATCGCGACGAGGTTGCCGCCCTCCTGTTCCTTGCGGATCAGGGCGAGCTTGTCCTCCGGCGTGGCCTCGGCGAGGAAGTCGTCCACACCGGCCTCGGCGGCGATCGCCTTCGCGGTGCGCGGGTTGTCGCCGGTGATCATCACCGTGCGGATCCCCATCTCGCGCAGCTCGGCGAACCGTGCCGCCATGCCGTCCTTGACGACGTCCTTGAGGTGGACGACCCCGAGCAGCGTGACCGCACCGGAGGGTGCGCGACGTCCGACGACGAGCGGGGTACCGCCCTGGTCCGAGACCTCGACGACCGTGGCGTCGATGGCCTGCGCGACCGCTTCGGGAACACCGGCTGAGCCGGTTGCAGCCCAGGCGAGCACTGCCGACGCGGCACCCTTGCGCACGGAGCTACCATCGGGCAGGTCCACGCCGGACATGCGCGTCTGTGCGGTGAAGGGCACCTCGACGGCACCGGCGGGGAGGTCCGGGGCGACGCCCGCTCCCGCGGCGAGGTCGACGATTGACCGCCCCTCGGGGGTCCCGTCCGCAGCGGACGACAGGGCGGCCGCCTCCATCAGGGCCGGCTCCGTGACACCGGGGACCGGCACCACGCGCGACGCCCGACGGTTGCCGTACGTGATCGTCCCGGTCTTGTCGAGCAGCAGGGTCGTGATGTCCCCGGCGGCCTCGACCGCACGGCCGGACATCGCCAGGACGTTGTGCTGCACGAGTCGGTCCATGCCCGCGATGCCGATCGCGGAGAGCAGGGCACCGATCGTCGTCGGGATGAGGCAGACGAGCAGGGCGATGAGCACCGGCACGCTCACGGTCGCCCCGACGAGCCCGGCGATCGGCTGCATCGTCAGGCAGACGATCACGAACACGATCGACAGCGAGGCGAGCAGGATGTTCAGCGCGATCTCGTTCGGCGTCTTCTGCCGGGCGGCACCCTCGACGAGCCGGATCATCCGGTCGATGAAGGTCTCTCCGGGGGTCGACGTGATGCGCACGACGATGCGGTCCGAGAGCACCCGGGTGCCGCCGGTGACGGCACTCCGGTCGCCCCCGGACTCGCGGATGACCGGGGCGGACTCACCGGTCACGGCCGACTCGTCGACGGACGCGATGCCGTCCACGACGTCGCCGTCACCCGGGATCACCTCGCCCGCGACGACGACCACGACGTCGCCCTTGGCGAGGTCGACGGACGCGACCTCCTCGGTCTCGTTGCCGGTCGCCGCCGCGTCGGACCGGTCGTACCGGAGCACCCGACGGGCACTCGTGGTCGAGCGGGTCTTCCGCAGCGTGTCGGCCTGCGCCTTGCCCCGGCCCTCGGCCACCGACTCCGCGAGGTTCGCGAAGACGACGGTGAGCCAGAGCCACACGGCGATGGCGATGGTGAACGCGGACGGCTCGACGACGGCTGCTGCCGTCGTCAGCGCGGCGCCGACCTCGACGATGAACATGACGGGGTTCCGCCACATCAGTCGCGGGTCGAGTTTGCGCAGGGCACCCGGGAGGCCCGCCACGAGTTGACGGGGTCCGAAGGCGGACGAGCGTGTGGCCGGCCTGGAGGCGCTGGTCGCCTCGTGCTCGGAGGTCGCGGTGGTCATGGTCTCGGCTTTCATCGGGCGAGGGCTTCTGCGAGCGGTCCCAGTGCGAGCACCGGGAAGTAGGTGAGTGCGGTCACGACGACGGCGACGCCGCCGAGCAGGACGATGAACAGCGGCCGGTGCGTGGGCAGCGTGCCGACGGTCTCCGGCACCCGGTCCTGGGTCGCGAGGGACCCGGCGAGCGCCAGCACGAACACCATCGGGACGAACCGGCCGAGCAGCATCACGACGCCCAGCGCGGAGTTCATCCACGTCGTGTTCGCCGTCAGGCCGCCGAACGCCGAGCCGTTGTTGTTCGCGCCCGAGGTGAAGGCGTAGAGGAGCTCGGACAGGCCGTGGTTGCCCGGGTTGAAGATCGACGTGCCGACGACCTGTTCGCGGACGCCCGGGAGCACCAGGGACAGGCCGGTGCCGAGGAGCACCAGGGTCGGGGTGACGAGGATGTAGAGCGACGCGAAGGTCATCTCGCGGGCCCGGATCTTCTTGCCGAGGTACTCGGGGGTCCGACCGACGAGCAGCCCGCCGATGAACACTGTGATGACCGCGAGCACGAGCATCCCGTACAGCCCGGAGCCGACGCCGCCGGGGGTGACCTCGCCGAGCATCATGTTGACGAGCGCCATCATCCCGCCGATCGGCGTGAAGCTGTCGAACATGCCGTTCACGGCGCCGGTCGACGTCGCGGTCGAGGTCGTCCCGAAGAGCGTCGTGCCGAGGATGCCGAACCGCACCTCCTTGCCCTCCATGGCGGCCCCGGCGGCGTGGGTCGCGCTGCCGCCGCCACCGAGCTCGGCGATCGACATCACCGAGAGCGAGACGAGGAAGATCGCGCCCATCACGGCGAGGATCGCGTAGCCCTGACGGTCGTCGTCCACCATGCGGCCGAACGTGCGCGGCAGCGAGAACGGGATGACGAGCATGAGGAAGACCTCGACGAGGTTCGTCCACGCCTGGGGGTTCTCGAACGGGTGCGCCGAGTTCGCGTTGAAGTAGCCGCCGCCGTTCGTGCCGAGTTCCTTGATGGCCTCCTGCGAGGCGACGAACCCGTCCGGGATGTGCTGCGTCCCGCCGACCAGGGTCGTGACGTCGGTGCCGCTCCCCCACGACTGGACGACACCACCGGCGACGAGCACGATCGCGAACACGAACGCACCCGGCAGCAGGAGCCGGCCGAGACCGCGGACGACGTCCACCCAGACGTTGCCGAGCGTGCCGGAGCGTCGACGGGCGAAGCCGCGGACGAGCGCCACGGCGACGGCGAGCCCGACCGCCGCGGAGAGGAAGTTCTGCACCGCGAGGCCGGCCATCTGCACCGTGTACCCGACGGTGACCTCCGGCGAGTACGACTGCCAGTTCGTGTTCGCGACGAACGACGCCGCCGTGTTGAACGCGAGCGACGGACCGACGTTCGGCAGCCCGAGGTCGCCGGGCAGCACGACCTGGATGCGCTGCAGGAGGTACACGAGCAGGAGCCCCACGGCGCTGAAGAGCAGCACGCCGCGCAGGTACGCGGGCCACGACTGCTCAGCGTCGGGGTCGACGCCGATCACCCGGTAGACCCCGCGCTCGATCCGGCTGTGCCGCGTCGGCGTGAACACCCGCGCCATCCAGTCGCCGAGCGGCCGGTAGGCGACGACGAGCAGCAGCACGAGCGTGGCGACCTGGACGATCCCGGCCCACGTGTCCGCGGTGCTCATCAGAACTTCTCCGGGCGCACGAGGGCCCAGACGAGGTACACGAGCGAGGCGACGCCGAGGACGGCGGCGGCGATGGTGATGACGATCACAGCCGTTCCACCGCCTTGGCGATGAGTGCCACCACGCCGAACACGGCGAGGACACCGGCGACGACGAAGACGTCGAACACGAGGGACTCCAGAGGTTCACGGGGTCCGCGCCGGGCGACGCGGACGGCACCACGTGTGGTGCCGAACCGATGCTGGATCCGGCACCGCCCCTCCAGACCCGTCCCTAACGGTTTCCTGACGCGCTCCTGACACACGCATGCGCGTCACTAACGCCCGCTCGCTCGCCCCAGCCGCTCGGCGAGCACGGCCGTTGCCGCACGGAGTTCGTCGGGCCCCTCGACGGTGAAGTCCGCGGTGGCACCGGCGAACGCCGCCGCGAGGCCCTCCCACGACCAGGAGCCGTGCGTGAGACGGCACCGGTCCGGGCCGAGCGGCTCGAGCACGGCGTCGTCGGGGAGGTACGGCGCGACGGTCTCGGCCGGCACCTCGAGGACGGCGGTGCCGGTGCACGGCCAGACGTCCTCGCGGTCGGACCCCTTGAACCGCGCGGCCACGAACGCTGCCGGATCGCCACCGGGCACGGGCCGTGTCGTGAACGGCACGCGCGTCCGCATCCGCGGGGTGATGCGGTCGACGCGGTGGGTGCGCCAGTCGTCGCGGTCGAGGTCCCAGTCGAGCAGGTACCAGCGGCCGTTCCGGGCGACCACCGCGTGCGGCTCGACCCGGTGGGGCGTCTCGTCGGGGCCGTACCCGAAGCGGAGGACCTCGCCGAGGTACACCGCCTCGCTCACCGCGACGAGGACCTCCGGGTCGACGGGGGTGCGACCGGCCGAGGTGACCGCGTCGATCGCGTCCACCCGTGTGCGCAGACGCGCGGGCATCACCTGTCGCACCGTCGCGAGTGCCCGGGCGGCCGATTCGGCGATGTCCGCACCGGACGCGGGTGCCACGGCGAGCGCGATGGCGATCGCGACCGCCTGGTCGTCGTCGAACAGCAGCGGGGGCAGGTCCGCACCCGCTGCCAGCCGGTACCCGCCGGCCGGGCCGCGCAGTGCCTCCACGCGGTAGCCGAGGCCGCGGAGCCGGTCGACGTCGCGGCGGAGCGTGCGCGGGCTGACCTCGAGCCGCCCGGCGAGCTCGTCGCCGGGCCAGTCCCGGTGCACCTGCAGCAGCGAGAGCAGCGCGAGCATGCGCGAGGACGGTCCGGACATGCCTCCAGTATCGGTGGAGAAGCGGACAGGATCTGACCGCAATGCCCGGGATGCTGGTCCCATGAGCATCGAAACGACAACCCACCTCAACTTCGACGGACAGGCCCGCGCGGCCCTCGACTTCTACGCCTCGGTCTTCGGCGGCGAGGTCGCGTCCATGACCTACGGCGCGATGGGTGCCTCGGACGAGCCGGACTGGGCCGACCGCATCGTCTGGGGTCAGGTCGCCACCGACGCCGGGCTGCGCGTGATGGCCTTCGACGTCTGGCCGGGGCAGCCGTACGACCAGGGCACGAACGCGTTCTACGTGTACGTGCACGGTGACGACGCGGCCGAGCTCGAGCGGTGCTGGGCGGCGCTGTCCGAGGGGGCCGAGATCCGGCAGCCGCTCGGTCCGTCGGCCTGGGCGCCGCTGGCCGGACAGCTCCGCGACCGCTTCGGCGTGATCTGGGCGCTCGACGTCGCGTGACGTTTCCGAGCCACTTCCCCACGAAATCCGACCGCCGGTAGCGTGCCGGCATGCCCGAGTTCCGTCCGATGCCCGGCTACGAGCTCGGCGACGGGTGGGTGGCCGCGCGTCGACGCCGCTCCCGGTTCGGCCGGGTGTGGCGCTGGGCCGGCCCGCCGGTGGCGCTCCTCGCCCTCGTCGCGGCCGTGCTGCTGTTCCGCTGGTACGCGGGCGTGGCCGACCAGGTCCGGTGGGAGTGCGCCGTGTCCACCTGCGGGACGAACGACCCACGGTCCTTCGCGCCGGAGGGGTGCTGGGCGCTCCTGGTGCTGTCCACGCTCGGCGTCGGACGGCTGCCGGGTCGCTGGTGGTGGCGAGCCGGACTGCTGCTGGCGTTCGCCGTCGTCGCCGCGTGGTCGATCGACTGGTGGCGGCTGCCGGGGACGGACCTCGGCCTGTTCGTGACCCCGATCGGCGCGGGTGGTGTCGGCGCCGTGCTGCTGCTCGCCCGGATCGGGATCGCGGCCGACCGCGCGCGCGGACGGTCCCACACCGCACGGCGGCGACCGCGGTGACGGGCGGTCAGCGCGCGGGACTCCACGTGCTGACCGTCACGGCAGCGGTGACGCTCGTCGGCACGAACACCTGCTCCGGATCGACGTGGTGGTGGCTCGGCCCCATGTGCACCACGTCGTGGACGTCCTCGGCGGACAGCTCCATCGTCCACGTGAGGTCCTCGGCCGAACGCTGCGCGAACGCGGGCGTGAGGGAGTCGTGCAGCCGCCGTTCCTTCTCGGGGTCCACCGTGATCGTCGCCTCGGCCAGCTCCGCCAGGTGTCCGGTGCGCGGGGTCACCACCACGAGGAGGCCGTCGGGGTGCAGCACACGGGCGTACTCCGTCTGGTTGCGTGGCGCGAAGACGTCCAGCACGACCGCGGCTGCGCCGTCGACGACCGGGAGGCGCTCGGTCACGTCCCCGACGACGGCCCCCGCACGCTCGTGGATGCGAGCGGCCCGTCGGATCGCGACGGCGGACAGGTCGAGTGCGACACCGAGCCGCGAGACGGCCTCGAGCGCGTACGCGAGGTACGTGCCCGGCCCGGACCCGACGTCGAGGACGACACCGGGCACGTCCACGGACGCGACCGCCCGGGCCACGGCCCGTTCGACCGGCGCGTAGTGCCCCCGGCCGAGGAAGCGCAGCCGGGCGTCGACCATCTCCGGGGTGTCCGCCGTCAGCGCACGGCGCTTCGCGGGCAGCAGCGTGAGGTGCCCCTGCTTGGCCTCGTCGAACCGGTGGCCCGTGGCGCAGCCGACCTGGCCGCCGTCGACACGGCCGAGGGGCTCGGCGCAGACGGGGCAGGCGAGCATCGGCAGCAGGTCGTCACGCACCGGCCCAGCGTACGGGGCCTCGCTAGCCTGGCCGGATGTCGCTGCAGCAGCTCTTCGGCCTCGACGGACGCACCGCCCTGGTGACGGGAGGCAGTTCCGGCATCGGGCGAGCGATCGCCACCGCCCTCGCGGACGCCGGCGCGCACGTGCTCGTCGCGGCCCGGACCGCGGCGACCATCGACGCCACCGTCGCTGCGATCCGGCAGGCGGGTGGCTCGGCCGACGGCATCGTCGAAGACCTGTCCACGCGCGCCGGAGCCCACGCCCTCGCCGACACTGCGGGCGACGTCGACGTGCTCGTCAACTCCGCGGGGATCAACCTGCGGCCGCCCATGGCCGACCTCGACGAGGACACCTGGGACGCCACGATGGCCGTGAACCTCGACGCGCCGTTCGTGCTCGGGCAGCGGCTCGCGCCCGGCATGGCCGCTCGCGGGTACGGCCGGATCATCGGCATCAGCTCCCAGCAGGCGCACCGCCCCTTCGCCGCCAGCGGCGCGTACGGGGTCTCGAAGGCGGGCCTGGAGGCGCTGGCCCGGTCCCAGGCAGAGGCCTGGTCCGGGCAGGGGGTCACCTCCAACGTCCTCGTCCCCGGTTTCGTCCGGACCCCGCTCAACGAACGGCTCGGTGCCGACCCCGCGACCGTCGCCGCCCTCGCGGCACGGACCCTGGTCGGGCGGAACGGGCTCGCCACGGACTTCGCCGCCGCCGCGGTGTTCCTCGCCGGCCCCGGTTCGGCGTACGTCACGGGGCAGTCGATCGCGGTCGACGGCGGGTTCTCCGTGCACTGACCCCGGTACGGTCGGGGCATGGCCGTCATCCACCGTGCAGAACTCCGCCCGTCGAAGCTCGAGGCGCTCGCCGCCTGGCTGCCGGACCAGCCCTGGAGCGGGGTGTCCGTCGGCGACGACCTCGCGATCGCGGGGAAGTTCCGGTTCGACGACCCCGCGGGCGAGGTCGGCGTAGAGACGGTCCTCGTGCGCACCACGGACGGCCGGGTGCTCCAGGCACCGCTGACCTACCGCGGCGCACCGCTCGACGGCGCCGAGGCCTTCCTCGTGACCGAGATGCACCACTCCGTGCTCGGACGACGCTGGGTCTACGACGCCGTGGGCGACCCGGTGTACGCCGACGTCCTGCGCCGGGCCATCACCACGGGCGGGCACGAGGCCACCCTCGAGCGCGCCGACGGATCCGGGGCGTGGGACGCCGAGGGGACGGCATCAGGCAGCGGGTCCGACGCCGACTCCCCCGCCGTGACGACCGTGGACGCGCAGACCTCCGGCGCCCTGACCTCCGTCGCGACCGACCACGGGACGCTCGTCGTCGCCCGTGCCGTCGGGGCGGAGCTGCCCGCTGGTCGCACGCTCACCGGCAGCTGGGCCGACGGGACCGGCGTGCTCGCGGTCCTGGTGCCCTGAACCGGACCGCCTGACGGCCGCGACGGCCGTGGCGGGACCGAGCCGCGCCTCCCGTCCGTCGCTCGCACCGATGCCGGTACGGACAGGGCCTGCCTGCCCGGGCACGCCGATGGCAGGATCGAGGGCGTGAAGACACTGGAGTTGCCACAGACGGACCTCACCGCCTCCGACGTCGTCGTCGGCCTGATGCGGATCAACGACATGAGCGACGAGGACATCCGCGCGCTCTACCGCGCCTCGCGCGACGCGGGCGTGACCATGTTCGACCACGCCGCGGTGTACGGCGGGTGGCACGGCTGCGAGGAGCGCTTCGGCTCGGCCGTCACCCTCTCCCCCGCCGAGCGCGCCGAGATCGTGCTGCAGACCAAGGTCGGCATCCGCCCGACCCCGAACGGCGCGTACTTCGACTTCTCGTACGAGCACATCATCGAGTCCGTGCACGAGTCCCTCACGGCACTGCAGACCGACCACATCGACGTCCTGCTGCTGCACCGTCCCGACGCCCTCGTCGAGCCGGAAGAGGTCGCGAAGGCCGTCGACGAGCTGCACGCCGACGGCAAGGTCCACCACTTCGGCGTCTCGAACCACACGCCGGGGCAGGTCGACCTGCTGCGCCGCTCGGTGCGGCAGCCGCTCGCGTTCAACCAGGTGCAGCTGAGCATCACGCACGCGAACGTCATCGCGCAGGGCGTCACGGCGAACATGGGCGGCCTCGACCAGTCGATCGACCGCGACAACGACATCCTCAACCACTCGCGCAGCAACGACATCACGCTGCAGGCCTGGTCACCGTTCCAGAAGGGCTTCTTCGACGGCGTCTTCCTCGGCGACCGCGAGCACTACGCCGAGCTGAACGACGTGCTCGAGGAGCTCGCGGCCGCGCACGGGGTCACCCCGACGGGCATCGCCGTGGCGTGGATCACCCGCCACCCGGCGCACTTCCAGGTCGTCCTCGGCACGACGAACCCGCAGCGCGTCCGGGATTCGGCCGCCGGGTCGGACGTCGTGCTCTCGCGCGAGGAGTGGTACCGCGTGTTCACCGCCGCGGGTCACACCGTCCCCTGAGCGGATCGGGCAGGGTGGGACCCGTGCTCCACGACCTCACCCTGCCCGTCCCCCTCGTCGCCCGCTCCGGCCCGGTCACCGTCCGGGACGCCTCGCCCGACGACCTCGACGCCCTGATGGCGCTGCTGTCGGACGACCCGATCAGTGCCGCACGCGGGGACGTCGCCGCGCCGGAGGACGAGCCGCTGTACGCCGCCGCGCTCCGGGCGATCGTCGAGGACCCGGCGAACGCGCTCCTCGTCGTGACGGACGAGCGGGACGTCGTCGTCGGCACGCTGCAGCTCACGCGGATCCCCGGGATGGCCCGGCGTGGATCCGCCCGGCTGCTCGTCGAGGCCGTCCGGGTGAGCAGTGCCGTGCGCTCGAGCGGGATCGGCAGCGCGGTGATGCGGTGGGTGGTCGACGTCGCCGCCCGGGAACTCGGGACGCCGCTCGTGCAGCTGACCTCGGACGCGGACCGGACGGACGCGCACCGGTTCTACGAGCGGCTGGGGTTCACGGGCTCGCACGTCGGGTTCAAGTACCGGGTGCCCGGCGGGCCCGCCGGGCGCTGACGCGCCGCGCGGCCCGCGGTCGCGGCCCGCGGCGCGGCCCGCGGCCGCGGCGTCGCTTGCCGTCGCACAACCGAACGCGCGTCGAACCGCGGTTCCGCGCGGTTCGCGGTGCTTTTGGTTGTGCGCAGCACGAGCGCTGCCGCGCGGGCAGCAGCGCGCGCGGCGCGGGGCGCGGGGCGCGGGTCAGTCGGCGCGGGTCGGGGCGCTCGGGACCGCCACGTCCACGGGCGACACCCCCGCGGGGTCGGCCGACGCTCCGCCGACGACGTCGAACGTGATGCCGAGCTCGGCGGCCGACTCCTCGTCGAGCTCGAGCCCGTCTTCCTTCACCTGGTCCTCGGGGATGGCACGGCCACCGGACGGGTCCCACGAGTTCGCGATCGACATGCGCCCGAGCATGCCCGGTCCGCTTGGCAATCGCCCTGGAAACGCGTCAGAGATCGTCCGGGTGCAGGCGGTCGCCGGCCTGCGGTCGCCGGAACACCGGGCCGCCGCCGGCCTCGTCCTCGTCGTCGTGACGGACCGGCGAGACGCTCGGGTCGGCGGAGTCCTCGCCGACGTCGGCGCCGCGGTCCTCCTCGATCTGCAGTTCGTCCTCGTCGGAGCCGTCCACGGGGATCGAGCGGCCGTCCTGTTCGGGATCGAAGGGTGTGCTCATCGACATGGGCCGAGCATGCCCCCGCCCGGTGAACGGCGGGTCAACGCTGTCCGTCCGCCGCGATCAGCTCGAGCTGGGTGAGCGGCAGGTCGGAGACGGCCGTGAACGTGAAGGCCGTCCCGGAGCCCTGCAACCGGAACACCCGGGTCTGCCCGGCCCAGTCGAACACCGCGTCCTGCACGGCGACGCGGGTGTCCCCGAGCGCGGCCTCCCACGAGTGGACACCGGGTTCCGCCGCGGTGACCGTGTAGAGCGAGGTCGGGACGTCGGGGACGTCGAACGACACCGTGGTCCCCGCGGCGAGCGCCGTGACCGTCCGCCCCGTTTCGTCGACGAGCGAGGAGGCGGGCGACGGGAGGTCGGCGGACGACAGGCCGACCGGCAGCAGGTCGACGGGGGTGTCCCGGTACCCGTGCACGTCGGACGCGGACACCGGGCGGGTGTCCGATGCCCAGCCCTGCGGCTCGGGCGACAGCGTGAACACGATCCGCGACGCCGACACCACCACCGAGTGGGGGATGCTCACCGACGTCCAGGGTGAGCCGTCGACCGTCACCGACGCGACGTACGCGCCCTCGGAGCCGTCGGCGACCTCGATGACGGTGGGCGCGCCTCCCGGCTGCTGCAGCACCGTCCTGCGGACCGACGGCGGCACGAGGACGTAGGTGCCCGTGGACGGCGCCAGCGGGTAGAGGCCGATCGTCGCGAAGACGTACCAGGCGCTCATCTCGCCGTTGTCCTCGTCGCCGGGGTAGCCCTGCCCGAGGTCGGACCCGACGAAGAGCCGGTGCAGCGCCTCGCGGACGATGCGGTGCGCCTCGTCGTGCCGCCCGGTGAACATCGGGAAGAACGGGATGTGGTGCGCGGGCTGGTTGGAGAGCCCGAGCATCCCCATCCGCACGTCGCGGGCCTCGGTCATCTCGTGGATCGGGAAGCCGTACGAGCCGGAGCGGACGGTCGCGCCGGTCTCCGGGGTGGTGAAGAACGCGTCGAGCGCGGCGTCGAAGCGGGACGGGCCGCCGTGCAGGTCGACGACGCCGGACCCGTCGTGCGGAGCGGTGAAGGCGGTCCCCCACGCGTTCGTCTCGGTGTAGTCGTCGCCCCAGTCCCGCGGGTCGAACTCGGTGCCGACCCGCCACGACCCGTCGGGGTCGCGCCCGATGAAGAAGCCCCGTTCGGAGTCGAACACGTTCCGGTACTGCAGGGACCGACGGGCGAACCACTCCGACTCGGCCTCGTAGCGGGCGAGGTCGGCCGGTGTCTGGGCGCGCGAGGCGAGCAGGCCCGCCATGACGGCGAGGCCCCAGTCGTTGATGGCCGCGTCGAGGGTCCAGCTCATCCCCTCGTGGGTCGCGGTGTCGACGTGGCCGCGGAAGGCACCCGGGAGGCTCCCCTTGCGTCCGACACGCCCGTCGCGCGGCGGGACGGTCGCGTTCCGCAGTGCGCTGCGATACGCCTGCGCGAGGTCGAACCCGGTGACGCCCTTCACCGCGAGGTCCGCGAAGACGGTGTCGCTCGTGGTGCCGGTCATGCAGTCCTCGGCGCCGGGGGCACTCCACCGGGGCGTCCACCCGCCGTCGTGGTGGTGCTCGACGAAGCCCTGCGCGAGGTCGCCCGCCGTGTCCGGGGTGAGCAGGGCGAGGAGCGGCCAGGCGGTCCGGTAGGTGTCCCAGAAGCCGTTCGTGGTGGTGAACGGCCCGTCGACGACCTCGGGTCCGGGCTCGTCGCGGATCGGCTCGGCCTGCACGGAGCCGTACGGGGAGCGGTGCCGGGGGACCCCGTCGCGCGCGGTCTCGCCGGCACGGTTCGGGTAGAGGAACAGGCGGTAGAGCCCCGAGTACAGGCTCGTCAGCTGGTCGGGGGTCGCGCCCTCGACGGAGAGCGTGGCGAGCTCGTCCGTCCAGAGATGCTCGGCACGGGCGCGCATGGTGTCGAACGGGCCGGCGGCGTCGAGGTTCGCGCGGGCGTCCTCGAACGAGACCGTGGAGATCCCGAGCAGCACGTCGGTGCCCTCGGCCTCGTCGGACAGCGACAACCAGCCGCGGAGCTGCTGCTCGCCGACGGTGGTGTGGTCGGCGGTCACCCCGGGGACCCGGACGTGCACGAAGTGGGGCGGGGTGCCCGGACGGTCGTCGAGCAGGGCCTCGACCACGGCGGTGCCGTCCGTGACCGTCACCGAGACGTCCGAGACCCGGCCGTGGTGGTCGAGCACGATGCTCCGGGTGCCGGTGAACCGGAAGCCGAGGGCGAACTCCCCCGCGGTCATCTCGGCCGTGACGCCCTCGTCGAGGTCGACCCGGTAGCGGTGCGGGCCGTCCTGCTCGTCGTCGTGGTCGAAGCCGAGGGCGCGGGCTGCACGGTCGGGATCGGGGGTGTCGAGCGGGGAGGGCATGACCTGGAAGACGCCCCGGTCCCCCATCCACGGTGACGGGATGTGGCTCGTCGCGAAGGCCTGGATCGCCGGGCGGACCCGGCCGGTCGCGTCGGTGCGGTCGTGCTCCTGGTAGGCGTACGGCCAGCGGTTGCTCGAGGCGTCCGTCATGGGGAGGCCGAAGACCCCGCCGTGCGGGATGCCGACCAGCGGGGCGTTGTTGCCGCGGGAGAACCGCGAGGACGCCTGCGTGCCGCGGGTCGTGCGGACGTGGTCGAGCGGGGTGCGCGGGACGGGGCGCGCGGGCCCGATGCGGACGGCGTCGAGCCAGCCGCGGAGGTGCGGGCGCGACCCGTCTGCGGTCGTGGGGTGCGGGGCGGAGCCGAGCCGCGCCTCCAGGCGGTCCACGACCCGGCCGGCGAGCGGGGTGAGGTCCACCGCCCGACGGTTCCACTGGTCGACCCACTGCTTGCGCGCGGCGTCCTGCGCCTCGGGCGTGAGCGCGTCGCCGTACTGGTCGCGCGCCGCGTCGCTCAGCCGCGTGCCGTCGGTGCAGATCAAGTCGAGCGCGAACGCCGTCGCGTCCCAGAAGTGCGGCAGGTCGTCCTCGGTGGGTTCCGTCGCACCGTCCGGCAGCACGCGCTCCGGGAACCACACCCACGAGAGTTCGTCACCCGACTCGATCGGCCGACCGGCGAACCCGGGGACGACCGCGGCGGCGACGTGCTCACCCGCGGGTCGTTCGACCAGCCAGCCCTCCGCCGAACCGAAGCCGACAC
Organism: Curtobacterium sp. GD1; assembly: GCF_020882855.1. Lineage (NCBI taxonomy): Bacteria > Bacillati > Actinomycetota > Actinomycetes > Micrococcales > Microbacteriaceae > Curtobacterium > Curtobacterium sp. GD1. The sequence goes on along the minus strand of NZ_JAFEVQ010000001.1, from coordinate 290,706 downwards.
CGTTCCGCGCGGCGACGGCCGTCGTCGGGCCACCGCTCCGTTGCAGTTCTCGCACCGGCCCAGCGTATTTGGTCCACCGTCTGGAGGAAAACCCCCGGCGTGTCAGCCCCGGTTGTGCCCCGGGGCGTTCGCCGAGTTCCCGGGACCGGAGCTGCCCGGACCGCTCGTGTCGACGGCCGGGTCGGCGCCGTCCTGCGGAGCCTGCACGGGGTTGGACGCCGGGCTCGACGGCTGCGGCCCCACCGAGGGATCGTCCGCCGGGTCGCTCGGCTGTGCCGGCTCGGACGGCTGCTCGGCCGGTTCGGACGGCTGCTGTGCGGGCTCGGACGGCTGCTCGGCCGGTTCGGAGGGCTGATCTGCCGGCTCGGACGGCTGCTCCGCCGGCTCGCTCGGCTGCTGGTCGTCGGTCGAGGGCGAGTTCGACTGGGTCGGTGCCGGCGTCGAGGCGTCGTCCCCGTTCAGGGCGAACACGGCGACGACGATGCCGGCGAGCACGAGCACACCGATCACCGCGGCGGCGATGATCGGCCCGCGTCGGCGCCGAGGTCGGTCGTCCGGAGCCGGTGCCGGGGGTGCCGCGACCGGGCCACGGGGGCCTCCGGCACGGCCGACCGCTCCGGTCGCGCCGTCCGCACTGCGGCCCCCCTGCGCGCCGAGCACCGTGGTCGCGACGTCGTCGGAGGCGTTCGGCCGCTGCGCGTCCAGGACGCGCGTCGCGTCGTCGCTGCCGCCGGGCTGCGCGGTGGGCATGGCTCGCGTGGCGTCGTCGGCCCCGGAGGCGCGACTCGCCGGCATCGCCTGCGTCGCCTCGTCCGCACGGGTGGCACCCGCAGCGCCCGCCGCCGCGGCACCGGCCGCCGCACCCGCCACGGCCGGCGTGACCGTGCCGGGACCGCCTGGGAGGAGCTGCGTGGCCGGAGCGGCGTCGTCGTGGCCGAGCGCACGGAGTCGCTGTGCGGCCTCGGCCGCCGAGGGCCGGTCCGCCGGGTCCTGCGCGGTCATGACGTGCAGGAGCGTGCGCCAGGCAGTGGGCAGGTGCGGGTCGATCTCCGGACCGCGGGTGAGGCGAGCGGTCGCGGACTCGACCGCGCTGCCCGGGAACGGCTGCTTGCCGGTGAGCGCCTCGAGGAGCATGAGCCCGAGCGCGTACACGTCGGCCTTGCCGGTGATCGGCTGCGCCAGGACCTGCTCCGGTGCGATGTACGCCGCCGTGCCCATCACCGTGCCGGTCTGGGTGGCCCGGGCGCCGTCCCGCAGCAGGGCGATGCCGAAGTCGGCGAGCTTGACGTGGACGCCGTCGCTCTCGAGCAGCACGTTCGCCGGCTTCACGTCGCGGTGGACGATGCCCTGCGCGTGCGCCGCCGCGAGGCCGTCCGCGACCTGCGCCCCGACACCGGCGGCGGTGGCACGGTCGAGCGGCCCCTCGCGCAGTCGCGTCGCGAGGTCGCTCCCCGGGACGAGTTCCATCACGAGGTACGAGTCGCCGTCGACGTCGTCGAGCGCGGCGTCGTACAGGGTCACGAGTGCCGGGCTGCGGAGCGCTGCGAGGGTCTGGATCTCCGCCTCGGCACGGGCGCGTTCGCCGTGGTCGACCGCTCCGATGCGGAAGACCTTGACCGCCACCTCACGCCCGAGCTGCTCGTCGACCGCCCGGTAGACGGAGGCCATGCCGCCGTGCCCGAGCGTTCCCGTGACGCGGTACCGACCGCCGAAGACCCGTTCTTCCATGCGGGGCAACCTACCGGGACGACCTGACGGGTCGCGCACCGCGGCGGAGCGCCGTGAGGTAGAGGCGGTGCGCCGTGATCACCAACGCCAGCCAGGCGAGCCCGAGCGCCCACGCCGCCAGGACGTCGGTCAGCCAGTGGTGGCCGAGGAACACCCGCGAGATGCCGACCGAGACGACGAAGAAGGTGCCGGCGACGATCGTCAGCACCCGGGTCACGAGCTTCGACTGCCGGAGGAGCAGCAGGTACACGATCGTCCCGACGATGACGGTCGCGTTGAGCGTGTGCCCGGACGGGAACGACGGCGAGTGCTCGTACGGCGGGACGGCATCGCGCAGCGGCGGGCGGGCACGGCCGATGAGGTCCTTGCCCGCGATCGTCATGAGCAGGGACCCGCCCGCGGCCGCGACGAGCAGCACGAGGGGCGTCCAGGCACGACGCTGGATCGTGAACCCGACGAGGAACCCCAGGGCGACGATCGGCATCCCGATGGTGCCGGCGACGTCCGTCCACCAGGTCACGAGGGTGTCGGCCGTCGGCGACCGGAGCGTGAGCATCCAGTCGAGCACGGGGCGGTCGAGCACGGCGACGTCGTCGGCCTCGCGCACGGCGTCGTAGACCTCGGAGGCCGCCCAGGTCGCGGTCACGGCGACCCCGATGCCGATCGCGAGGGTGACCACGAGCAGCGGGAGCGCGCCCCAGCGGTGGCCGAGCGCTGCCCAGCCGTCCGCGGACGCCCGGCCGGCGCGGGTGCGCCACGTCGTGAGGTCGACGTCGCCGACGCGTTGGTCGGGGGCCTCGGGGTGATCGGTCTGCATCGACCCACCCTGCCTGAGTCCCGGTGTGCGAGTGCGGGAGGTCAGCGGAGTGCCGGTGGACGCATCGTGACGGCCACGACGTTCGACGCGCGGAAGACCCTGATCCCCTGGCGCTCCACCTCGCTGAGGATGCCCAGCTCGCACAGCTTCGCCACGGCGTTGCTCGCGGCCTGGTACGTCCTGCCCGTCGCCGCTGCGAGCATCGGGATCGAGACGAACGGCGTACCGATGAGGAAGTCAGCGATCTCCAGCACCATCCCGCGTCCGCCGCTCGCGCGGATGCGCTCGCGGTACTCGGCCTGGACGGCGAGCAGCTCGGTCATGCGCGTGCCGGTGTCGATCGCCGACTGCTCGATGCCATCGGCGAAGAACCGCACCCAGGCGTCCCAGTCCCCGGACGCGCTGACCTCGGCCAGGTGGTCCTGGTACCGCTCTCTTCGCGCCTCGAACCACGGGGACACGCTCAGGAGCGGCTCGGTCAGCACTCTCGCACGCATCAGCTGCAGGACGATCAGGAGCCGACCGAGCCGACCGTTGCCGTCGTTGAACGGGTGGATGGTCTCGAACTGGTAGTGCGCCATCGCCGTTGCGAGGACCGGATCCTCCTGCCGATCGCCGGCATCCTCGATCCAGTGCACGAGGTCCGTGAGCGCCGCGCGCAACCCGGTACCGGGTGGCATCGGGACGAACCGCGCGTCCTCGATGCCGCCACCACGGGTGCCGATCGCGACCGGGACCTCACGGACGCGTCCTGCCTGCCCGGTGTCGGCAGCCGTGCCGCGGACGAGCAGCCCCTGGAGTTCCTCCAGGAGACCGAGGGTGACCGGCGCGGTCGCGACCCAGTCGAAGGCCCGCTCGGCGGTCTCGACGTAGTTCAGCACCTCGGACAGGGCAGCCGAGCGCCCGCTCCCCCCGACCGCCTCGGCTGCGAGCACGTCGTCCAGCGGCGCGAACGTCCCCTCGAGCGCTGACGTGCTCTGTGCCTCGCGTCGGAGGGTCGGTTGGCGGAGGATCCCGGGGTTCGGAAGCAGGACGGCGCCCTGTTCGAGCCGGCCCAGCGCACGGTTCGCCCGCGAGACAGCGGCCCAGGTACTCCCGCTGAGCGGTGGGGCATCCCCGAGCGGGTGCGGCGAGAAACCGAAGTGGTCGTACCGCAAGCCGGTGCGACCGTCGACACCGCCGACCGGTACGAGCGCACCGAGCGGGCTGTCGCGGAAGCGGGCGATGTTCACCTGACGAGTTTAGGCGCCAGGACTTGAATCACGAGAGAACATGTTCAATCAACAGGCCTGGTACTTGCATCATCGCCAGGTGGTTCAAGTCTTCGTCAGTCCTTCGCGGCGCCGTAGTCGTCGACGACCGCCACCGAGAGCGGGAACACCACCGGGAAGTCGCGGAAGAGCAGACGCCCGGCGTCGGCGGCGGCGGCCCGGATCTGCTCGGCCACCCACTCGGCGTGCTCGGCCGGGGTGTGCACCACGATCTCGTCGTGCACGAAGAACACCAGGTGCGGGCCGTCCGTCACCGGCCCCGGGAAGCGCTCGGCGAGCCGCGAGCGCAACGACCCCATCCACGCGAGCGCCCACTCGGCAGCGGTGCCCTGCACGATGAAGTTCCGGGTGAACCGCCCCCAGCTCCGTGCCCGCGACTCCACCGCCCGCTGCATCGCCGGGGTCCCCTCGACCGTGTAGGCCTGGTTCCGCGCCGCGAACCACGAGGCGTCCGGCACCGGTGACGTCCGGCCGAGCAAGGTCGTCACGGGTTCGCCCCGCTCCCCCGCCCGGGCTGCCCGACTGACGAGTCCGAGGGCAGCAGGGAACGCCCGCTCGAGCCGCGGGACGAGCCGCCCGCCCTCGCCCTGGGTCGCCCCGTACATCGCGCCGAGCATCGCGCCCTTGGCCTGCTGCCGGGTCTCGACCGCGCCGGAGGCCACGACGCCGTCGTACAGGTCGCGCCCGTCCCCGGCCGCCGCCATCGCCCGGTCGCCGGCCATCGCCGCGAGCACCCGGGGCTCCAGCTGCGCCGCGTCGGCCACCACGAGCTTCCACCCGTCGTCCGCGACCACGGCGGCGCGGATGCCCTTCGGCAGCTGCATCGCTCCCCCGCCGTCGGCCGCCCATCGCCCGGTGACGACCCCGCCGACCAGGTACTTCGGGTGGAACCGACCGTCGTGCACCCACTCGTCGAGCCAGGTCCAGCCGTTCGCGGTCAGCAACCGCGCGAGCCGCTTGTACTCGAGCAGCGGTTCGATGACCGGGTGCTCGATCTCCTGCAGCTCCCACTTCCGCGTGCTCGTGACCATCAGGCCGGCACGGCGCAGGGACTTCAGGACGTCGGCGGGCGAGTCCGGGTTGAGCGACGGGTCACCGAGCCGCTCGCGCACGACGGCAGCGATCTCCTCGAGCCGCCGAGGGCGCACGCCGTACGGCACCCGCGGTCCGAGCGCGTCCTCGAGCAGTCGTTCGTGCACGTCGGCGCGCCAGGGCAGCCCGGCGTGGAGCATCTCCGCCGCCACGAGCGCGCCGGCGGACTCCGCCGTCACCAGGAGCCGCAGCGCACCCGGCGCGGTCGACGACGCGACCGCGTCGAGCTGCGCCCGCAGCTCTGCCACCGGGTCCAGCTCGTCGTCGGGAGGCGACACGTCGAAGAGCGCGTCGTCGAAGAGGCGGGCGTGCGTCGGGCGGGTGACCCGCGCCTCCTGGACGGCGGCGTCCCACGCGTCGACGGGCGCGGCGGCGAGCGCGGTGTCCCGTGCCGCGAGGGCCGATCGCAGGATGCGGCGGCACAGGCGCAGGTCGATGCAGCGCCCGACCCGGCCGCCGGCCGCGAGCACGGCCGGGTACCAGCGAGCGGTGTCGTCCCACACCCAGCGCACGTCGGGCGCGTCCCGGGACGTGACGAACGCCGGGAGGCGCGGCTCGTCCACCCGGATCGGCTCGCCGTCTGCGGTCCCCGCGTCGGTCAGGGGCGTCGCGAGGACGCCGCCGTCGACGCGGCGGAGGACGAGGTGCACGGAACGATCATGCCGTGCGCCACCGTCAGTCGAGCTCGACGACCTCCGCGCCGGGCGCGTTCTGCTGCACGGAGGCGATGCCGTTCTTCGCACCCGCCTTCGAGGCGTACCCCTCGGACGTGGCGATGACCTCGCCGTTGCCCGCCTTGAGGTGGAAGCGGTACTCCCCCTTGGCGTCGGTCCAGATCTCGAACTTGCCGGCCATGTCGACTCCTCGCGTCGATCCGATGGTGCCCGTTGTCCGCGGAGCGCGGTCTGCTCCGCACGCTACTGGCCGGGACCGGATCGCGGAAGCCTCAATCCGCGGTGTTCGCGTCCCCGTCACCGCGGGGTCGCTGCGAGGTCCCGCCGCCTGGGCGGACCGCGGCGCTGTCGGAGACGTCGATGCGGACGTCGCCGTCCTCGGCGCGGGACACCTCGACCCGTGGGTCGGCGTCGTGCTCGTCGGAACCCGACATGCGTCGGAAGGTGTCCTGGCGGCGTTCTTCGAAGGACATGTCGACACCGTCGTCGAGGTGGTCGCGGTCGGGCTTCGTCATGGGAGGGACGGTACGCCCGGGGTGCTGGCACCGGGTCGGGCGGCTCCGGACGATCGCGCTCCGGGCGGTCGCCCCGGGTCGGCGACCCGGATCGTCCCGGTGCGGGCCGTCCAGTGCTCGCCCGACCGCCACCGGGCTGCGACCCCGGCGGCGAGGCGGCCGGAAGGGATCGACCCGCGTGACACCGCCGAGCGGGCGTCGGGCAGCGTCGTGCCGAGGACGAACTTCGCGACACCGCCGTCCCCTTCGGCGGCGTCACCGGACGAGGGCGGTCCCAGTTCGAAGCGACGGGCGAACCGTACGAGGTTCGCGTCCGGGCCGAGCACGTCGGCGAGCCCGGGGTCGAGGATCCACGAGCGGCACTGCCACCAGCCGGCCACGTGCGAAGGTGCCACGGCACGAAGGATCGCGGGCGCTTCGTCGAACGATCGGTCGCACGCGAGGGCGTCGAGCGGACCCGTCTCGGGGACGTGGACGCCCCAGGCCGCGGAGCCGTCGGCCGTCGTGTCGCCGATCTCGAACTGGAGGCGCCCCACCGTCACCACGCGGGCGGTGAGGACCGCGCAGAACCAGTCCAGACCGGTTCCCCGGAGGCCGTACCGCGCGAGCTTGCGGTCGACGTCCGCGATGCTGTCGGCCGCCTGGTCGGCCGAGGCGCCGTGGGCACGGAGCCAGGCCGCCGTCCGGGGTCGAACGGCGCGGAGGACGTCGACGATCGCGCTGTCGGGGAGGCCGCGGACGGTCGACTCGAGTGCGGCGGCCAGCTCTCCCGGGTCGGGGACGGTTCCGATCGCCGCGGCGAGGAGCTCGGTCCCGTCGTGCACGATCCGGTCGTGGTCGGGCCGGTCGTGGTCGGGCGTCACTTCAGTCCGGACGCTGCCAGGCCGTCGATCACGCGGCGTTGCAGCACGACGAACATGATCAGCACCGGTGCCATGGCCATGAGGCTCGCGGCCATGAGCACGGGGTAGTCGATCGTGCGGTCGCTGGAGAGGGTCGCGAGGCCTGCGGCGAGCGGCATGTCCTCGGCACGGGTCGACACGACGAGCGGCCAGAGCAGCTCGTTCCACGACCAGAGGACCGTGGTGATCGCCAGCACGCTGATCGACGGGCGGGCCAACGGCAGCATGATGCGCCAGAAGGTCTGGAACGGGTTCGCGCCGTCCATCCGAGCGGCTTCCTCGAGCTCCGGCGGGAGGTTCAGGAACGCGGTCCGCATCAGGAACGTCCCGAACGCACTGAACAGCCCCGGTGCGACGATGCCCATCAGGGTGTCCAACCATCCGAGCCCCTGCACGATCTGGTACTGGGAGATCAGGTACACCTGCGACGGGACGAGCAGGATCGACAGGACGATCGCGAGCAGGATCGCCCGGCCGCGGAACCGCATGCGGGCGAACGCGTAGCCGGCGAGGGTGCAGAGCACGATCTGCGCGAGCGTCCGGATGATCGTGACCATCACCGACGTCCCGAGCTGGCTCAGGAACGGCAGGCGTTCGAACACCTGCGCGTAGTTCTGCCACTGCAGCTCCCCCGGCCAGAAGGTCGGTGTGACGGACTGCACCTGCGCGTTCGTCGACAGGGACATGATGATCTGCCAGAGGAACGGGAACGCCATGACGAACCCGCCGACGCCGAGGACGACGTGGATCCACCAGTGGCTGCCGCCGCGGCGCCCCGGCCGGCGGCCGGTCCTGGTCGGTGTGACGGTGGCGGTCATGCCTGGACCCACTTCCGCTGGAACCGGAACTGCACGAGCGTGACGATGCCGATGAGGACGAAGATCACCATCGCGATCGCCGCCGCGAAGCCCTTGTCGTTGTCGATGAAGCCGGCGCTGTAGAAGTAGAAGACGAGCGACATCGTCTTCGGGATCACCGGGTTCGTGCTGCCGAGGATCGCGTAGAGCAGGTCGAACAGCTGGAAGCTCGAGATGGTCGTGACGATCACCACGAAGAAGATGCTCGGGCTGAGGAGCGGCACCGTCACCGATCGGAACTGCCGCCAGCGAGAGGCGCCGTCGAGCTCGGCTGCCTCGTACAGCTCAGGCGGGATGTCCTTGAGGCCGGCGCCGAGGATGATCATCGAGAACCCGAGCGAGGACCACAGCCCGACGAGGCTCACCGCGACGAGTGCGAAGCCGGGCGTCGAGATCCAGTACGGCCCGTCGATCCCGAACAGCCCGATGAACCAGTTCACGATGCCGTAGTCGCCGTTGAACATGATCCGCCAGACGAGTGCGATCGCGGCGGGCATGGCGACGTAGGGCAGGAAGAAGAGCACACGGTAGAACTGCGCGAACCGCAGGCCCGGGGTGTTGAGCAGACTGGCGAGCCAGACCGCCACGGGGATGCCGAGCAGGACGATCACCGTGTAGATCACCGTGTTGAGCAGCGACTGGTAGAGCTGCGGATCGGAGACCAGCCGGACGTAGTTCGCGATGCCGGAGAAGGTGGCGCCGCCGAACACACCCCAGGTGGTGAAGGAGTACCAGAACGTCTGGATGATCGGCCAGATGTAGAACGTCCCGACGCCGACGAGCAACGGGAGGACGAACAGCCACGGCCAGAACCCGTCGGTCCGGTGCGCCCGAGGTCTGGTCGTGCCGGCGGTCGGACGCCGGGAGCCCGGGGCCCCGGGCCCGGACGCGCGCTGCGTCCGGGCCGGGGCGTCCGAGGTCGGGTGTCGCTCGGTGTGGATCGTCACGGTGTGGGGCTCACTGTTCCTTGGTGAGGGCGGCGTCCATCTTCTGCGCGAGCTGCTTCGCCACGTTGTCGACCGGGGTCGATCCGTCGAAGGCACTCGGCAGCAGGTTCGTCTCGAGGGTGTTCCACGCCGCCGTGTTCTTCGAGACCGGGAGCGGCTTGGCGTAGTCCACCGCGTCGAGGAAGACCTGCAGGTCGGCGTCCGGCATCGTCTTCGTGAAGGCGCTCTGCGTGCCCTCGTACGCCGGGATCACCGCACCCATGTCGCCCTGTTGCTGCTGGGCCTGCTTGCTCGCGAGGTAGACCTGGAGCGCCTGTGCGGCGGCCTTGTTCTTCGTGTTCGCGGACACGACGTTGGAGACACCGTGGATGACCGTCGCCTGCTCCTTGCCCTTGGGGAGCGGGTACACGACGACGTCCTTCTCGAGGTCGGTGCCGGTCAACGCGGAGCGGAACCAGCTGCCGCCCTGGTACATGGCGAGCTTGCCCGAGGTGAACCACTGGTCGGCGGTGGTGTCGGTCAGCTGCTTGATCGAGGGCGACGCCCCGGACGCGATGAGGTCGGTCCAGAACTGCAGCCCGGCCTCGGCGGCGGCGGTGTCGTACTCGGACTTCGTGCCGTCCGCGTCGATCACGTTCCCACCGGCCTGGAAGATCGTGTCGTAGTAAGTGGTCTGTCCGTCCATGCCGCCGGCCGCGCCGTACGCGCCGTCGGCCGTGAGCTTCTCGGAGAGCTCGGCTCCGGTCTTCTGGAAGTCGTCCCAGGTCCAGTCCTTCGAGGGCATGGCGACCCCGGCCTTCTCGAAGAGCGCCTTGTTCATCCAGACGCCGATGGTGTCGAAGTCCTTGGGGACGCCGTACTGGGTCTTGTCGTACGTGTACAGGTCGTTGAGGGCGGACGAGTACTTCGCGGGGTCGATCGCGCCGGCCTCGACCTCACCGGTGATCGGCGCGAGCTTGCCGTTCGCCGCGTAGAGCTGGAAGTTCGGGCCGTTCATCCAGAACACGTCGGGCAGGGTGTTGCTCGAGCCCTGGGTCTGCAGCTTCGTCCAGTAGCTGGCGAACGGGGTCACGTCCACGTTGACCTTGATGTCCGGGTACTCCTCGTTGAAGCCTTCGAGGTTCGCCTTGATCGCCTTGACCTGGTTCTCGTCCCAGACGGCGTACGTCAGGGTCGCCTTGGTGTCCTTGGCGGCCTTCTCGTAGTCGCCGCCGGCGCCGGAGGCGCCGGAGGACGTGCTGCAGCCGGCGAGGAGCACGGCTGCGCCGATCGCGGCGACGGCGCCGAGGAGCGCACGGCGACGGCCGCGGCCCTTGGCAGAGGTGGGTGCGTGCATCGGGTGTCCTTTCGCGAGTCCGTCAGCGGGTGACGGCCGGGGTGGGGTCGGTGAAGTGGGCGATCGTCGCGGCCGCGAGCGGCGGGACGTCGATGGGGACGGAACCGTTCCGGAGCGACCGGGTCGCGAGCGCTCCTGCGGCGACGGCTGCACGGGCCGCGATCGGCGAGAGGGTCGTCGGCTCCCCCAGCGCGACGTGCCGGAGGAACTCGGTCATCGTGAGGAGGTCGGCATCGGCGTGGCCGGCGGCGACCCCGTCGATCGGGTACTCGCGATCCCCCGCGACGTCCCAGCCGCGACGACGGCTCCAGACCTTCACGACGCCACCGCCGGTGTCGCCGATGTTCTCGAGCCGTCCCTCGGTCCCGATGACCGTGTAGTTGCGCCAGTAGTCCGGCGTGAAGTGGCACTGCTCGTAACTCGCCTGCACACCGTTGTCGAGGGTCATCATCACCATCGACACGTCCTCGACGTCGACGACGGGGTTCAGCCCGGTCTGCTCGAGGGGCGGCCAGTTGTCGAGGGAGAACCAGTCCCCCATGAGCTCGCCGCTGCGGTCGCGACGGTCGGTGACGTCGCCGTAGACCGACAGCGACCCCATGCCGACGACCCGCGCGGTGTCCCCACCGCCGAGCGCGTGGATGACGTCGAGGTCGTGGCTGGCCTTCTGCAGGAGCAGGGAGTTCACCTTGGTGCGGTCGGCGTGCCAGTCCTTGAAGTAGTAATCGCCGCCGTTGCCGACGAAGTGCCGGCACCAGACCGCCTTGACCTGGCCGATCTCCCCGCGGTCGACGATCTCGCGCATCAGTCGCACGACCGCGGCGTGACGGAAGTTGTGCCCGACGTACAGCGGCGTGCCGTTCTCCGCCGCGGTGTCGAGGACGGCGTCGGCGTCCTCGACCGTGATGGCCATGGGCTTCTCGAGGTAGACCGCGATGCCGGCGCGGAGCAGGTCGATCGCGATCGCGGCGTGCGTCCAGTCGGGGGTCGTCACGATCGCCGCGTCGACGACCCCGACGAGTCCCCCGTGGTGCTCGACGACGAGGGCGTCCGGGTACTCGGCCCGGGCACGCTCGCGCCCCTGCTCGGTGACCTCGGCGACGGCGACGACCCGCGCCTCCAGGTCGGGAGCGGCGGCAGCCGCCTCGGCCACGTGGCGGGCGATCGCCGCACGCTGCCCCATGCCGACGATGCCGACCCGTAGTGGTCGTCCTGTGAACGAGTCACCCATGCTCATCTCGCTCCCTTGCGTGATTGTGACGCCCATGATGCCGAATCGATCATGAATGCACAATAGGCGCTCAACGAACGCTCATGGGGAGGGTGTGGATGGTTTTACACGATCGAAACGTCGTGCACAGACCTGCGCCGGGGAGTCCCCCGGGGGACTCGTCCGCTCAGTCGGCGACGACGAGCTCCACGCCGGCACTGGCGAGCTCCGCGGCGAACGCGGACGGGACGGGCTGGTCGGTGACGAGTGCGTCGATCCGGTCGAGCGGACAGATCCGCGCGAAGGTCGCCCGTTCTATCTTGGTCGAGTCGGCGACCACGATCACCCGGCGCCCGACGGACGCGAAGTGCCGACTGACCTCCGCCTCGCCCTCGTGCATGGTCGTGGCGCCGTACTGGCCGCTCAGCCCGTCGACACCGAGCACGACCACGTCGAGCGCGAACTCGTCCAGGGTGTCCCGGACGAGCGGGCCCACGAGCTCGTAGGACTGCCGCCGCGCGACGCCGCCCGTGACCACGATCTTGACGTTGGCGCGGACCGACAGCTCGTACCCGATGTTCAACGCGTTGGTGACGATCGTCACCCCGTACTCGCCGTCCGCCCGGGTGAAGCGCTCGCTCTTGCCGAGCTCACGGGCGACCTCGGTCGTCGTCGTCCCCCCGTTCAACCCGACGGTGTCGCCGGGCTGCACCAGCCGCGAGGCGGCGCGGGCGATCGCGGTCTTCGCCTCGGCCTGACGGGCGATCTTGTACTGCAGTGGCAGTTCGTAGCCTGCCCCGAGCGCCGCGGCACCGCCGTGGGTGCGGGTGACCAGGCGCTGGTCCGCCAGCGTCGCGAGGTCGCGTCGGGCGGTCGCGGGCGAGATCCCGAGCAGCTCCCCGATCTCGGCGATCGACACGTTGCCGCGTTCGCTCACCAGTTCGAGCAGGGCGTTGAGCCGCTGTTGAGGGGTCATGTCGGCCATCTTATGGCGTCACCGCGCACCCCTGATGATCGGGAATGACGTTTTGCTCTTCCATCGCGCACGATCGCTCGCTACGCTTCCTCATCATCGATCACCCGGATCGAACCGGACCGGAAGGCACCCATGACCGACACCTTCGTGAGCGCAGAACTGACGTCGCAGCCGGAGACGTGGCGCGCTGCCGCCGCGCTCCTCTCGTCGTTCGAGGCGTCGCTCCCCCAGCCCGGAGAACGCGTGGCCGTGGTCGGCTGCGGGACGAGCTGGTTCATCGCGATGAGCTACGCCGTCGCCCGTGAGCAGGCGGGTCTGGGCGTGACGGACGCCTTCGCCGGCTCGGAGTACCCGATCGGCCGCGACTACGACCGGGTCGTGACGATCAGCCGGTCCGGCACCACGACCGAGATCGTGGACCTGTTGCAGGCCCTGCGCGGTCGACGCACCGTGCTCGTCACCGCGGTCCCGGACAGCCCGGCCGCCGCCGTCGCCGACGTCGTCGTGGCACTGCCCTTCGCCGACGAGCGCTCGGTCGTGCAGACGCGCTTCGCGACGACCACGCTCGCGCTCCTCCGTGCGTCGATCGGTGACGACGTGGACGCCCTCGCAGCACAGGCCGAGACCGCCCTCGGCCTCCCGATCGACGACCTCCTCGATGCTGAGCAGGTCACCTTCGTGGGCCGCGGTCCGGCGGTCGGCCTCACGTTCGAGGCCGCCCTCAAGACGCGCGAGGCAGCGCAGTTCTGGGCGGAGTCCTACCCCGCCATGGACTACCGGCACGGTCCGATCGCGATCGCCCAGCCCGGCCGACTCGTCTGGTCGCTCGGAACCGCGCCGGAGGGGCTCGCGGACGAGGTCGCTGCGACCGGTGCGCGCTTCGTCCAGCACGACCTCGACCCGATCGCCGGGCTCGTCGTGGTGCACCGGTTCGCGGTCGCCCTCGCCGAGGGACGCGGCCTCGACCCGGACAACCCCCGCTCGCTCACCCGTTCGGTCATCCTCACCTGATGCGCGGTGCAGGCGCGGTGCTCGGGGTCGACGTCGGCGGCACGGGCATCAAGGCCCGACTGACCGGCGCCGACGGACTCGTCCTCGACGAGACCCGCGTCCCGACGCCGCGCGGCGACACCGACGCGACGATGCTCGCCACCGTCGTGGTGGAGCTCGCCGAACGGGCGCTGCGCCGTGGCGACCTCGATGCGGTGGGCCTCGTGACGCCGGGTGTCGTGGACGACGGGGCCGGCACCGTCGTCCTCGCGGTGAACCTCGGGTGGCGGGACGTCCCGGTGCGGGACCGGGTCCGGGCCGAGTTCGCCGCACGGGGGATCGACGTCCCGCTGGTCTTCGGACACGACGTGCGTGCCGGCGCCCTGGCGGAGACCTCCGGCGCGGCACCGGCGCTCACCCGTGGTTCCGTCGCCTTCGTCCCGGTCGGCACCGGACTCGCGAGTGCCCTCGTCGTCGACGGCGTGGTCGTCGCGGGCGGCGGTTGGGCGGGGGAGATCGGACAGGTGCGGATCCCCACCGGTCCGCACGCGGGGCGCCGCGTCGAGGAGATCGCGTCCGCAGGGGGAGTCGCCCGTCGGTCGGGCTCCACCTCGGCACACGAGGCGATGCTCCGCGTCCGCGCCGGGGACCCGGTGGCCACCGCGGTCTGGCACGAGTGCATCGACGTGCTCGCGGACGCCCTGGCGTGGACCACGACGGTCGCCGGCTGCCACACGATCATCGTGGGCGGGGGGCTGGCCGAGTCCGGTCCGCTGCTGTTCGATCCGCTCCGGACGGCCCTCGTCGAACGGCTCCCGGGGTTGCGCGTCCCGGTCCTCGCCCCGGCACGGCACGGCGATGCCGCCGGTGCCATCGGTGCCGGGCTGATGGCGCGCACGGCGCTCGACGCCGAGGTGCACGCATGAGCACCCTGGTGCGTGCGCGGCGGATCCTCACCGAGACGCACGACCTCCACGACGGGTGGTTGGCGGTCGACGACGCCGGTACGGTCCTCGAGAGCGGATCCGGGACGCCCCCGCGGACCGACACCGCGGTGACGATCGAAGGAACGCTGCTGCCGGGGGCGGTCGACCTGCACGCCCACGGGGCGCTCGGGCACGACTTCGCCACGGCCACGACCGACGGCGCCGCACTCGCTGCGGGCCACCACCGCGCACGCGGGACGACGTCGCTCATCGCGTCCGTCGCGACGGGCCCGGTCGCCGAGACGATCGCAGCACTCGGACGCCTCCGCGTCCTCGTCGCCGAGGGCACGCTCGTCGGGCTCCACCTCGAGGGGCCGTGGCTGTCACCGGCGCGCCGCGGTGCCCACCGGTCGGACCTCCTGCACGCACCGGACCCGGCGGAGCTCGACGGCTTCCTCACAGCGGCGGACGGCGCGCTCCGGATCGTCACGCTCGCACCGGAACTCCCCGGAGCGATCGACGCCGTGGGCCGCCTCGTCGACGCCGGTGTCGTCGTCGCGATCGGTCACACCGATGCCTCCGCCGACGAGACGCGCGCAGCGATCGACGCCGGTGCCACCCTCGTCACGCACCTCTTCAACGGCATGCCCCCACTGCACCACCGCCGGCCGGGCCCGGTCGGCGTCGCCCTGACCGACGACCGCGTCCTGGTCGAGTGCATCGTCGACGGGCACCACCTCGATCCCGCGGCGGTCGAACTCGTGCGGCGAGCCGCGCCGGACCGCCTCGTGCTCGTCTCGGACGCGATGGCCGCCACCGGCTGCGGCGACGGCGAGCACGCGATCGCGGGTTCGGCGGTCTCGGTCCGTGACGGCGTCGCGCTGCTCGCCGACGGATCGTCCCTCGCCGGCAGCACCATCACCGTGCAGGACGCCGCCCGACGCCTCCTCGACGGTGGCACCCCCCTGCCCGAGGTCGTCGCAGCGACGTCGGCGCGACCGGCACGCCTGCTCGGCCTCCCTGCGCCGCTCTCGGTCGGCGCTCCCGCCGACCTGCTCGTGATCGACGAGGGCCCCAGCAGTGCCGCGCGGTCGGAGCCCTGGCGCGTCCTCGACCTGCGGACGACCGCGGCGGTGCACCGGTGATCCTCATCGTGACGCCCAACCCGGCGGTGGACGTGACCTACCGTGTCGCCCGTCAGCGCGTCGGGACGACGCAGCGCGTCCTGGACGTCGCCCGTCGTCCGGGTGGCAAGGGCCTCAACGTCGGGCGGGTGCTCGACGCGGTCGGGATCCCGTCCCGCGCCGTCCTGCCGCTCGGTTCGGCTGCCGGCCGCTGGATCGCCGACGGCCTCGACGCCCTCGGTCTCACGCACGTCGACATCGCGGTGACGGGGGAGACCCGCACCACGGTCACCGTCGTCGACGACGTCGAGCACCCGACGATGTTCGGCGAGCCCGGACCCGAGGTGACCAACGACGAGTGGGTCGCCGTCACGGACGTGATCGGTCAGCAGCTCGACGGCGACGTCGAGTTCCTCGTGGTCTCGGGGTCCCTGCCGCACCGCGCCGATCCGGGCGTCGTCGCGGACTGGGTGGCCGCCGCTCGGATGCGCGGGGTGCCGAGCCTCGTCGACTGTCCGGGTGGTGCGCTCCTCGTGGCCGCCGACGCCGGGGCGACGATCTGCAAGCCCAACCGCGACGAACTCCTCGAGGCGACCGGTGCCGACGACGAGCGGAGCGGCGCCCTGCAGCTGCTCGACCGTGGCGCGGGCGCCGTCGTGGTGTCCCGTGGTGCGGACGGTCTGGCGGCACACACGCGCACCGGGGTCACCGAGGTGCGCGCCGTCCCGGGAGTCTCCGGCAACCCCACGGGTGCCGGCGACGCGGCCACCGCCGGGCTCCTCGCCGCGCTGCTGCGCGGGTCGTCCGACGGCCCGACGACCCCCACCGCGACCACGACCGCGCCGTCCACGCCCCGCGTCGACCACGCCGCGCTCCGATCCGCTGCCGCGTTCGGCGCCGCCGCCGTCCTCCGGCCCGTCGCCGGCGAGGTCGACGTCGACGCCGTCCGCCGGTTCCTCGCGGACGACGACGGTGCCCGGTCCGGCGCACGACCCTCCGACCCGACCTGGAGCCACGCATGATTACCGACCTCGCCCTCACCGGACTGCTCGACGCCGCACGGACCGCACACCGCGGCGTCGGGGCGTTCAACGTGGTGCTGCTGGAACACGCCGAGGCGATCGTCGCCGGCGCCGAGCGAGCGGGGCTCCCCGTGGTCCTGCAGATCAGCGAGAACTGCGTCCGCTACCACGGCGGCCTCGCCCCGATCACGACGGCGACCGCGGCGATCGCGCGGTCCGCGGACGTCGAGGTCCTCGTGCACCTCGACCACATCGAGGACCCCGAGCTCGTGCTCGCCGGCATCGACCTCGGGGTGGACTCGATCATGTACGACGGATCGCACCTCGACTTCGCCGCGAACGTGGAGGCCACCCGCCGACTGGCAGTCCGGTGCCACGCCGCCGGGGTCGCGATCGAGGCCGAGCTCGGTGAGGTGGGCGGCAAGGACGGCGTGCACGCTCCCGGTGTGCGCACGGATCCGCACGACGCCGCTGCCTTCGTCGCCGACACCGGTGTGGACGCACTGGCGGTCGCCGTCGGGACGTCCCACGCGATGCAGACGCGCGAGGCGTCGGTGGACCGGACGCTCGTCGAGCAGCTCCGCGCCACGGTGCCGGTCCCGCTCGTCCTGCACGGCTCCTCGGGGCTGTCGGACGACGAGCTGCGGGCAGCCGTCCGGGCGGGCATGACGAAGATCAACATCTCCACGCACCTGAACGGCCTCTTCACCCGGGCCCTGCGAGCGGTGCTCGACGAAGGTCCGGACGTGGTCGATCCCCGCAAGTACGTCTCCGCGGGGCGCGACGCCATCGCCACCGAGACGGCCCGGCTGCTGACGCTGCTGCACGGCTGACCCGCCCGAGGGCGGAGCTCAGCAGAGCGGGACGTTCACCGCGAGCCCGCCCATCGCGGTCTCCTTGTACTTCGTGGACATGTCGGCGCCGGTCTGCCGCATCGTCTCGACGACCTGGTCGAGCGACACGTGGTGCACGCCGTCACCCCGCAGCGCCATCCGAGCCGCGTTGATCGCCTTGTTCGCGGCGATGGCGTTCCGCTCGATGCACGGGATCTGGACGAGCCCGCCGATCGGGTCGCAGGTGAGCCCGAGGTTGTGCTCCATGGCGATCTCGGCGGCGTTCTCGACCTGCTCGGGCGTTCCTCCGAGCACTTCGGCGAGCCCTGCGGCGGCCATCGACGCCGCCGATC
This sequence comes from Curtobacterium sp. GD1, assembly GCF_020882855.1. Classification (NCBI taxonomy): domain Bacteria; kingdom Bacillati; phylum Actinomycetota; class Actinomycetes; order Micrococcales; family Microbacteriaceae; genus Curtobacterium; species Curtobacterium sp. GD1. The sequence continues at coordinate 273,133 of NZ_JAFEVQ010000001.1, read as the reverse complement.
CGACCTCGCCCTGGCAACCGACCTCGGCGCCGGAGATCGAGGCGCGCTCCTTGTAGATCGAACCGACGGCGCCCGCGGTCAGCAGGAAGCGCACCACGGTGTCGTCGCGGTTCGCCGGCGTGACCGTCGGCACGTAGGTGAGCGCGTAGTACAGGACGGCGGGGATGATGCCGGCGGCACCGTTCGTCGGAGCGGTGACCACCCGTCCACCGGTGGCGTTCTCCTCGTTGACGGCCATCGCCATGAGGTTCACCCACTCCATCGCGAAGAGCGGGTCGTGCCCGGGGTCGTCGGCGGTGAGCTGCTCGAACCAGTTCGCGGCGCGGCGTCGCACGGTGAGCCCACCCGGGAGCGTGCCGGAGCGTTCGACGGACCGTTCGACGCAGGACTCCATGACGCCGTGGATGCGGAGGAGGCCGGCCCGGACGTCGTCGGCGCTGCGCGTGGCGGTCTCGTTGGCGAGTGCGACCCCGCTGACCGGCAGACCGCTCGCCGCGCAGGCCGCGAGCAGCTCGGCGCCGCTCGAGAACGGGTACGGCACGGCGTCGTCGACGGGGATCGCGGTCTCGGCGACGTCGCCCTCGGAGTCGTTCGTGACGAAGCCGCCGCCGATCGAGTAGTAGGTCTCCTCGGCGATGGTCGCCCCGGACGCGTCGGCGGCGCGGAGGCGCATCGCGTTCGGGTGGCGGGGGAGCATCGTCAGCGGGTGGAGCACGATGTCGGCGAGCCGGAACGGGACGCTCGCCCCACCCTGGAGCCGGAGCACGCCGGTCTCCTCGAGCTCGGCGAGCGATCGGGTCATCGCGTCGGGGTCCACGGTCTCGGGGTCGGACCCCATCAGGCCGGCGACGACCGCGCCGAGCGTCCCGTGTCCCTGGCCGGTCGAGGCCAGCGAGCCGTAGAGGTCGACGGCGATCGTCGCGACGGGGGCCTCGGCCACGCGGGCGGCGAAGGCGCGTCCGGCCCGCATCGGTCCGACGGTGTGGGAACTCGACGGACCGATCCCGATGCTGAACAGATCGAAGACGGAGACCGGCACCCCGCCACACTAACCCGTCCGGACGGGTGGGGGATCAGCGCCGGGAGCCCTGGTTCGGCATGAGGATGCAGAGGACGACGTAGGCGATCCAGAGCGGCCCCGGGAAGAGGCTCAGGACGACCCAGGCGATGCGGACGAGAGTGCGGGACCAGCCGAACCGGTCGGCGATGCCGGCACAGACCCCGGCGAGGAGGCGGCCGGTGCGGGGGCGGATGAGTGTGTTCATGTCGTCGACGGTACGGAGGATCGATCCGACATCGAATCCGGGGGACACCCGGGTTCGTGGTGGGGACAACCCCACCCCCTCCACATCTGACTTGTGTGGACCGCTCCATCCCTGCTGCCATGGGAGACTGACGACATGCCCATCCTCAACAAGGACATGCAGGTCTGCATCTCACTCGCCGCTCGACCGAGCAACATCGGCACTCGCTTCCACAACTTCCTCTACGACGAGCTCGGGCTGGAGTTCGTCTACAAGGCGTTCACCACGACCGACCTCCCGGGCGCGGTGACCGGCATCCGGGCACTCGGCATCCGCGGCTGCTCGGTCTCGATGCCCTTCAAGGAAGCGATCATCCCGCTCGTCGACGTCGTCGAGGAGTCCGCGGCGGCGATCGAGTCGATCAACACCGTGGTGAACGACGACGGCGTCCTCACGGCGTCGAACACCGACTACGAGGCAGTCGCGTCGCTGCTCGCCTCGCACGCCGTCGATCCGTCCGCGAACGTGTTGCTCCGCGGCTCCGGCGGCATGGCCAAGGCGGTCACTGCGGCGTTCCGGGGTGCCGGGTTCGACGACCTCACCGTGGTCGCACGCAACGGGCAGGCGGGGCCGGCCCTCGCGGCGCAGTACGGGTACGAGTGGGTCGCCGACGAGCGGGACGCGCCGGTCACCGACGTCCTGGTGAACGTCACTCCCCTCGGCATGCGCGGCGACCAGCAGGACGCGCTCGCCTTCGACCAGGATCGCGTCGGGGCGGCGACGACCGTGTTCGACGTGGTCGCGTTCCCGTCCGAGACCCCGCTGATCCGCGCCGGTCGCGCTGCGGACAAGCAGGTCATCACCGGTGCCGAGGTGATCGCGCTGCAGGCGGCGCGGCAGTTCGAGCGGTACACGGGCGTCGCGCTGACGGACGACCAGGTCCGCCGGGCGAGCGAGTTCAGTCGCAGCGAGGCCTGATCGGCTCGTCGGTGTACCGCATGCCCATCCGGGTGCGGACCTCGTCGAGGGTCGCCTCGGCGATCTCGTTCGCCCGACGGTTCCCGGCCGCCAGCACCGCGGTGACGATCGACGGGTCGCGAGCGAGTTCGGCACGACGGCGTCGGTGCGCGGCGAAGCGCTCGTTGACCGCCTCGACCGCGACACGCTTCACCGCCGCCGCGCCCGCTGAGCCGATCCCGTCGGCGATGGCCTCCGGGGTCGAGCCCGTGCAGAGCGCCGCGGTCGTGAGGAGCGCTGCGACCCCCGGCCGGCGCTCGGGGTCGAAGGTGATGCGCCGATCACCGTCCGTGCGTGCCCGTCGGATGACGTCCGCGGTCTCGTCGTCGGTCATGCCGAGCGCGATCGCGTTGCCGTAGCTCTTGCTCATCTTCCGGCCGTCGACACCGGGGACCTCGGGGGACGTCGTGACGAGCGGTTCCGGCTCGGGGAACAGCGCGCCGAACCGGTCGTTGAACCGCCGAGCGATCGTCCGTGTCATCTCGACGTGCGGCAGGTTGTCCTTCCCGACCGGGACGAGGTTGCCCTTGCAGAACAGGATGTCCGCGGCCTGGTGGACGGGGTAGGTGAGCATCAGGCCGCTGAGCGCGCGACCGGATGCCGCGACCTCGGCCTTCACCGTCGGGTTGCGGTGCAGCTCCGCTTCGGTGACGAGGCTGAGGAACGGCAGCAGCAGCTGGTTCAGCGCCGGCACCGACGAGTGCGTGAAGACCGTCGTCGCGGCCGGGTCGAGTCCGGCCGCGAGGTAGTCGAGCACCGCCTCGCGGACGTTCGAGGCGACGTGGTCAGCGGTGTCCCGATCGGTGATGACCTGGTAGTCGGCGAGCACCAGGAAGGTCTCGACGCCGCGCCGCTGCAGCGCGACGCGCTCGGCGATCGTGCCGAAGAAGTGCCCGAGGTGCAGCCGACCGGTCGGCCGTTCGCCGGTCAGGACGCGGAACCGGTCCGGTCGCGCCCGGATGCGGGCGTCGAGGTCGTGCATGCGGTGTTGTGTGGCGGTGAACGTGTCCACTGGAGTTGCCCTCTCGAGAGAAAGGGCTGCACGACGGTCCTGCGGTCTGCGAGCTGCCGTGCAGCCCGCGACCATGCGTCAGGAGGCTGCTACCGCAGCCACCACGAAGAACGAGGAGAACGCATGTCGGGATCGTAGCGTGAGCGTCGGCGCAGCGACACCCGTCCCCACCGCTCGATGTCGGCGCTCTACGCTGGTCGGATGCTCTCCCGACGTGACGCCGCCGTCCGGCTCGACATCTCCCTCGAGATGGCGACCCGGCACGGGATCCCCTCGCACCTCAGCGAGGCCGAACTCACGGCGATCGAGCAGGACCCGCCCGCCTGGCTCGTGCAGTCCCGAGCCAACCGCACCGGCACCAAGAAGGTCTGGGTCCGCCTCGAGTGCGTGGTCTGCGGCTTCGCGGAAGAGGCACGTCCGAAGAAGTGGTGGCCCGACTGGGACCACCTGATGTGCGACTACCACGAGCCCTACCAGGCGCCGGACCCCGTCGCGGGCTTCACCCGGCACGAGGTCGAGGGCATCGGCAGCCGCTTCGTCGCGCTCGTCGACACCCGGCCGTAGCGCGGAGCACACCCGCACCGTCCACGACGGAAGGCACGGTACCGTCCGGCACCGCGCCTCACGTCCTGCCCGCACACGGCGCCCACCGGCGCCGTCACGCGGCTCCGTCAGTCGACGGCGTCCCCGATGGCGGCACCGACCCCGGCCGCCGCCACGACGGCGCCGGCCCAGGCCACCGCTGCCGGGGTGGCCGCGACGGGACGGAGACCACGGAACGTGGTCGCCTCGTCACTGTCGAACGGGACGGCGTCGAGCTGTCGTGTCTGCTGCATGCGCTGCTTCCTTCCTCGATGTCCTGCTGATCAGTTCCCGACGGCCTCTTCGACCGCGTACGCGGCGACCGCACCCGTGAAGACCGAGGTGGCGGCGAGCGCTGCGAGCGGGGTCGCGGCGAGGGGCTGCTCCGGTGCGAACCGCTGCCCGCGGTCGCTGTCGAACGCGATGTCGGCGATGGTGGTCATGCTGGATTCCTTCCGTTCTGCGATGGTGATGGTCGGGCGCTGGGCCCGGTTCCCGGCCCGGTGGGCCGAGGTCACTCTCGTCGTGCCGAGACGACGAAGACTGCGGCTGCGATGCCGAGCACGACCAGGACCGACAGCCACGCGAAGCCGGGCAGGTCGAACAGGAGTATCGCCACCGCGATGGCGATGAGCACGACGGGTGCTGCGAACCACAGCGCGGTCCGTGTGTTGGCGTTCATCTGGTCTCCTCCTTCGGTCGTGCGGACGCTGCGGAGGCGGCGTCCGGCTGCCGACGGGGGCCGTCCCCGTCGTGCATGGGTTCCCGTCGGGATGCGAAGAGCTCCTCGACGGGCACGGTGTCGTCGTGACCGCCCGTGCGGACGATCGCGAACTGGACGGCATCGGCGCGACCACCGGTCTGCGCGGCGACGACGCGGCGGACGAAGGCGAGCAGCGCGCGGTAGTCGGCGCCCGTCTCGTACCCGTCCGGCAGCTGCTCCGCTGCCACCAGGAACCGTCCGACCACGTCGAACAGGCCCTTGTCGACCCGCCGGTCCGGGAACCACAGCATGTGCCGGAGCCGGCGTGCTGCGACGTCCTTGGTCCGCGTCCACTCGCTGACCACGTCGTCCTGCCGGTAGCGGTGCAGCAGCTCGAAGTCCATCGAGGCGGGGATCGGTGCGAAGAAGCGCCAGTTCGGGATGAGCAGCGCGGCGGTGTCGACCTGCCGGACCCGGTCGAACCGACGGTTCGGGTGCTGGCCGATGACCGTCGCGATGATCCAGAGCGCGAGGCCGATCGCGAGGGGCAGGGCCCGACCGTCACTGCGGCGGCTCATCGGTCCACCCCGATCGCCTCGCGGACGAGTGCACCGACCCGTCGGACCGGTCCGGGGTGGACGAGCAGGCCGTCGTGGGTGGACCGGACGACCTCGCGGCGACCGTCGTGCTCGTGCGCGACGCGTTCGTGCGCGGCGCTCACGGCCGGTTGGAGTTCGTCGCTCGTGCTCGCCGTGACGACGAGCACGTCGGCACCCTCGGGGATACGGCGTCCGGGTCGGTCGGCGACGAGGTCCGGCTCCGCCGCCTGCCACTCCGCACGGCCGGTGCGCCACAGTCGGGCGTTCCGGTACACGGGGCTCAGGTCGTCGGTCCGTCCCTGGCGTGCGGGGATCGCCCAGGTCGTGGCGTCGAGCAGCCATCCCCAGCCGGTCCGCAGGGACCACTCCATCAGCGGGAAGCCGTCGGTGAGCGACCGGACGGCGGTCAGGACGTCCTCGTCGGGTCGGTCCACGAAACCGGTGGTCGGGTCGAGGAGGACCACCCCGGCGACGTCGCGCCCGAGTTCGGCCGCGTGGCGTCGGAGCAGGTGCCCGCCGAACGAGTGCCCGACGAGCCAGAGGGGTCCGTCGTCGGCGTGGCGGCCGACGAGGAAGCGGAGGTCCTCCGCGTAGGTGGCGAGCGTCGCGCCGGGTGCCGTGCTCGCGCCGGTGCCGGGACGGTCGTACGTCAGCGTGGCGACGTCGCCGCCGAGCTCCGCGATGATCGGGTCCCAGTACTCCTGGACCGCGACGAGCGAGTTCTCGAACACCACCAGCGGTGCGCCCGGGCCCGAGGTCGCCGGCCGGTACCGCACGGCCAGGCGCGATCCGGTGGGCGTCTCGACCACGGTCTGTCCGGCACGGGGACGTCGACTGCGCCGGGCGTCCACGACCTGCCGGACCACGGCCTGCGTCCCGACCGCGGCCCCGATCACGCCGAGGACCCACGGGAACCCGTCGTGACGACGCGGCACGACCGATCGACGGTCCGCGGTGACGTAGAGCACCGCGGGCTGCAGTGCGAGGAACGCGGGGAGGAACCGACCGAGCCCCATGGTCGCGGCGATGGTGAGGTGCATCCCGGCGATCGCGCCGAGGTACGCCACGCGCATCCGCGGGCCGAGCACGAACACGATCGGGAACGCGCACTCGAGGACGAGCGTGGCGACCTCGCCCACCCGCGCCAGTGCCGGCCGGTCGCGTAGGACCCGCCACACCCACTCCGAACCGTAGGTCCGCGTGCGCATCACCCCGAGCAGCGCCGAGCCGTTCCGCCAGGGCTCACCCATCAGCTTCACCCAGCCCGAGACGAGGTACGACAGCGTCGCCTGGCTCGCGACCGCCCACAGCGCGGTGTCCACCGTCGCGGGTCGTCCGGAGGCCCGGGCCACACCCGACAGCGCCTGCGTGAAGAACGCCGCCTGGTCGCTGCCGTCGCCGCCGTTGTGGTGCAGCGGCCCGAGTGCGTAGCCGGTGAGCACCGTGACGGCGGACGCCGCGGCGCGGACGCGTCGGTCGCGGACCGGGGACAGGTGGACGAGGGCGGCGGCCACCCGGAGCCCGTGCATCGCGGTCACCACCCGGGGCCGGTAGACGCGGTCGAGCACGCGGCGCAGTCGCTCGTTGCGGACGAGCGCGGAGCCCCGCAGCAGGGTCCAGTCGTTCAGGCCGCCCGTCCGGCGGTTGTCCGCGTTCGCGAGGTGCTCGAGACTCCCCATCAGCACCACGAGCGCGGAGGCCCGCTCGGTCGCGGCGAGCACGTTCCCGCGGTCGGCCGACCGGTCGACGACACCGCGGACGACGCGGTCCACGAACCCGATCACGATGCCACCTCGAACTCGACCGTGTACGTGGGGGACTCCGGCGTCACCGGACCGCCGTCCCGGTCGCCCGTCACGGACCGCACCGCGAGCCCGAGCACCGTACCGAGGCCCGTCAAGACCTCGACCGGTGTGAGGAGGCTCACCTCGTTCCCGATGGTCGTCCGTCCGCCGTCGTGCCACAGGTGACTGACCTGCCAGAGTCCGGTCGGCTCGTCCAGGGTCGCGTAGGTCTGCAGACCACGGCCGGCGCCCGGGTACGGGACGAACCAGGTCTCACGACGACGTCCACCGTGCAGGCCGAGCACCGCGTCCGGGTTGTGCGTCTCGACGACCAACCGGCCGCCGTCGGCGAGGTGGTCCCGCGCGGTGGCGAGCGTCTCGCGCTGGTGCTCGCGGGTCAGCAGCATCGAGATGGACGCGCAGACGCAGAAGACCAGGTCGAACCGCCGTCCGAGGCGGAGGTCCGTCATCGAGCCCTGCACCAGCTCGAGGTCGACGCCGGCGTCGTCGGCGCCGTCGCGGCACCGGTCGAGCATCTCGGCGGACAGGTCGACGCCGGTGACGGTGATGCCCCGCTGCGCGAGCGGGATCGCCACGCGACCGGTCCCCACGCCGAGCTCGAGCGCCGTCGCCGGTGCGCTGGAAGCGAGTACCTCGACGAGGCCCGGGTCCGGCGGGAAGACGTCGTCGTAGATCTCCGCGAACTGCTGCCCGTACGTGTGCTGCACGACCCGACCCCCCCTCGGCGCCGGGCTCCCTCGGCCCGACACCGAGGGACGGTAGGCCTGTACGTCCGCTCAGTCACGCCAGTCCCGACGATCGCTCAGGCTGCTCGGAGGCGTTCGCCAGGTCCGGTCGGCACCCCGCCCCGGCGCGTGCGCCGCGTCGAACCGCACCAGCTCGGGGAAGCAGCCGGATCCGCACCGTATCGGGTCGGTCGGGCACGCGGTGGACCGGTGTGTACCCCGGCCCCGCGGTCAGTCGGCGGCGGTCGCCGCGAGGTCGTTGTAGGTGGCCGCGTACCAGCCGACGGTCGAGTCCCCGGACGTCGGACCGATGGTGACGTACTCGCTCCGGGTGCGCAGGTACAGGTCCTCGTCGTGTCCGCACCGGATCTCGCCCGAGGCGAGCCGCTTGCCGCTCTCGGCCCCGTCCACGATCCGGCCGGCCCACACCGCCATGTGGACGGTGCCGTCGCCCTGGCACGTGATCGACACCCTCACCCGGGCAGGTGCCCCGTCCTCGCCGGTACCGACGGACAGTCGGCTCGACGAGTCGTTCGAGCCGGTGCCGCTGCCGAGTTCGCCCGGCTGTCCCGCCCAGCGGTCCTGCACGCCCTTCGCCCAGTCCGGGAACGCATCGTCGAGGCCTACGGGCTCGACTCGGTGCGAGCACCCGGAGACGGCGGTCGCGGCGATCAGCGCCAGGCCGACCACGAGGGTCGTGCTTCGGGGCCGGAGGGGGCGGTGGTCGGGTGCAGCGAGCATGTCCCGGTCAGTCTGGCGGACCCAGGACCCCGCCACAGCGTCCCCGTTCGCGGGGCCGGTGCCGAGGCGTCCACAGGACGGACGGGAGGCGCGGTGCGGGCCCGCACCGCGCCTCCCGTCCCTCAGGACGTTGCGACGCGACCCGCGGCCACCCAGCCGAGCCGCCGCAGCGTCTCGCGGTTGCGGATCCAGATCATCGGCTGCATCAGGAGGTCCGGCACCCAGGCGCCCGGCCCCGCCACGGCATTCTCCACGATGGTGACCTTGCAGCCACGGCGGTGCTCCTCGACGACGAGCTCCACCCGGGCCTCGCCGAGGGGCCACCCCTTCGGCTGGATGACCATGCGGTGCGGGGCGTCCCACTCGAGGACCGTCGTCACGTCGTCGATCACGAGCGGCCAGACGCCGAACGAGTGGTGCAGGCGGGTGCCGACCGCTGGCCAGCCCGGGTCCTGCCCGCGCATCCGCGAGGCGCCGACGACCCACGTCGTGAAGAGCCAGCCGTCCGCGAGCACGTCGAAGACGTCCTCCGGGCGGCAGTGCAGGATGCGGACGTTCTTCGCCATGGTCAGTCCTCCGGTGTGAGATCGACGTGCTCGGGCAGCCCGAACGTGTGCCGCAGGGCGCTCCGGGCCGCGTGCCAGCCGGCCATGCCGTGCACACCGGGGCCGGGGGCGGACGCCTCGGAGCAGAGGTACATGCCGCCGCCCATGCGCCACGGGTCGGACGACAGCACCGGGCGCTTGACCAGCTGCCAGAAGCTCGCGGCACCCGCGGCGATGTCCCCGCCGACGTAGTTCGGGTTGTACGCGCCCATCTCGACCGCGGTGCGGCTGCTCGACTGCAGGACGGTGTCGCGGAAGCCGGGCGCGAACCGCTCGATCTGCCGCGTGATCGCCTCGGTCTGGTCGACGTCCGACCCGGCGGGGACGTGCGCGTACGCCCAGAAGACGTGCTTGCCCGCGGGCGCGCGGCTCGGGTCGACCACGGTGGGCTCCGAGCCGAGCACGTACGGTCGCTCGGCGTGCTGGCCGCGTGCGACCGCACCCTCGGCGGCCGCGATCTCGGCGCGGGTCCCGCCGATGTGCACCGTGCCGGCGCGGCGGAGCGCCTCGTTCGTCCACGGGACCGGGTCGGAGAGCGCGAAGTCGACCTTCGCAGCGGCGTTGCCGAACCGGAATCGCCGGAGGGCACCACGTCGCGGCGTCGGGATCTGCTTCCCGGCGATCCGCAGCATCCCGGGGACGCTCGTGTCGAACAGCACCGCCTTGGCCGGGGTGAGGTCGGCGAGCGAGCGGACCTCGCGCCCGGTCTCGATCCGGCCGCCGTGCGCGACGAGGTCGGCGGCGAGCGCGTCGACGATCGCCTGGCTGCCGCCGATCGGGACGGGCCAGCCCCGCGCGTGCGCGTAGGCGCCGAGGGACAGCGCGGCGGCGGCCGTGGAGAGGGACGGCATGTGCTGGATCGAGTGGGCCGCGACGCCGGAGACCATGGCGGGGGCGACCTCGTCGCGGAAACGGAGGTTCCACGCACTCGTGCCCTGCTCCAGCGCCCGCAACCCGAACCGGAGGACGCTCAGCGGGTGCCGTGGGACGTGCAGCAGGGCGCCGGTGGCGAAGTCGGCGACCTGGTCGGCTTTGCCGGACAGGGGGGCCATGAGCTGCCGGAACGCCGGGCCGTCGATGCCGAGCGACTCGGCGGTGCGCGCGAGGTCCTGGTACGCGATCCCGGCACGGCCGCCGTCGAGCGGGTGCCCGTACTGGACCTCGGGCAAGCGGAGTTCGATGCGGTCCTCGAGGCGGAAGCGCCGGAAGAACTCGGACTGCAGCGCCATCGGGTGCACGGCGGAGCACACGTCGTGCAGGAACCCGGGCAGCGTGAGTTCGGCGGTCCGCGCACCACCGCCGATCGTGTCGGCGCGTTCGACGACCTCGACCGACAGGCCGGCACGCGCGAGCGTCACCGCCGCCGCGAGTCCGTTCGGTCCGGCTCCGACGACCACCGCATCCACCATGCCCCCGAGCCTAGGGACCGCTGCTGCGCGCCGTCTCGGGCAGCGCACCCGCATCCCCCTCACGGCTACCGGTGATCGAGGCGCGCTCCGCACCGTTCGGCGCCCCGGAGGCGCGGGTCTGCCACGCCCCCCGCGTGCAGCCCGTCATCGCGTCCGTTCCACGGCCGTTCCCGGTCCTGCAGATGACCGTTCCGGTTCGCGAACCCCGTGATCCGCGAACCGGAACGGTCACGGTGCGGACGACTTCAGCAGATCCGCTCCGAGCCGCAGCGCGTGGATCGAGGTGCCGGGCATCAGGCGCGGGCCGGTTGGCGGCGACGGGCCGCGACGCCGTCGAGATCGCTGCGCGCCGATGGCCGGTCCGGTCAGACGCGCGCCGCGTCCGGGTCCGCCGGGTCCGACCCGTCGTCGCCCGCGTCCGCTGCGTCGGGCTCGTCGGCGTCCACCGGGGTCGATCCCACCGGGTGCTCCGCCAGCAGCGCCGCGAAGTCCTCGTCGAGCATCTGCTGCAGCCGGTCGTCCCGCCCGACCTCGTAGTCGTCCGCCGGACGCTGCGCCCACCCGAGCCGCCCGACGACGGTCGTGCCGATGTCGTCCCAGGCGCGGGCACGTGCGGCGAGGACGATGCCGTCGACGAAACCCTGGTCGTCCCGGCGCTTGTCGAGCATCGTCGCGAGCTGCTCGTACGTCGCCTCACGCGTGCGGAGCTTGAGGTCGTCACCGCGGCGGTAGTCGTGCTGGTGCCGCGAACGGCCCTTCTGCTTGCTCGACCTCGAGCGGATCTCGCGCATCCGGGCAGCGTCGCCGCGCTGTTCCTCGGCCATGCGGTGGAGTTCCTCGCGCGCGGCGTCGGCGATGACGGCGTGGTCGAAGTACCCCTCGTCGCGGAGGGCGTTCGTGATGATCCGGTTGCCCACGGCGATGGTGACCGCGGCCTTCGCGATGAGGAAGCCCTCGTCGACGGCGCGCTTCAGTTCGACCTGACTGACGGGTCGGTCGCGCACGTCGTGCTTGCTGCGTCGTCCGAACAAGGCCATGCAGTCGACGATACCGGCGTCCGGTGACCATCCGTCCGCAGGTGGACCCGGATCAGGCCCTGGAGGGACGACCCGCCTCCCACGGACCCGTAGCGTCGGGTGCATGGTCACGTACTCGGAATCCCCCCGCACCGGGCTCGGCACGGCGAGTCTCGTCCTCGGCGTCTGCTCGTTGCTCGCCGGCTGGACGTTCGTCGCGCCGATCGTCGGGCTGTGCCTCGGCGTCGCCTCGCGGAGCCGCGAACCGTTCGCCCGCGGGCGTGCCGGGTGGGGGATCTTCCTGAACCTCGTCGCACTGGCGGTGTGGATCCTGCTGCTCGTGCTGCTCGTGGTGGGCGGCGCGTTCGCCGTGTGGTCGGGCGCGACGCAGGGCCGCTGACCCGGTCGGCCCTGGGCCCCGGAGCTGCCCGCTCAGAACACGAGGCCGTACACGGCGACGTCCACCCGCACCGGCCCCAGGGGCATCGCGCTCCGCAGGGTGCCCTCGTGCGTGAAGCCGAGCCGCTCGGCGAGGCCCCGGCTGCGCACGTTGTCGACCGCCGTCCGGATCTCAGCACGCGCGGCGCCCCGCGCCCGGGCCACCCCGACGAGGACGGTGGCGGCGCGCCGGGCGACACCCCGTCCCTCCTGGCCCGCGTCCACCCAGTAGCCGAGCGATACCTGCCCCAGGTACGGGTCGAAGGCGATCGAGGCGGCACCCACGACCCGGTCGTCCTGCCGGATGACGCAGGGCAGCGCGCGGTCCATCGCGTACTGGCCGAGCAGGTGTTCGGTGTGCAGGCCGATCGTCTCGACGGTCTGCTCCTGCCACGCCCACGGCTCCGCGGCACGGAGCCGGTCCGCGTTCGCGACGACGAGCTCGTGCAGCGGCCGGACGGTGGTGAGGTCGCGCAGCGTCAGCGTGTACCCGTCCCCGAGGTCCCGTCCGAACGCCGCCACCCCTCAGAGACTAGGCACGCGCTCCGCTATTCGTACCGGAGCGCCTCGATCGGGTTCTGCCGGGCCGCCCGACGCGCCGGCAGCGTGCCCGCGAGGAAGGCGATGAACATCACCACGAGGATGATCGTGATCACCGAGGACGGCGCGAACTGCATGATCTGCAGCCCCGGCAGGTCCTTGAGGACGGTCCCGGCGAGGACGTTCGAGATCCCCGTGCCGAGCAGGATCGCCACGCCCGCACCGATCGCGCTGCCGAGGAACCCGATGAACACGGCCTCGAGCGAGAACAGCGTGTAGACCTTCCCGCCGCCCATGCCCATCGCCTTCATCAGCCCGATCTCACGGGTGCGCTCCTGCACGCTCATGAGCAGCGTGTTGATGATGCCGAACCCGGCCGCGACGAGCGCGATCACGGCGAAGGCGTTGAGCACGCCGACGATGCCGTTGATGACCGTCTGGAACTGGCCGAGCTGGTCCTGGATGGTCTGCCCGGTGTAGCCGTCCTTCGACAGGGCGCTCTTCACGCTGCTGGCCGACGCACCGCTGTCGAGCGTGGCGGTGGCGCTGGCGTACGAGGTGGCGATCGACGAGGGCTTGCCGGTCTCCTGCGCGGCCTGCATCGCGTCGGTGAGCGCGGCGTTCGCACCGGCGCCGCCGCCGAACAGCGACTCGTTCTGCACCCCCGCGATCGTGGCGGTCAGGGTGTGCTCCTTGCCCTGGTAGTCGTCGACCGCGACGGTCAGCTCCTTGCCCACGGCGGCCTTCGCGCTGCCGAGCCCGAGGTTCTCCAGGTAGTTCGTGGGCAGGAGCACCTGGTTGCCGGCGGAGGACGCGTCGTCGAGCTGCTTCCCGGCGGCGAGGTCGGCGTCGAGCTCCCCGGCGTTGGCGGCGATGTCGACGACGTACTTGCCCTTCCCGTCGTACTCGACCCACTTCGTGCTCAGTGCGACGGCGGGGCGGACGCTCTTCACCCCCGAGACGTCCGTGATCTTGTCGACGTCCGACTGGGACAGGTACGCGAACGAGGCCGGCCCGCGGTCCACGCTCTGGCTCGACTCGTCGGGGTCGTACTTCGCCGGCCCGGAGTCGGTCGACGACTCGACGGCCTTGGTGATCGTCAGCGACCCGGTGTCGCCGATGGAGGCCACCTGGGTGTCGATGTAGTTGCTGACGCCCGTGCCGATGGCCGAGGTCAGGGTGATCGTGAACGCGCCGATGAAGATCGCGATGACCGTCAGCGTCGTGCGCAGCTTCGACCGGAAGGTGTTCGCGACCGCGGTGCGGAAGAGGTCGAGGACGTTCATGCGGAGTGCCTTCCGTGGGTGGCCGGCGCGTCGACGGCATCGTCGCTCCCGCCCACGATGAGTCCGTCGCGCACGTTGACGCGCCGGTCGCAGCGTTCGGCGAGTTCCTCGTCGTGGGTGACGACCACGAGGGTGATGCCCCGGTCGCGCTGCAGCCCGAAGAGCATGTCCTCGACCACCTGCCCGGTGTTCGTGTCGAGGTTGCCGGTCGGCTCGTCCGCGAAGATGACGCTCGGCTCCCCGACGAGTGCACGCGCGATGACCACGCGCTGCTTCTGCCCGCCGGACAGGTCGTTGGCGTCGTTCTTCGCCTTGTCGGCCAGGCCGAGGGCGTCGAGTGCGGCCATGCCCCGGCGCTTCCGCTCGGCACCGGAGACGCCGGCGATCTTCAACGGGAGCACGACGTTCTCGAGCACCGAGGTCTTCGGCGTGAGGAAGAACTGCTGGAAGACGAACCCGAAGGTGCTGTTCCGCGTGCGGTTCACCTGCCGCGCGCTGAGCGTCGCGGCGTCGGTGCCGTCGAGGAGCACCTGGCCCGCCGACGGCTTGTCGAGCAGCGCGAGGAGGTGCATGAGCGTGGACTTCCCGGAGCCGGACTTGCCGACGATCGCGAGACTCTCGCCCTGGTTCACCTGCAGCGACACCCCCTTGAGCGCGTCGAACCGCGTCGCGCCGCGGCCGTAGGTCCTGGCGAGGCCACGGGCCTCGAGCACGGGAGTGGTCATGCGCCCACCGTACTGTCCGCTGCACGACTGCAAGTTTGCGTTTGCTGTAAACGATGTGACGTTCCGGTTACAGTCGGGCCATGCCCGACACCGCGCCCGCCTCCGAGATGGGCCTCCGCGACCGCAAACGCCTCGAGACCCGGCACCGGATCGCCGAGGCGGCACGCTCCCTCGCGCTCGAACAGGACATCGACCGCACCACGATCGAGCAGATCGCCGCGCGCGCCGAGGTCTCCCCGCGCACGTTCTTCAACTACTTCGAGAGCAAGGAGGACGCGGTCCTCGGGCACACCGAACTCGACCTCGCGCCCGAGACGCTCGACGCCCACCTGGCCGCCGTCGCGGGGGAGCCCGCGGCGCAGGCCGTGGTGGACCTGGCGTTCCTGGTGTTCGGGGAGTCCTTCGGTGACGAGCACGAGCGGCTCGCCCGGAAGGAGGTGATCGTGCGCTTCCCGCAGCTCATGCGCCGCCAGGTGTCCCGGATGACCACGGTCGCCGAGGCGATGACGGGCGCGGTCCGGACGATCCTCGAGCGGGACCCGGCCTGGGGTCCGGACGCGGCCACGCCCCAGGCGGCCGAGATGCTGCTCGGCATGTGCATGACCGGGCTGCGGAGCTCGGCGCGCCACGAGGGGTCGGACCCGGAGGAGGTCCGCGCACGGGTGGTCGCCACGATCCGCGACACCGCGGCCCGCATCACGGGCCAGTAGCGGACGGGAGGCGCGGGGCGGGGCCGCCACGCGCCTCCCGTCCGTCGCATCACGGGCCTCCCGTCCGCCGGATGGTGAGCAGAAATGGTCGGGTGCCGCTCGGGGACCCGACCATTTCTGCTCACGATGCGAGCGCGCCGCGCGGCGCGCGCCGCGCGCCGCGCCCGCGTCACGGCTTCGTGATGAAGCCCTCCTTGACCATCCAGTCGAAGGCGACGTCGGCGGGCTCCCGACCCTCGACGTCGACCTGCCGGTTCAGCTCCTGCAGCACGGCGTCCGTGAGCTTCGGCGAGATCTGGTCGTAGACGTCCTCGAGCTGCGGGTACTCCTTGAGCGTCGCCGAGTCGAGCACGGGCGCGACGTTGTACGCCGGGAAGAAGCCCTTGTCGTCCTCGAGCACGGTGAGCCCGAGCGACTTGATGCGGCCGTCGGTGGTGAAGACCTCGCCGAAGTTGCACTTGCCACGATCGGTCGCGGTGTAGACCGTGCCGGTGTCGAGGATGCTGACGTTCTTCGTCGGGATGCCGTTGTCGCCCGAGCCGCCGAGCTCGAGCCCGTACTTCTTCAGCATCGGCTTGAAGCCGTCGGCACGGGAGTTGAACTCGGACTCGACGCAGAACGTGCGTTCGCTGACGGGGAGCTTCGTGATGTCGGAGAGCGTCGTGATGTCGCCGAGCTCCGACACGGCCTCGTCGCGGACGGCGAAGGCGTACGTGTTGTTCATCGGCGCCGGCTCGAGCCAGGTGAGGCCGTTGCCGGCATCCTCCTTCTTCACCGCTTCCCACTGCTCGGTCTTGTCCGGGATGCCCTCGCTGTGGCCCATGAAGGTCAGCCAGGCCGTGCCCGTGTACTCGTACGTGAAGTCGGCGCCGTGCGAGGTCATCAGCTCGCGGACGGCGACGCTGCCCGGCACGTTCGTCTCGTCGGTGACGTCGAACCCGGCGGCCTTCGCGGCGAGCACGGCGATCTTGCCGAGCACCAGCTGCTCGGTGAAGTTCTTCGAGGTCACGGTGATGTGCGCGCCGTCCGGCAGGTCGTCGATGCGCTGGATCGAACCGGGGTCCGCGGCGGGGACGAAGGACGTCGCCGGCTGCAGGCCGCAGCCGGTGAGCACGAGGGCGGCCGCGCCCGCCACGGCGGTGGCGGTCGCGACCCGGCGACGGACGGTCGGACGGGAGGCGCGGCGTGCGCCCCGCAGATCGGCGCGCGGCACGTCGTGGGTCGCGTGCAGAGCGTGGGTCCCGTGGGTCATCGGAGTCCCTTCGGTCGTGCGACCGTCTCGACCACGCGGCCGATCCAGTCGATGGACAGGGCGAGGAGCGCCACCAGGAGCGCCCCGGAGACGAGGACCTTCGGCAGGAACAGGTTCACGCCCGTGGTGATGAGCAGTCCGAGGCCACCGGCGCCGACGAACGTCGCCAGGCTCGCGGTGCCGACGAGCAGCACCAGCGCGGTGCGGATGCCGGAGAGCATGACCGGCACGGCCAGCGGCAGCTCGACCTTCATGAGCACGCTGATCGCGCTCATGCCCATGCCCCGCCCGGCCTCGACCAACCGCGAGTCGACGCTCTGGATGCCGATCATGGTGTTCCGGAGCACCGGCAGGATCGCGTAGAGCACGAGGGCGACGACGGCCGACCACGAGTTCAGGCCGAGCCACGCGGCGAGCAGCACGATGAGCCCGACGGCCGGTGCCGCCTGCCCGAAGTTGGCGACGGCGAGCACGTACACGCTCGCACGACGGAGCGGCCCGCGGGTGAGCAGGACGCCGAGCGGGATGCCGATCACGAGCACGAGCACGGTCGACTCGAGGGTCAGCACGAGGTGCTGCCCGGTGAGCGCGAGGATGTCCGCCGGGTTGAGCGTGGTGCGCTCGGTCGGCGTGAGGTCCGCCGTGGCGAGCCAGACCGCGAACCCGGCGAGCACCACGAGGATGGCGATCGGCTGCACGAGCAGCCCCTTCCACCCGGTGCGGCTGCCCGTCCCCGCCCCGGCGGCGACCGCGCTCACAGGTCCTCCCCGCTGGTCGCCACCACGGGCGACGACGGCATGGTCTCGATCGGGTTCGTGTTCGTCCCGACCGGCGTGTAGGCCTGCTCCTGGGCGGCGGCGGCGCGCGACCGGGTGATCGCGTCCATGACCGTCTCGACGGTGATGACGCCCTGGAACGCCTCGCCGCGGCCGGTCACGAGTGCGGCGCCGGCGCTCGACACGAGCATGGTGTCGAGCGCGTCGTTCAGGGTGGCGGCCCCGCCCACGACGGGCAGGTCGGGCTCGATGCCCTCCGGGATCCGGTCGAGCCGCTCGAGCTGACGACGCGTCGGCCACCCGATCGGACGCTGTCGGCGGTCGACGACGACGGCGTGCCCGTGGCCACCGGCCTCCTGCATGCGCTGCAGCACGGCCTTCGCCTCCTCGCCCGGCGAGCAGGTCACCGCGGGGGCGAGCTCGACGTCGCGGACCCGGTTCAGCGTGAGCTGCTTGAGCCCGGCGCCGGACCCGATGAAGTTCTCGACGAACTCGTTCGCCGGCTCCGCGAGGATCCGCTCCGGGGTGTCGTACTGCACGATGTGGGCACCCTCGGTGAAGATCACGATCCAGTCGCCGAGCTTCACGGCCTCGTCGAAGTCGTGGCTCACGATGACGATCGTCTTGTGCAGCTCCTCCTGGATGCGGAGGAGCTCGTCCTGCAGGCGTTGGCGGGTGATCGGGTCGACCGCGCCGAACGGCTCGTCCATGAGCAGGACGGGCGGGTCCGCGGCGAGCGCCCGGGCGACGCCGACACGCTGCTGCTGGCCGCCGGAGAGCTCGCGGGGGAACCGGTCGCGGTAGGTGTCGGGGTCGAGCGAGACGAGGTCGAGGAGCTCGTCGACGCGGGCCGCGATCTTCTCCTTCGACCACCCGAGCATCTTCGGGACGATCGCGATGTTCGCCGCCACGGTCATGTGCGGGAAGAGTCCGCCGGCCTGGATCACGTAGCCCATGCGGCGACGGAGCTCGTCCGCGTCGATCCCCGTGACGTCGTCCTCACCGACGACGATGCGTCCCTCGGTCGGTTCGATCAGGCGGTTGATCATCTTGAGCGTGGTCGTCTTGCCGCAGCCGGACGGGCCGACGAGCATGACGATCTTGCCGGCCGGGATCTCGAGCGTGATGCCGTCGACCGCGGGCTTCGTCTGACCGGGGTACCGCTTCGTGACTTCGTCGAGCAGGATGCGGCGGCCGGTGACGTCGCCGGCGGGAGCGGTGGTGGTGGCGGAGTCAGTGCTGGACACGGATACCTCTCGAGATGGTCAGACGGCCGAGGCCGAGGAGGAGCAGGTCGAGGACGAGGGCGAGCAGGACGACCCCCACCACCCCGACCGTCACGGAGAAGAGGGCGTTCGCACCGCCGAGGCGGGACAGCCCGGAGAAGATGAAACCGCCGAGCCCGGGGCCGAGCGCGTAGGCGGCGATCGCGGCGATGCCCATCACCATCTGCGCGGACACCCGCACACCGCTGAGGATGATCGGCCACGCCATCGGCAGCTCGACCTGGAGCAGGGTCCGGAACCGGCTCATGCCGATGCCCCGCGCCGACTCGACGACCGTCGGCGGGATCTCGGCGAGGCCGACGACGGCGTTGCGCAGGATCGGCAGCGTGGCGAAGAAGACGACCGTCACCACGGACGGCACGACGCCGAAGCCGAGCGGCACGATGAGCAGGCCGATGACCGCGAAGGACGGGAGCGTCAGGCCGATCGCCGAGACCCCGTTCGCGACGGAGGTGAGCCGTTCGCTGCGGTAGACGAGTGTGGCGAGGACCACGGCGATGAGCGTCGCGAGCACCGTGCACTGGACGACCAGTGAGAAGTGCTGCCACGACGCGAACCAGATCTGGTCCCACCGCTCCCCGATGTACTGGAACACGCGCAGAACGCTCCCCTCCGGTCGGCCGAACTGCCCACGGGTCGGGGCACAAGTGGGTTCGAACCTACGCAGGGGGCCGGGTCACCGCACAACCGGGGACGGGCGCCGGAGCGACTCCCTGCGGATCCGCGAAGCCGGAAACACCCGGTCAGGACAGGTGCAGCGCCCCGACCCTGGGAGAACGGTAACGATCCCGAGCAGTCGTCGGCTATGCGCCGAGGCCGCGGAGTCCCGACCGCTCGGCGACGTCGACGAGGTGCTCGCGCCAGAGGACCCACTCGTCCGTTGTCTTCTCGGCGAGGTTGCCGTCCCCGTCGCCCGCGAGCCCGTCGAGCATCTCGCGCACGATGTCGGCGTGCCCCGCGTGCCGGGCCGTCTCGTACCCCATGTGCACGAGGATCCGGTGCAGGGTCACCCGCCGGCGGTCCTCCGGCCACCAAGGAACGACCCCGCGGGCGTCGAGGTCGAGCGCCTCGATCGTGGCGTCGGCGTGCGCGGCACTGCGGTGGTGGAACGCGACGACGTCGTCCAGGGTCTCGTCGAGCGTCGCGTACATGTCGTCGCCGTCCTCGGACTCGAGCCAGGCGGGCGGGTCCGGCAGCGGGCGTCCGAAGACCTCGCCGAAGTACATGGCCTGCACGCCCGCGACGTGCTTCACGAGACCGAGCACATTCGTCCCGGTCGGCGTGACCGGCCACCGCGCCTGCCGTTCGGCGAGCCCGTCGAGCTTGGCGACCAGTGCCGCGCGGTGCTTCTGCAGGTACCGGTGCAGCGTCCGCTTGAGGACCTCGGCGTCGATGCCGGTCGTCGACCCCTCGTCCGACAGCATCGAGCCACCGCTCGAGGCGATGGTCGGTGCTGCCGGTGCGGGGTGGACCTCGGGGACCGGGTCGGCGCTCGTCATGCCCTCGATCGTGCCACCGAACGCTCGCGGACGCGCTCCGACTCCTGCACGGCGACCCGTTCGGCGGTGAGCAGGAGCCCGGCGACCTCGCCGGAGTTCCGCGCCGGGGCGTCGTTCCAGCTGGTCAGGTCGCGGACCCGCCCCATCCGGACGTCCGGCGCCGGGCACCAGAGGACCGGCTGTCCCTCGTCGACGGCGAGGGCGTGCCACACCAGGTCGAGGGCGCGCTGGACCTGCTGCGAGTGCACGGCGTGCGGGCCACCGGCAGCGGAGACCACGGAGCCGACCAGGCACGCGGCGACGAGGGGGCGGCCCTGCACGTCCATCGCCGCGGCACTGGAGGCCTTCCGCATCCGACCGTGCTCGTCGACGTACGCGAACCACGCGTGCTGGATCCACCCCCGTTCGATGACGCCGCGCGCCCCGGAGAGCAGCCGGGCGAGGTCGTCCAGCTCCTGCAACCGGGCCTCGACGCGACGGTCGCGCGCAGCGGAACGGCGTGCGGAGAACCGGTCGAGGAGCCCGCGGAAGCCGGTGCGGGTCGGGGTGGACGGGACGGGAGAGGCGTCGGTGGCGACGTCGTGCTGGACGCGGAACTCGAGGGTCATGACGGCCCCTCCGATCTTCACGTGCACGGATTGGTGCGGTCACGATAGCCCCGCGCGGACTCAGTCGTCCAGCACTTCTCCGATCACCCGGCGTGCGACCGCGCGGAACGCGCGGTCGTCGGACAGGTGGAGTGCCGAACCGATCGAGACGGCCCAGGCACGCGCCCGTTCCCAGGTGTCGTCGTCGGCCGCGACGCGCGCGCGGAAGGTGCGCCGCGCCTCCCGGTCGAGCGTGAGCCACGCGGTGGCGAGGTCGACGGCCGGGTCGCCCGCCGTCACGTCGCCGAAGTCGACGACCGCCGCCAGGCGGGTCCCGCCGTCCGGCGCGGTGTCGACGAGCACGTTGAAGGGGTGCAGGTCGCCGTGCACCCAGACGGGAGGCCCGGCGTACGCGGGCAGCGCCGCCGCGGTCCGCCAGACTGCCGCGAGTTCACGGGCCCGGGGCACGTCCGCCGTCGCGAGTCGCGTCAGGACGCTGTCGCTGCGGGTGGCGAGCGGCACCGCGCGGACGGGGTTCACGGGAGCGTCCGGCGGCGCGGGGACGTGCAGCAGCTCGACGAACGCGGCGAGCGCCTCGGCCACCTGCACGCCGCCGGCGCGTTCGCCCGCCGGGGTGCCGGGCAGCCAGCGGACGACGCTCCACGACCACGGGTACCCGAGGGCCGGGCGTCCGGTGCGGACCGGATCGGGGACGGGCACGATCGCCGCCACCCGGTGCGCGATCTCCGGCAACCACCGCTGCTCGTGCTCGATGAGCGCCGCAGCGGCCGCCCGGCGGGGGAGCCGCACGGCGAGCAGCTCGCCGAGCCGGACCACGACGTTGTCCCAGCCGCTCGCCACGATCGCGAGCGGGAGGTCCGCGAGGTCCGGGTGCTGGTCGCGGAGCAGGGCGGCGACGAGCGGGACGTCGACGTCGACCTCGGCGGCGGGAGTGGCCATCGGGTCAGGGTAGCCGGGGGCGCGCACACCCGTGAACTGGGGAGAGCCGGGCGGGATGGGCGCTCGGTAGCCTCGAGGGACCAGCGACGTGGGTGTCCATGGGGGGACCCGCGTCGCGTGGCGGTCGGGTCAACCGTCGTCGGGCAGCGGGGCGATGAGCGCGACGAGCCGGGGGATCTCGGGGCGCACCCGGTCGGAGACGATCGCCGCGAGCAGGACCGTCCAGAGCTCACGGAGCCGGACGTACAGGTCCGCACGGTCGGCGAGGACGTCCGAGACGGTCTGCACCCCCGTGTAGGCGGGGATGACGACGCGGCCGACGAGTTCCGGGTCCCACGCGGGGTCGACCTCGCCGACGTCGATGCCCTGTCGGACGAGGTCGGTCACCACGGCGATCCAGTCGGCGTACGGGTCCTGCCGGGCCACGTCCGCCGTCGCGGCCTCGGTGGACAGACGGATGCCGGCGCTCACGACGGTCTCGTGGATCATCTGCGACGCGAGGCCCTGGGACATCCACATGAGCACCTCGAGCGGGGTCGTCCCGCGGGCGGCCGCCGCCTCGCCGTACCGCCGGGAGACCTCGTGCTGCCGGGCGATCACCGCGCCGGCGAGGTCGGCCTTCGACGTGAAGTGGAAGTACAGCGCACCCTTGGTGAGGCCGGCCCGCTCGGCGACGGCGTCCATCGAGGTGCCGAGGTACCCGCGCTCGTCGAACTCGCCCGCCGCCGCGTCGAGGATCGCGGCACGGGTGGCGACCGCCCGCTGCTGCCGCGTGCCACCGTCCTGCGCCATGATCCTGCAAGCGTACCGATGCGGCCGTCCCAGGCGGTGTCCGGGTGACGTCCGGGAACCTCCCCGGTCGGCTGTCGTACGGTTCCCGGCATGGACGGATGGCGGAACCCGGTGCGCTGGGCACGGACGGGTCGGTGGCTGCTGCTGCCGATCGCCGTGCTCGACTGGGTCGCGCTGGCGCCGCAGACCGTCGTCGTGCTGGCGTTCGCGATCGCCGTGGTCGGGCTGGCCGGCATCGCCGCGGCGCTCGTCGCCCGGATGCTCCGAGGGTCGCGGGGTGCGATGGCGGCACTCGGGGTGGTGCTCCTGCTCGGCGGGCTCGTCGTGTTCGGCCTCGATCCGTTCCCGGCGTCGATCCCGTTCATCAACGGGTGGTGGCCGGAGTCGATCACGCAGCCGCAGGTCGTGGGGAGCGCCTACTGGCAGCTCGCCGGCCTCGGGATCGAGCTCGCCGGGTTCGGGATGCTCGCGACGCTGCTGGTCGTGTCCCTGACCGCGAAGCCCGCGCAGCGCTGACGACCGCGGGCGCTGGCGGTCCGTCGCGGGCGCGGGCGGCTCGTCGCGCTCAGTCGCGCGTGAGGACGAGGAGCGTGCCGGCCGTGGCGACACCCCGGACCCGGTCGACCAGGCTCGCGGTGTCGTCGGCGGCCCGCACCCATCCGATCAGCGTGTCGAGGTCCCCGACCGCGGCCAGCAGTCCGTCGGTGCACAGCACGACACGGTCTCCCGACACGAGGTCGAGCGCACCGGGGGTCCGCGGCGTCCCGTCCGGTTGCAGGCCGATCGGCAGGTCGTGCGACCGGAGCACCGCGGCACCGCCGTCCGCGCGCACGACGGCCGCGAGGCCGTGCCCGGCGTCCCCGTACACGACGTGACCCGACGCGGGGTCGAGCCGCAGGTGGAAGAGCGACCCGACGGTGTCCGCAGCCGACAGGTCGGCGGCGACCTGCACCTCCAGGCCGACGATCGCGGTCTCCATGTCGACGTCGGTCCGCGCGATCACGGCTGCCCGGACCGCTGCTGCCAGCAGCGCCGAGGCGCGACCGGCTGCCGGGACGGCTCCGACGGTGCAGTGCAGGCGGCCGTCGGCGGCGACCCGCCAGTCCGCGACGTCGCCGGAGTCCTCGCGGGGGAGCGTCAGCACCTCCAGCGAGTACCCGGGGACCTCGACGGGTCCGGGGACGAGGCCCTCCACGACCCGCCGGACCCGGTCGCGCTCGATCGTGTGCCCGAGCTCCCGCTCCGCCCAGCGCGCGAGGTCGCGGAGCAGGTCGATGTCCTCGGCCGTCAGCGTGCGCGGCGCCGCGTCCATGATGCAGAGCGTGCCGACGCGCGTGCCGTCGAGCATCGACAGCGGCGCGCCCGCGTAGAACCGGATGCCCTGCTCGGTGACCGCGGCGAGGTGGGCGAACCGCGGGTCGAGCGTCGCGTCCGGCACCACCATCGGCTCGTCGGTCAGGACCGTCGTCGAGCAGAACACCTGCTCCGCCGGAGCGCTGCCGCCCTGACGCCAGCCCTGCGTGGACTGCGCCGTGACGAGCCCGTCGTGCACGAGGTTGAGGAAGGACAGCGGGACCCCGAAGGCCTCCTGCGTCATGCGGGTGATGCGGTCGAAGCGCTCCTCGGGGCCGCTGCCGAGGACGCCGAGCGCCTCGACCACGGCCGACCGGTGCGCTGCGGCGTCGAGGTGGGTCACCCGTCCTGTCTACCCGCACCCTCGCCCAGGAACCAGTCCCGCGGGTGGGGGTCGGCGGTCAGTTCGCGTCGCTCGGACACCGGCGCCGCCCACGCGGCCGCGTTCGACAGCACCCGCTGGATGTCCGGGTGGTGGTACACCGGGTACTCCTGGTCACCGGGGGAGAAGTAGAAGACCTTCCCGAGGCCCCGGCGGTAGGCGACGCCCGAGCGGAAGACCTCGCCGCCGGCGAACGTCGACAGGAAGACCTCTTCGTCCGGGCGCGGGATGTCGAAGTACTCGCCGTACATCTCCTGGCGGTCGATGACGATCGGGTGCGGGACGCCCGCGGCGATCGGGTGCTCGGGCGCCACGGTCCAGACGAGCTCGCGCTCCCCGTCGTTGCGCCACTTCAGGGAGCAGGTCGTGCCCATCAGGCGCTTGAACGGCTTCGAGTAGTGCCCGGAGTGCAGCACCACGAGGCCCATGCCCGCGTGCACGGCATCGACCACGAGGTCGACGACGGCGTCGCTGACCTCGTCGTGGGCGGCGTGGCCCCACCAGAACAGGACGTCGGTGGTGGCCAGGCGCTCGGCGGTGATGCCGTGGTCGGGCTCCTGGAGGGTGGCCGTGCTCACGGTCGCGTCGGGGTGGTGCTCGCGGAGCGCGGCGGCGATCACGGTGTGCATGCCGTCGGGGTAGTGCCCGACGACGGTCTCGTCACCCCGGCTCTCGTGCACGTTCTCGTTCCAGACGACGATGTTCAGGGGACGGGATTCGGTCGGCGTCGACATGGCTCCCACGCTAGTCCGCCTGGTCGTCGAATCGATACGACCACCGGAGTGTCGGGGCTTTCCCGGGAGGCGTCCGCGACGATGTCCGCATGACTCCCCGCTCCCTGTTCCGCGCCGCCGCGGTCGCCGAACTCGTGACCTGGACCATGCTCATCGCCGGGATGGTGCTCAAGTACGGCCTCGGTGCCGGCGACTGGGGCGTCCGGATCGGGGGCGGGGTGCACGGGTTCGTGTTCCTGGCGTACCTCGTCGTGACGACCGTCGTCGCGGTGAACCAGCGGTGGTCTGCCGGAGCGCTCGTGCTCGGGTGGGCGAGTGCCGTCGTGCCGTACGCGACGGTGCCGTTCGAGGTCGCCGTGGCCCGGCGCGGGATGCTCGAGGGTCCGTGGCGCCACGGTGCCGAGGGGCGCGTCGGCTTCTGGGACCGCCTGCTGTTCTTCGTGGTGCGGCACCCGGCGGTGTCGATCCTCATCGGCGTCGTCGCCGTCGCCCTGGTGTTCGTGGCGCTGCTGGCCGCCGGCCCGCCCGTCCCGTCCCGCGGCTGACGCGCTGCCTTCGTGAGCAGGAACGGTCGGGTTCGTGATGCGGACCCGACCATTCCCGCTCACGAAGCGCGGCCCGGGTCGCGACCACACGACGGACGGGAGGCGCGGTGCCAGCCGGCACCGCGCCTCCTGTTCGTGCGTCTCGCGGCTACAGCGCGGCGAGGATCCCGTTCAACGTGGCGGACGGGCGCATCACGGCGCTCGTCTTGGCGTCGTCCGGACGGTAGTACCCGCCGATATCCGCCGGGTGCCCCTGCACGCTGTTCAGCTCCTCGACGATCGTCGACTCCTGCTCGTCGAGCGTCGCCGCGATCTCGGCGAACGCCGAGGCGAGCTGGGCGTCGGTCGTCTGCGCCGCGAGCTCCTGGGCCCAGTACTTCGCCAGGTAGAAGTGGCTGCCGCGGTTGTCGATCGACCCGAGCTTGCGCCCCGGCGACTTGTCCTCGTCGAGGAACGTGCCGGTCGCACGGTCGAGCGTCTCGCCGAGGATCTTCGCCCGCTCGTTGCCCGTCACACCGGCGAGGTGCTCGAGGCTGACCGCGAGGGCGAGGAACTCACCGAGGCTGTCCCAGCGCAGGTAGTTCTGCTCGACGAGCTGCTGCACGTGCTTCGGCGCCGAACCACCGGCACCGGTCTCGAACAGGCCGCCGCCGCCGAGGAGCGGGACGACGGAGAGCATCTTCGCCGAGGTGCCGAGCTCCATGATCGGGAACAGGTCGGTGAGGTAGTCGCGGAGCACGTTGCCCGTGACGGAGATGGTGTCCTCGCCGCGGCGGATGCGCTCGAGCGAGAAGCGCATCGCGTCCTCGGGGGTGAGGATCTCGATCTGCAGCCCGTCGGTGTCCTGCTCGGCGAGGTACGTCCGCACCAGGCCGATGAGGTTCGCGTCGTGCGCACGGGTCTCGTCGAGCCAGAACACCGCGGGGGAGCCGGTCGCACGGGCACGCGTCACGGCGAGCTTCACCCAGTCGCGGATCGCGACGTCCTTGGTCTGGCAGGCGCGCCAGATGTCACCGGCCTCGACCTCGTGCTCGATGACCGTCTCACCGCCGCTCGTGACCACGCGGACGCGGCCGGCTGCCGGGACCTCGAAGGTCTTGTCGTGCGAGCCGTACTCCTCGGCCTTCTGCGCCATCAGGCCGACGTTCGGCACCGAGCCCACGGTGGCCGGGTCGAACGCACCGTTGGCGCGGCAGTCCTCGATCGTGGCCTGGTAGATGCCGGCGTAGCTCGAGTCCGGGATGACCGCGAGGGTGTCGTGCTCCTCGCCGTCCGGACCCCACATGTGGCCCGAGGTGCGGATCATCGCGGGCATGGAGGCGTCCACGATGACGTCGCTCGGGACGTGCAGGTTCGTGATGCCCTTGTCGGAGTCGACCATCGCGAGCTCGGGGCCCGCGTCGATGCCGTCCGCGAACGCCTGCTTGATCTCCGCACCGTTCGGCACGGCGTCGAGCCCGGCGAGGATCGAGCCGAGGCCGTCGTTCGGGTTGAGCCCGGCGGCGGCGAGGTCGGCGCCGAAGCGCTCGAAGACGCTCGGGAAGAACGCCCGGATGACGTGGCCGAAGATGATCGGGTCGGAGACCTTCATCATCGTGGCCTTGAGGTGCACCGAGAACAGGATGCCCTGCTCCTGCGCCGCGCGGATCTGGTCCTGCAGGAAGGCCTCGAGCGCGCGGACGTGCAGCACCGTGCCGTCGACGACCTCGCCCGCGAGGACGGGGATCGACTGCTTGAGGACCGTGGTCTCGCCGTCGGCACCGACGAACTCGATCGTCAGGACGTCGTCGGCGGGGGCGATCCAGGACTGCTCGTTCGAGCGGAAGTCGTCCGTGCCCATCGTCACGACGTTCGTCTTCGAGTCGTGGCTCCAGGCGCCCATGCGGTGCGGGTGCTTGCGGGCGTAGTTCTTGACGGAGAGCGGTGCGCGGCGGTCGGAGTTGCCCTCGCGCAGGACCGGGTTCACGGCGCTGCCCTTGGTGCGGTCGTAGCGGGCGCGGGCGTCGCGCTCGTCGTCGGTCGTCGGCTCGTCGGGGTAGTCCGGCAGGTCGTAGCCCTGCGCCTGGAGCTCCTTGATCGCGGCCTTGAGCTGCGGGATCGACGCCGAGATGTTCGGCAGCTTGATGATGTTCGCCTCGGGGGTCTTCGCGAGGTCCCCGAGCTCGGCGAGGGCGTCGTCCAGGCGCTGCTCGGCGGTGAGCCGCTCCGGGAACTGGGCGATGATCCGGCCCGAGAGCGAGATGTCGCGGGTCTCGACGTCGACACCTGCGGTGCCGGCGAAGGCCTGGATGACCGGGAGGAAGGAGTGGGTGGCGAGGAACGGCGCCTCGTCCGTGAGGGTGTAGATGATCTTGGCCATGCTGGCGGGTACTCCCTTGTTCGACCGTCGGTACGTCCACGCTACTCGCGCAACGGGATGTCTCGACATCAAGATACATGGTGCCGCCTGCGTGGAGCAGATGCTCGGATGGCTTCCTGGAGGCGCACTGTCGACTCATAGGAACGTCGCGTGGAGTGGTCTTCCGCACCACACGAGCGCAGGAGGCGCACATGTCGACGACACGGCAGACACCGGAGGACTTCGGGTGGTCCGCGGAGGACCTCCGTTCGGCGTACGCCGTGGACGGCAGCGGGCCCTACCGGTACGCGCCGGACGGGTCCGGGCCGTTCTCGTACGACGAGGACGGCTCCGGGCCGTGGTTGGTCGGCCCGACGCCGCGTCGAGGGCTCGCCCGCTTCGCGCCGCGGGACCGTGGGTCGGGCTCGCGGCTGCGGCGGATCGGGACCGCCGTGACCGCGGGCACGCTCGCGCTCGTCCTGGCCGCCGGCAGTGTCGCGGTCGTCGCCCACGTCGCTCCTCCACACCACGTCGTCAACGCCTCGGCTGTCCACAGCGCGGAGCCGGACCGGGACTGATCGCCCGGAACGGTGCCACGCTGGGGGAGTGAACGAACTCCTCGTCATCGGTGTGGTCGCCCTGGTCGCCATCGCGGGTGCTGCCGTGCTCGGCCCGCGCATCGGGGTCGCCGCGCCGCTCGTCCTCGTCGCGGTGGGGGTCGCCGCGAGCCTCGTGCCGTGGATCCCGCACGCCCGGATCGAACCGGAGTGGATCCTCGCGGGGGTGCTGCCGCCGTTGCTGTACTCGGCGGCGGTGTCGATGCCGTCGATGAACTTCCGGCGGGAGTTCGGCGCGATCAGCGGCCTGTCGGTCCTGCTCGTCGTCGCGTCGAGCCTGGTGCTCGGGCTCTTCTTCGCGTGGGTCGTCCCGGGGCTGGGCTTCTGGTGGGGCATCGCGCTCGGGGCGATCGTCAGCCCCACCGACGCCGTCGCGACCTCGATCGTCAAGCAGACCTCGGTGTCGCGGCGGGCGATCTCGATCCTCGACGGCGAGTCGCTGCTCAACGACGCGACCGCGCTCGTGCTGCTCCGCACCGCGATCTTCGCCGCGGGCGCGTCGTTCTCGTTCTGGGGCGCGCTCGGGGACTTCGCCCGGGCGGTCGCGATCGCCGTCGTCATCGGCTGGTTCGTCGGCTGGCTCAACGTCTGGGTCCGGTCCCGGGTGCCGAACGCCGCGGTGAACACGGCGCTGTCCTTCGCGGTGCCGTTCGTCGCCGCGATCCCGACCGAGCACTTCGAGGGGTCCGGCCTGGTCGCGGCCGTCGTAGCGGGGCTGTTCACGGGCATCGTCGGCCCGCGCAGGCTCCCCCCGGGGCACCGGCTGTCGGACGCCCAGAACTGGCAGACGATCGAGCTCGTGCTCGAGGGTGCCGTGTTCCTGACGATGGGACTGCAGCTCGCGTCGATCCTCGGCGACGTGCAGGACCAGCATGCCGGGATCGGGCCGGCGCTCCTCATCGCCGTCGGCGCCCTCGTGCTCACCGTCCTCGTCCGGGCCGCCTACGTCGTGCCGCTGCTGCTCGCCCTGTCCGCCAGCGCCAAGCGGGGCGAACGGATGCAGACCCGCTTCGCGGAGATGCACGCGCAGGACCGCGACGCCATGAGCGAGGTGATCCGCGAACACCGACCGGGCAACCGGGCGCCGTCCGAACGGGAACTCGACCGGTTCGCGGTGCGGGTCCGCCGCACCCTGGCGGACATCGCGTACTACACGAAGGCGCCGCTCGGCTGGCGGGAGGGCACCGCGGTGGTCTGGGCGGGGATGCGTGGCGCGGTGACCGTCGCGGCGGCCCAGACGCTCCCCGACGGCACGCCCCAGCGGTCACTGCTCGTCTTCGTCGCGTTCGCCGTGGCCCTGATGTCGCTCGTGGTCCAGGGCGGGACGATCGGGCCGCTCCTGCGTCGCATTGCCGCGCCGACGACGGACACCGCCGCGCAGGACACCGAGGAACGCAAGCGGCTCCTCGAGCTCATGCGGGCAGCGGCGGAACAGGTCCCCGGGACGAGCGAGGCCGGACCCCGCGCGCGGGAAGAGCTCGAGGCCGCCGACCCCGCCGAACTCCGGGCGTGGATGGGGCGCGAGAAGGCCCGGCGCCTGGCGGTGCTCGAAGCGCAGCGCGCCGCGATCCTCGACGCCCGCGACGACGGCAGTTTCGACGCCGAGGTACTCGAGTCGATGCTGCAGAACCTCGACGCCGAGCAGATCGCCCTCGAGCTCAGGGGCGCTCCCGCACGGTGACGGTCACTCGCCGATGCGCACCCGGAAGACCCGGACGCCGGCGGTCTTCAGGGCCGCGAGTCCCACGCGCATCC
This sequence comes from Curtobacterium sp. GD1, assembly GCF_020882855.1. Lineage (NCBI taxonomy): Bacteria > Bacillati > Actinomycetota > Actinomycetes > Micrococcales > Microbacteriaceae > Curtobacterium > Curtobacterium sp. GD1. Next base: position 243,100 of record NZ_JAFEVQ010000001.1, on the reverse strand, counting down.
GGAAGTTCCGGAACGGCCGCTCGAACCCGGACGGTGCCGACGCCGCGCCGATCTGGTGGAGCACCTCGGACGTCAGCGTCCGCTCGACCTTCGGCGCGAGCCGGGTCAGCCCCGAGACCGTCACGACGATCCGGACCGCGTGCGGCGCGAGCAGCGGGTCGATCATCTCGGCGGCCTCGTGCGCACGGTGGAACGCCGGGTCGTCACCGGGCCGACGGATCGCGATGACCGCGAGTTCGGCGTCCCAGGTCTCCTCGGGGTCGGGCAGGTCGTCCACCCCGACCACGCGCATCCGGGCGGCGTCGACCCCGGCCCGGACGGCAGCGGTCCGGAGCACCGGCAGGAGCTCCTGCGTCCCGGCGAGCACGACGTGCGCCGACGCCAGGTCGACCGGTTCGTGCCGCTCGCGCGGTGTTCGGGCCATGTGGAGGGTCCTTTCCGCTCGCTCACTGCGGACACTACTGATCGGGCGGCCTCCGGGGCCGGGGCGGGCTGTGGGATCAGCAGCCTCCCAGCACTTCGGTAACGATGAGATCACGAAAGGACCTGTACAAAGCGACAGAGTCGTGCAGAATGGTGGGCGGCCATGACGACTGCACGCGAACTCGACCAGCACCCGGACACCCCGGTGGTGCACCTGTCCCGTCGCGCCGCCCTCGAGGCCGAGCGCGCCGCAGCCCGCAAGCCGGCGCGCCGCGAGCGGACGCCGAAGCCCGAGCGCGCACCGAAGGCCGAGCGCACGCCCGCGCCGCCTCGCGCGCCGAAGCCCGAGCGCACCGGTCGCCGAGCGGCCGCCGCGCGTGCGACGACCGAGCACGTCGACGCCCGCATCCAGCGCGTCGTCCGTCGCCCCGCACCCAGCGTGACCGCCGTCGCCCGGGCGACCCGCGCCTCCAGGTCCCGCCGCGCCAGCCGCGTGACGCTCACGAGCGCCCTCGCCGCCCTCGCGATGTTCGCCGCGTCCGCGATGCCCGCGCACGCCAGCGCCGGCACCTCGATGGCGACCGCGACCCTCGCACCCTCCGTCCGCACGCAGGACTACGCCGTGACGCAGGCGATCTCCGCCTCCGCCCTCGACCGCGACGGCTTCACGGTCGGCGGCGGTTCGGCCGGGGCCCCGGGCACGTCGGTGTCCTACGGCGGCGAGGTCCGGTCGCCGTTCCCCGGGCCGGTACGGATGAGCTCGGGCTTCGGCTACCGCTCGGCTCCGTGCGGCGCCTGCTCGTCGCTCCACCAGGGCCTCGACTTCAACCCGGGCATGGGCGCGCCGATCGGTGCCGTGGCCGCGGGGACCGTCCGGGTCTCCGGCACGTACTTCTCGTACGGCACCGCGGTGATCATCGACCACGTGATCGACGGGCGCGAGGTCTCGACGCTCTACGGCCACATGATCCCCGGCTCCTCGCCGCTGAAGGTCGGCGACACCGTCGAGGCCGGGCAGTTCATCGGCAAGGTCGGCTCCTCCGGGGTCTCGACCGGGGCGCACCTCCACCTCGAGGTCCTGATGGACGGCGAGACCCCGATCGACCCGGAAGCCTGGCTCGAAGCGCGCATCGGGCGTTCCCTCACCGCCTGATCAGGTTCCCTGTGCATGCTCACAGGCATGGACGATTGTCACAGACCGCCCGCCCGTCGCCGATCTGAGCCGGCAACCCGCTGATGGGACCCGACACCTGGATCGCCTTCGGGCTCGTGGTCCTCTTCGTGCTCGTCGGTGGCGTGTTCGCCGCAGCCGAGATCGCCCTCGTCTCCCTCCGTGAATCCCAGCTGCAGCAGCTCGAGCGCCGCGGGCCCCGGGGGATGCGGGTCGCCGAGCTCGGCCGCGATCCGAACCGCTTCCTCTCCGCCGTGCAGATCGGCGTGACCGTCGCCGGGTTCTTCTCGGCCGCGTACGGCGCATCGTCGATCGCTCCGGACGTCGCGCCGCTGTTCACGGGCCTCGGGCTCGAGCAGGGTGCTGCCGAGACGGTGGCACTGGTGCTGATGACCCTCGTGATCGCCTACCTGTCGCTGGTCTTCGGCGAGCTCGTGCCGAAGCGGCTCGCCCTGCAGCGCGCCGAGGGCTTCTCGATGGCCGTGGCCCCGACGCTCGACCGGTTCGCCACGCTCATGCGCCCGGTGATCTGGCTGCTCTCGAAGTCGACCGACACCGTCGTGCGGCTGCTCGGCGGGGACCCGAACGCCCGGAGCGAGTCGATGAGCACCGAGGAGCTCCGCGGTCTCGTCGAGGACCACGACGCCATCGACGCCCAGGGACGCCGGATCGCCCGGAGCGCCCTCGACGCGGGCGACCGGATCCTCCGCGAGTCCATGCGGCCCTGGTACGACGTGTCCACGATCGACGCGGGCACCTCGATCGCCGCGGCCACCGACCACGCCATCGACCTCGGGCACACCCGGTACCTCGTCACCGACGGCACGCGGGACCACGTCGACGGGTTCGTCCACCTGCGGGACCTGCTGCGCCCGGAGGACCCCACCGCACCGGTGTCGACCCTCGTGCGTCCGGTGCTCGCGCTGCCCGAGACGAAGTCGCTGTCGAGTGCGATCGCGGACATGCGCACCGAGGGACACCAGATCGCCCTGGTCGTCGACGAGTACGGCGGCAGCGCGGGCATGGTGACGCTCGAGGCGCTGCTCGAGGACCTCGTCGGACGCATCCGCGACGAGTACGACGAGCCCGCGGCCGAGCACGACGGCGTCGACGGGGCGACCGTGCTCGAGGACCTCGTGGCCGACGGCGGCCCGGCCCTCCCCGACGGCGACTACGAGACGGTGGGCGGCCTGGTGCAGGTGGCGCTGGACCGCGTGCCCGAGGTCGGGGACGTCGTCGAGGTCGGCGGCCACCGGCTCGAGGTGACCGCCATGGACGGTCACCGCGTGGCGCGCGTGCGCATCACGGCCGACGCAACCGCCTGACGCGGGCGCGCCCCGCTCGGCGGCAACGCGGAGCGTTGCGCGGGGCGCGCCGACCGAGCCTGCGAGGGAGGACGGTGCGGGGCCGCCCCGCGCCTCCCGTCCGTCCCGTCCCGGGTACGGGCAGGGCCTGCCGCGGTACCAGCCACGGGACGTACGCTCGTCGCATGGGTATCGACGTGCGCAACGAGATCCGCGACTTCCTGTCCTCGAGGCGGGCGCGGCTCACTCCCGAGCAGGTCGGCATGCCGTCGTTCGGCGGCGGTGTCCGACGGGTGCCGGGACTGCGTCGGCACGAGGTCGCCATGCTCGCCGGCGTCAGCGTGGACTACTACACGCGGCTCGAGCGGGGTTCGCTCAAGGGCGTCTCGGACAGCGTGCTCGAGGGGCTCGCCGGTGCGCTGCAGCTCGACGAGGACGAGCGCGTGCACCTGTGGGACCTCGCCCGCCTGGCGAACGCCGGCGTGAAGGTGATGCACCGCAACGTCCCGACCCGCGTGCGACCCGGTGTGCAGCGGCTGCTCGACTCGATCACGGGAGCGCCCGCCTGGGTGCGGAACGAGCGCGGTGACGTGGTCGCGACGAACGAGCTCGGTCGCGCGCTGTACGCGCCGATGTTCGCGGGCCCCGGTCGTCCGGTGAACACCGCGCGCTTCACGTTCCTCGACCCCGCGGCGAAGGAGTTCTTCGCAGACTGGGCGCAGACCGCTCGGGACGCGGTGGCGATCCTCCGTGCGGCCGCGGTCTCGAACCCGTGCGAGCCCGGACTCGTGACCCTCGTCGGCGAGCTGTCGACCCGGAGCGAGGAGTTCCGCACGTGGTGGGCCGCCCACGACGTCCGGATGCACCGCACCGGCAAGAAGCGGCTCGTGCACCCGATCGTCGGTGAGCTCCGGCTCGACTACGAGGCGCTGGAACTCGTCGCGGACCCGGGCCTGGTGATGTTCTCGTACTCGGCCGAACCCGGCAGCGAGTCCGAGCGGTCCCTGGCGCTCCTCGGGTCGTGGGCTGCGACCGAGCGTGCCGAGCACTACGCGGCGCTGCGTGAGTCGGAGACCGAGTCGGTCGACTGACCCCCCGCCCGACGGGCGTCAGACGGTGGGGGTCGTGGGACCGGTCGCGTCCGGGCCGGCGCCACCGTCCTCGATCCCGTCGACGGCGGCGTCATACCGCAGCCGCTCGATGCGCAGCTGCCGCTCCGTCGCGGACAGCCGCAGCACGCGGATCGCGGCGAACACGAGCACGATGAGCGCGACCGTCAGCACGGCGAGCGCCACGACGAACGCGATGTACAGGACACTGACGACGGCGAATCCCCCGGATACCATGGCCCGACCGTAACAGGCCCGGTCCGTAGGCTGGGGCCGTGACGAGGACGACGGACGGTTCAGCGGGGGACGCCGACTCCGCCCGCATCGGTCAGGACCACCGCAAGTACCGTCGGCCGGAGCCGTCCTTCGCCCGGGCGATCGCGAAGGCCCTCGGGGACGCCCGGACGGTCCTCGACGTGGGCGCCGGCGCCGGGTCCTACGAGCCCACCGACCGCGAGGTGACCGCGGTCGACGCCACCGCCGAGGACCTGCCGTTCGCCGACGACACGTTCGACGCCGCGATGACGACCTTCTCCGTGCACGAGTGGGGCGACCTCGAGCGTGGGCTGGCCGAGCTGCGCCGGGTGACGCGGGGCCCGATCGTGATCCTGACGTGCGACCCCGACCGCGTCGAGGACTTCTGGCTCGCCGAGTACGCCCCCGAGGTCATGGCGACCGAGGCCCGGCGGTACCCCTCGCTCGCCCGGATCGCGGCGGCCCTCGCCGACGACGCGGTCACGACAACGCGCCTGCCGATCCCGTTCACGTGCGTCGACGGGTTCTCCGAGGCGTACTACGCGCGGCCGGAACGCCTCCTCGACCCGGGCGCACGACGGGCGGACGCGGCGTGGAGCTCCGTCGACGAGATGACCGCGCGGCGGTCCGTCGCCGCGCTCCGCACGGCCCTCGAGTCCGGCGAGTGGGACCGAGCCCACGGCGCGCTCCGCACGCAGCCGACGTTCGAGGGCTCGCTCGTCCTCCTCACCGCGCAGCCGCACCCGGCTTGACACGTCGACGTAGGCTGGTCGGGTGAGCTTCCAGGAGGTGGTCGGCGCCCGTTTCGCCGACATCAGGGCGTGATGCCCCCGGTCGCACCGTTCGGTGCGGCCGCCGTCATCGAACCCTGAACCCTCCGCCCGGTGCGGCATGCGTCCGCGTGCCCCGGGCCCGTCCGAGAGCGAACCACCATGCTGCCCATCAGCGAGAAGACCATCCGCACGTCCTTCGTCAACGCCTCCCGCAAGGAGACCGGAGACCTCACGCTGCCCGCCGACCTCGAGACCGTCGACTGGGACGCGCTCGACTACCTCGGCTGGCGCGACCCGAAGCTCGCCCGGCGCGCGTACGCCGTCGTGCCGACCCTCGAGGGCGACCTCGTCGGCATCCTCTTCCGGCAGGCCGAGGCCTCGCCCCGTGCCCGTGCGCAGTGCTCGTGGTGCCAGGACGTGAAGCTCCCCAACGACGTCGTGTTCTACAGCGCGAAGCGGTCCGGCAAGGCGGGTCGCAACGGCAACACCGTCGGCACGCTCGTCTGCCAGGACTTCCAGTGCTCGCGCAACGTCCGGCGGACGCCGCCGCTCGCGTACGAGGGCTACGACGTCGAGGCCGCACGGCTGCAGCGGATCGAGGACCTGCAGCTCCGCGCGGCGTCCTTCGCCGCGGAGGTCTAGTCGCGACTGCGCACGCGGACGACGAGTGCGCGGCGTGCAGCGCGCGCAGACGTCGTCGAGGTGCGCACCTGCGGTTCGGGAGGCGCGGTGCGGGTCCGACCCGCGCCTCCCGTCCCGGAGCGGCGACCGTTCCGGGACCGTCGGCCACCTCGCGCGGGAAACCACGGCGTAACCCCCGTGAAACGGGCGTTCCGTAGCGTGGCGGCATGGACATCGGCGATCTCGACGACGCGACCGTCTCCGACGCGGTCGCCACGGCCACCGGGTGGGCGGCGGTCCCGGCGTGGGCCGACGCACTCGCCGCCGGACGGCCGTACGGCTCCGTCGCCGCGCTCCTGGAGCGTGCCGCCGCCGAGGCCCGGGGGTGGGGCGCCGCCGAGCTCGACGCCGCCCTCGCGCAGCACCCGCGGATCGGTGAGCGGGGCAGTGATGCCTCGTCAGCCCGGGAGCAGTCGGCCATGCGCACCGCGGACGACGACGTCGCCCGGGCGATCGCCGCGGGGAACGCCGAGTACGAGCGGCGGTTCGGCCGGGTGTTCCTCGTGCGCGCGGCCGGCCGGACGCCCGAGGAGCTCCTCGCCGAACTCCGACGGCGGCTCGGCAACGATCCCGACGTCGAGGTCGCCGAGGCCGCCGGTGCCCTCGCGGACATCGCACTGCACCGCATCCGCGCGACCTTCGCCGTCGCCCAGCTGACCACGCACGTGCTCGACGCGACCCGGGGCACACCCGCCGCGGGGGTGGGCCTCGTGCTGAGCACCGTCGACGGCGACGTCCTCGCGACCGGCACGACCGACACCGACGGACGAGCTGCCCTCGGGCCGGACGTCCTGCCGCGAGGCGACCTCCAGCTGCGCTTCGACACCGGCGCGTACCACCGCGCCGCCGGGGTGCCGACGTTCCACCCGTTCGTCGTCGTCGCCTTCACCGTCGGCGGGACCGAGCACCTCCACGTGCCGCTCCTGCTCAGCCCGTTCGCCTACAGCACCTACCGCGGAAGCTGATCCCATGCCGCGCGGGGCATGTGTCCCGCCCGCAGCGCGCGAGCGGGCGAAATGTGCGCGGCTCGCATGGCGAACGGCGCATGTTCCGCCCGCTCGGCGGGCCGGGATGACGGGCGTGGGTCGCGTCCGTCGCCGGACCGACGCCCGGAACGCACGCCGAGACGGCCTGGAGGCGCGGTGCCGGCTGGCACCGCGCCTCCAGGCCGTCATCGGTCGCGTCTACCGACCGATGGTCGACATGTCGGGGTAGCGGTCACCCGTCGGCACCGGCAGCGCCGACAGGTGCGCGATCTGGTCCGCGGTCAGGGTGAGGTCGGCTGCGCCGACGTTCTCCTCGAGCCGCGAGACCCGCTTCGTGCCGGGGATCGGCACGACGTCGTCGCCCTGCGCGAGCAGCCACGCCAGCGCCACCTGCGCCGGGGTCCCGCCGGCCTCGGTCGCGATCGCCTTGACGGCGTCGACGATGCGCATGTTCTCGGCGAAGGCCTCCTCCTGGAAGCGCGGGTTCGCCAGGCGGAAGTCGTCGGCGTCCAGGTCGGACGGCTTCGTGATCGCTCCCGTCAGGAACCCGCGGCCGAGCGGCGAGTACGGCACGAGGCCGATGCCGAGCTCGCGGAGGGTGTCGAGCACGTCGCCCTCGGGGTCCCGGGTCCACAGCGAGTACTCACTCTGGAGCGCCGTGATCGGGTGCACCGCGTGGGCCTTCCGGATCGTCGCGGCGCTCGCCTCGGAGAGCCCGATGTGGCGGATCTTGCCCTCTTGCACGAAGCCGGCGAGCTGCCCGATGACGTCCTCGATCGGGACGGCCGGGTCGACGCGGTGCTGGTAGTACAGGTCGATGTGGTCGGTGCCGAGGCGGCGGAGCGAGCCCTCGAGCGCCTCGCGCACGGACTCCGGTGCGGAGCTGATGCCGCGGCCCGTGGCGGGCGTCTCCTCGCCGGCGGTGTGCGTGATGAGGCCGAACTTCGTCGCGATGACGACGTCGTCGCGGCGGTCTCCGAGGGCCCGGCGGAGCAGGTCCTCGTTCGTGTAGGGGCCGTACGCCTCGGCGGTGTCGAACAGGGTGACGCCGAGGTCGATCGCGCGGTGGATGGTGCGGATCGACTCGTCGTCGTCGGTGCCGGCGCCCGTGTAGAAGGCGCTCATGCCCATGGTGCCGAGGCCGACGGGTCCGACCTCGAGGTCTGCGAGCTTGCGTGTCTGCATGGGTGCAGGTCTACTCCGGGTCCCTCGGTTGGAGGGAGGCACTGACCGGACCCGTCAGCCGGGAATGCCGGTTCGTGCGGTTCCTCCAAGGTTCCGCGCGTTCGTGGCCCGACCCTGGTGTGATCGGGGAGTGAACCTGTACTTCCGGCTGTTCCTGCTCCAGTTGCGCGTCCGGCTCCGCCCCACTACCGGCGGACGGCGACCGACGCTCTGGGACGAGGTCCGCACGCCGTTCCGGGTGACCCTGACCGACCTCGACCCGCTGCGGCACGTGAACAACGGGAAGTACCTGTCGATGCTCGACCTCGGGCGGCTCGACCTCATGCTGCGCTCGGGGTTCTGGGGTGCGATCGCCGAGCGCGGCTGGTACCCGGTCGTGTCGGCGCAGACGATCACCTACAAGCGGTCGTTGACGCTCGGGCAGCGGTTCGAGCTCGTGACCCGGGTGCTCGGGATGGACGACCGCGCGGCCTACCTGGAGCAGACGTTCGTCCGCCGCGGGGCCGTGGTGGCACGGGCCGTGGTGCAGGCGCGGTTCCTACTGCGCACCGGCGGGACGGTGTCCCCGTCGGAACTGCTCGAGGCCGCGGGCGCGACCGACCGGGACCTGTCGGTGCCGGAGTGGGTGCACGAGTGGGCCGGAGCCACCCGGATCAGCAGCTCGGGTACGCTCGCGGGCACGGGGTCCGAGACCCCGGGACGAGAGGGGACGTCATGACCATCGTGTGGATCGTGATCGGCGTCGCGGTGCTGATCGCCGCCGTCATCACCGTGCTCGAGGTGCAGAACCACCGACGAGCGAAGCGCCTCGCGCACCTCGGACCGGCCGACCCGCGGCTCGGGGCACAGGCGCGAGCGGACGCCGAGGCCGCGCACTCGGTGACCGAGGGGCTGTCGAAGGCCGCGCACCCGGGCATCACCGGCGCCGGCGGCGGGGTCTCCGGACCGTGACCCGTCCCGCCACCAGGCGGGCGGTGCTCGCCGGGGGAGTCGGACTCGGGATCGCCGGGGTGCTCGCCGCGTGCAGCCGACCGGCGCCGTCCCCGTCCCCGTCGGCCACGAGTGAGCCCGAGCCCACCGGGACCCCGACCGCGTCACCGACACCGGGCGGCCCCGACTCGTGGGACGCCCTCGCCGCCGCGGTCTCCGGACGGCTGCTGCGCTCCGGATCGAACGGGTGGAACAGCGCCCGGCTCGTCGAGAACCCCCGGTACGACGACGCCGACCCGCAGGGCATCCTGCGCGCGGCCGGCACCGCGGACGTCCAGGCCGGGCTGGCCTTCGCCCGGAACACGAACACGCCGGTGGCGCTCCGTTCCGGCGGGCACTCGTACACGGGCTGGTCGGCGGGCGGCGCGAGCGGCACCGACGTCCCGCGGTCGCTGGTGATCAGCACGCAGGACCTCGACGGCATCGACGTGCACGACGACGGCACCGTGACGATCGGTCCCGGTGCGCAGCTCGGCGACGTCTACGCCACGCTCGCCGCCGCCGGACGGGCCATCGGCGCCGGGTCCTGCCCCACGGTCGGGATCGGCGGCCTGACGCTCGGCGGCGGGGTCGGTGTGCTCGTCCGCTCCTTCGGGCTGACGTGCGACCAGCTCACCGGTGCGACCGTCGTCACGCCGGACGGCACCGTGCACGAGGTCTCCGCGACCGCCGAGCCCGACCTGTTCTGGGCCTGCCGCGGCGGGGGCGGTGGAACCGTCGGCGTCGTCACCGCACTGACGTACCGGACCCAGGCCGCGCCCGGCGTCCTGCTCTTCTCGATCACCTTCGCGTGGTCGGCCGCCGCGGCGGTCGTGCGCGCCTGGCAGGACTGGGCGCCCACCGCCGACCCGGAGCTGTGGTCGACGCTCAAGCTGCTGAACGGGAGCCGGCACACCGCCCCGACCGTCACTGTGACGGGTGTGTGGACGGGTTCGAAGACCGGAGCTGACACCACCGTCGACGGTTTCATCGCCGCCACCGGAGCGAAGCCGCTCGCCCACACCGCGCGACAGCTCACCTACGGTGCCGCGATGTCCGCGCTGGCGGGGAAGCCACAGCGGGTGTCCGAGGCGGCGACGTCCTCGATCGGATCGGTGAAACTGTCCGACGAACAGATCGACGTGCTCGTCGCCCACGCCGAGGCCGCCGGTGACGTGGCGGGGAACCTCGAGGGCGGGGTCGCGCTCGACGCCCTCGGCGGTGTCGTCTCCGACGTCGGACGGACCGACACCGCGTTCCCGTGGCGGTCGGCGCTCATGACCGTGCAGTACACCGCCGTGTTCGCGGACGGATCGGACCCGGCACCCTTCGACGCCTACGTCCGGGGGTTCCGGAAGGCGATGCGGCCGGCGTGGGGTGACGCGGCGTACGCGAACTACTGCGACGCGGCGATCACGGACCCGGCGGACTACTTCGACGTGAACACCTCGCGGCTGCACCGGATCGCCGAGCAGGTGGACCCGGGCGGGGTGCTGGCGCAGCCGAACTGGGTGTGAGCACCGCGCGCATGCGGAATGTTCTGGAACGGCACATCTGGTGTGCTTGTATTCCGTCGTGCGCACCCCCTCCGTCCCGGTCGCGACGACCGCCCGCCGCGTCCTGTCGATCGTGGCGCTGCTCCCGCTCGTCCTGACCACCACCGTCGAACTCCGGTCGGCCGCGCCGTGCGCGGCAGACCCCGCCGACCGGGCGGCCTGGGCGGAGTTCGACCCGCCGTACCGCACCGACGTCGGGACGCCACAGCACGAGGACTGCGCGGTGTACGCCGGCACACCGCTGGACTTCGGCGAGCTCACCGAGCCGCCGACCGTCGAACACGCGGCCGGGTCCGGGCCGGACGACATCGACGTGATCGCGCACTGGTACAACGACTTCGGCCTCGTGGGCGGCTCCGGGTGGAAGGGCTGGTACGACTGGCGGTGGAACTTCCCCACGAACCGCGACGGGGGCAGGACGGATCCGCAGCTCGGCTACGACCCGGCTCGTCACCCGACGCTGGGGTTCTACGAGGGCGACGATCCCCGTGTCCTCGGGTGGACCGCGTACTGGCTGCGGAGCGCCGGCGTCCGAGCGGTGAGCTTCCCACAGTCGCGCGGCTTCACGACCGACGGCTGGAGCGGGAACGGCCGCGACTGGCTCGAGGCGTACTTCGAGCAGACGCCGAACTCGCGGGCGCTCGACTACGTCCTGCCGATCGGCAGCGTCGGCTCGGCAGCCGAGATCCAGCGCCGGGCCGAGCAGCTGGTCGCCACCGTGCGTGACCACCCGAACGTGTACGTCTTCGCGGACGACGGCAAGCGCTACGCGACCGTGAACGCATGGGACCTCGAGTCGCTGCGCGGCGCGTTCGACGGGTACGCGAACCTGAACATGCCGAAGACCCTCGCGTTCCTCCGGTCCCTCGCGTCGTCGTTCCGCGACCTCGGGTACGACGGCGTCGCCGTGCTCGGTCGCCACCCCGGCGTCCTCGGGGCGCGGTGGGAGCGGTACGTGGGCGACGGCATCCGGATCGTCAACGCGTCCTACGACGGCAACTACGACGACGGCACCGACCACGACACCTACGCCGACTACACGGAACACGTCGAGTACGACGCCGTCCCCGACCTGCAGGAGAACGCCGCGATCGGCACCTTCACGGCGCTCGACACCGCACACCCGCACCCGTCCGGGTACCACTACACCGGGTCGACCCCGCAGCTCTTCCGGAAGCAGCTCGACCGAGCCCGCGCCTACGTCGACGAGCACGACCTGCCGCGGGTGATGACGGTGTACAACGTGTCGGAGTGGGCCGAGGGCGGACCCGGCCTCATCCCGAACGTGCGGGACGGGTTCGGGTACCTCGAGGCGCTGCGACGGGCGATCGAGGGCGAGCCCGCGACCGTCGAGACGGACCCGCACGGAGTCGCGGTCGCGGGGTCGTCGGGGAACCGGGATCCGGAGCGCCGCTCCAGGAGGCGCGGCACCGGTCCGGCGCGGCCCTCCGGGCGACGGTGGGCCGCCCTACGATGACCGCATGGACGCGGACGACCTGGTACTCCCCGACGCCGCTGCCTGGCGCGCCTGGCTCGACGCACACGAGGACGACCCCGACGGCGTGTGGCTCGTCCTCGCGAAGAAGGGCACCACGGAGCCCACGACGCTGACCTACGACCAGGCGCTCGACGAAGCGCTCTGCTCCGGCTGGATCGACGGCCAGAAGCGCGGGCGGGACACCGCGACCTTCCGCCAGCGGTTCACCCCGCGGCGCAAGGCGTCGATCTGGTCGCAGCGGAACATCGGACTCGTGGCCACCCTCGAGTCCGCGGGGCGCATGCGCGACCGGGGCCGGGCCGAGGTCGACCGTGCGAAGCGCGACGGCCGGTGGGACCGCGCCTACGCCGGTGCCGCGACGGCCACCGTGCCCGACGACCTGCAGGCAGCGCTCGACGCCGCTCCCGCGGCCGCAGCGCTGTTCGCCGAACTCGACGCCACGAACCGGTACGCCGTGCTCCACCGGATCACGACCGCGCCGAGTGCGACGGCGCGGGCGAACCGGCTCGCGAAGCTCGTCGGCGGGCTCGAGCGGGGCGAGACCCCGTACCCGCGGAAGCCCTGACGGCCCCTGTCGAACCACGAAGACGACGTCGAACCAGGCGCGCGGGCTGGTTCGACGTCGGAAACGTGGTTCGACGCACCGACGACCGCGAACGCACCGACGACGGCGCCCGCGCCCGCGCCCGCCGTCAGCGGCGCAGGCCGACGAGCACGCCCCGGTGGTCGCTGCCGTTCGCGGGCAGGACCTCGGTCGACGTCGTCCCGAGCCCCCGGGTGAACACGTGGTCGATCCGCACGACGGGCAACTGCGCCGGCCAGGTCGCCCCGAACCCGCCGCCCTCGTCGAGCATCCGGGTCAGCGGGAGCATCTCCGGGTCGGCCGCACCGCCGTTGAAGTCCCCGGCGACGACGAGCCGCTCCGATTCGTCGTCGCGGACCGCCTCGGTGAGCGACGCCAGCATCCGCGGCCGACCGTCCTCGCCACCCAGTCGCAGTGAGTCCATGTGCACGACGTACAACCGGACGTCGCCGACCCCGGTGTCCACCGTCACCCGGAGCGCCCGGGCCCAGCCCAGGCCGAGCGTCAGGGGTTCGCCGTCGCGCAGGGTCGTCCGGCTCCACACCCCGATCGACCCGACGCGGTAGTGGTGCGGGTACCGCTCGTCGAGGACGCCCGCGACCGCCGTGCCCGAGGTCTGGGTGAGCTCCTCGAGCGCGATGACGTCCGGGTCGCGCGCCGCGATCGACCTCGCAGTGGCGGCCGGGTCGGGGTTGGCGGCCTCGATGTTCTCGGTGACGACCGTCAACTGCGGCGACCCCGAGGTGCCGGGAGCGAGCACGCCGGGCAGGACCGCGACGGCCCACGCGGCGGCGAAGGCGAGGGACAGCACGGCGAGCCGCTTCGACCGGGTGCCGAGTGCCGCACCGGCGACGGGGACGAGCAGGAGCGCGAGCCACGGCAGCAGCGAGCCGATCACGGACCCCGAGCTCCCGAGGACGCCCAGGACGGCGGGGACGAGGAGGACGACGATCCCGGCGAGCAACGCGATCCCGACGACACCGATGACGAACGAGCGGCCGGGACTCCGTCTGCGGGAGCGGAGGGGCACGCCGAGGAGCATAGGAACCGCTTCTGACAGATCCCGGGGGACACCGGTTCACCAGACCTGCAACGAAGCAGGCGTAGACCGGGGACATGACCACTGGCACCGACACCACGAACCGTCCGGCCGCCGCCTCCGGCACCTTCCGCATCGGTGGTGACCTCGAGGTCCACCGCCTCGGCTACGGCACCATGCAGCTCACCGGCCCCGGCGTCTGGGGACCCCCGAAGGACCACGACGAGGCGATCCGTGTCCTCAAGCGCGCCGTCGAGCTCGGCGTGGACTTCTTCGACACCGCCGACTCCTACGGCCCCTACGTCGCCGAGGACCTGCTCCGCGAGGCGCTGCACCCCTACGGCGACGACATCGTCATCGCGACGAAGGCCGGTCTCACCCGCACCGGGCCGAACGAGTGGCCGCCGGTCGGCCGCCCGGAGTACCTGCGCCAGGAGGCCGAGATGAGCCTCCGCCGCCTCGGCCTCGAGCGCATCGACCTGTTCCAGCTCCACCGCATCGACCCGAAGGTCCCGCTCGAGGACCAGGTGGGCGAGCTGAAGAAGCTGCAGGACGAGGGCAAGATCCGCCACATCGGCCTGTCCGAGGTGTCGGTCGACGAGGTGAAGGCTGCGCAGGAGATCGCCACGATCGTTTCCGTCCAGAACCTGTACAACCTGCAGAAGCGCGACGCCGAGGAACTCCTCGACTGGTCGACCGAGCAGGGCATCGGCTTCATCCCGTGGTTCCCGCTCGCGACCGGCGGTCTCACCGGCAGCGACTCCCCGCTGACCGAGATCGCCGAGCGCAAGGGCGCCACCCCGGCCCAGCTCGCCCTGGCCTGGCTGCTGAAGCGCTCGCCCGTGGTGCTGCCGATCCCCGGCACGTCGAGCGTCGCCCACCTCGAGGACAACCTCGCGGGCGCGACGGTCGAGCTGACCGACGACGAGTTCGAGGAGCTGTCGAAGCTGGGTCACTGACGCGACACGGTGACGGACGGGAGGCGCGGTGCCAGCTGGCACCGCGCCTCCAGTCCGTCATGGGGTTGCGTTCACATACGCGGTATGTGCATACTCGGTATGTCCAAGGCGGACGGAACGAGGGGGAAGACGTCATGAGCGTACGGATGGGCGTACTCGCGCTGCTGGTGGCCGGGCCCGGCTACGGGTACCAGCTCCGGGGGGAGTTCGAGCACCGGACCGGGGGCAGCTGGCCGCTGAACATCGGCCAGGTCTACACGACGCTCGACCGCCTGGAACGCGACGGCCTCGTGGCCCGCGGTGACGCCGACGACGACGGACACGTCGTCTACACGGCGACCGACGCGGGTCACGAGGAGGTCGCACGCTGGTTCAGCGAGCCGGTCCCGCCGAAGCGCGGTCGTGACGAGCTCGCGATCAAGTTCGCCCTGGCGGTGACGGTGCCCGGCGTCGACGTGCCGCGCCTCGTGCAGGTCCAGCGCGCCGCCGCCGTGCGGAACCTGCAGGACCTGACCCGACTGAAGCGCTCCTCGGACCCGGCGGACGACCTGGCCTGGTCGCTCGTGCTCGAGTCGATGCTCTTCCAGGCCGAGGCCGACGTCCGCTGGCTCGACCACGTGGAGTCGAGCGTCGCGCGCTACCGCCCGTCCCCGACACCCGACTCGACGGTCGCTGCCGAGTCGTCCGACGCCACCGTGCGGAGCGCCCGGTGAACGCCGTCGCACCGCTCCTCGAGCTCGACGCCGTGAGCGTGCAGTACGGCTCCGGCGCGAAGGCCGTCACCGCCCTCGCCGGCATCGACCTGCGCATCGCCCGCGGCGAGATGGTCGCCGTGATGGGCACCTCGGGCTCGGGCAAGTCGACGCTGCTCGCCTGCGCGGGCACGCTCCTGCCGCCGACCAGCGGCGAGGTCGTCATCGACGGCGACTTCGTGTCCGACCGGCCGGCCAAGGACCTCGCCGCGCTGCGTCGGCGTCTCGTCGGGTTCGTGTTCCAGGACTTCAACCTCATCCCCTCGCTGACCGCGGTCGAGAACGTGGCGCTGCCGCTCGAGCTCGACGGCTGGAAGGCGAGCCGTGCCCGCCGCGCAGCCGAACTCGCGCTCGAGAACGTCGAGCTCGGGCACCGCGCCGACGCCTTCCCGGACGATCTGTCCGGTGGCCAGCAGCAGCGGGTCGCGATCGCGCGCGGGGTCGTCGGCGAGCGCCGGCTGGTCCTCGCCGACGAGCCGACCGGTGCCCTCGACTCGCAGACCGGCGAGGTCGTGCTCCGCATGCTGCGCCGGCACGTCGACTCCGGGGCGGGCGCGCTGCTCGTGACCCACGATGCCCGGCACGCGGCCTGGGCGGACCGGATCGTGTTCCTCCGCGACGGCCGCGTCGTGGACGAGACCGTGTACTCGGGCGTCGAGATGGCGCTCACGGACCGGACCGCCTCGTGAACGCGCGTCGGCGACGTGCCGACGCCGGAGCCCGCTCGGGGCGTGACCGCCGCACGCCCTTCGCGCTGCGACCGGCGCTCCGGCTGGGCCGCCGGCTGGCGTTCGCGAAGGCCGGGCGGGCGGCGCTGATCGTCGCGCTCATCGGCATCCCGACCGCCGGGTTCGCCGCGGTGTCGGTCGTCGTGCAGTCGACGCAGCCGACCCAGGCGGAGAGCCTGCGGTACGACCTCGGGCACGCTGCAGCGCAGATGCAGGTCGTCGGCCCGGACCTCCCGGGCATGCGGCAGGACCCCGTGCAGTGGCAGTACACCGAGTCCGCGAAGGACAGCCCGGTGGCGAAGTCCGACGGCGAGGCCCGGTTCGCCGACGTCCTCGACCACGTGCCCGCCGGTGCCGTGTCGATCCCGGTCACCTCGGCGCAGATCGTGCTGACCGGGCCGAAGGGGCCGATCGGGATCCAGGCGGTCGAGGGAGCGGTCTGGTCGCGGGTCCTCGACGGGCACTGGCACGTGCTCGACGGCGCCGCACCGACCAGCCGTGACGAGCTCATGGTCACCCCGGCGACGCTCGAGCGACTCGGCGCGTCGATCGGCGACACGGTCGACCTGACCGACCCGGTGACGAAGCGCTTCACGATCACGGGCACCATGCGCGACGCCGCGTCCGACCCGGGCGCGCAGGGCGTCTTCGTGCCGTGGGGCACCACGCAGCCGACGACCGGCACGGCCGCGGCGCCGTTCGACGTGACCGTGTACCTGGCCTCGGACGCCCCGACGTGGTCGGAGATCCGCGCGCTCAACGCCCACGGGATCACGGTGCAGTCGCGTCCCGTCGTGCTCGACCCGCCCGACGAGCGGTTGCACGGCGCCGGGCTCAGCAGCCCGATCGGCTGGTTCCTCGGGGCGATGGCGCTGCTCGGCGTCTTCGCGATGTTCGAGGTCGCCCTGCTCGCCGGTGCCGCGTTCCTCGTCGGCACTCGGGCGGACACCCGCTCGTACGCGATCGTCACGAGCGTCGGCGGGGACCGACGCTTCGTCCGGTCGATCGTGGCCGGCTCCGGGCTGGTGCTCGGGCTCACCGGCGCCGTCCTCGGGGTCGCGCTCGGCACCGGGGTCGGCGTGCTCGCGTTCCACCTGGCCGACAACGGCAACGTGGGCTCGTGGCCCGGGCTGCACGTCCCGGTCGGCCTGGTCCTGTCGATCGGTGCCGCCGCCGTCCTCGCGGGGCTCGTGTCGGCGCTCGTCGCGGCCCGTGCGGCGACGCGGGTGAACGTCCTCGCCGCACTGCGCGGCTCGCTCCGGCCCGCGGCGGTGAACCCGCGCGCCGAGCGCCGCCGCCGGATCTGGGCACCGGTGCTCGTCGTCGCGGGCACCGTGATGACCCTGGCGTGCGGTGCGGGCGTGCTGCTCCTCAACGACCGCCCGGTGCAGCAGGACCACCTCGCCTGGATCGTCGGCGCCGGCGTCGCGATCGGCCCGTGCCTCATGCAGCTCGGGGTCGCGATGTCGTCGCCGTGGCTGCTCGCCCTCGTCTCCAGGACCGCGACGCGGCTCGGGCTCTCCGCCCGCATCGCCGCCCGCGACGCCCGGCGCAACCCGGTGCGGACCGTGCCGGTGCTCGCGAGCGTGATGAGCGTCGTGTTCGTGGCCTCGGTGGCGATCACGTGGAGTGCGTCCGAGCACGCGCAGTTCGTCCGCGACTACGAGTACCGCACCGCCGTGGGCGTCGCGACGGCCGACGTCTGGCTCTCGAACGAGGACGGCAGCGACGGCGGCTACGACGCCTCCGTCACGGCGAAGGCGGCGAAGATCGTCTCCGGTGTCCTCGACCACGACCGGGTCCGTGTGCTCGGCGTCGCGCCCGACGTCGCCGGCGACCAGCCGTCGACGCTCTCGCTCCTGCACTCGTGGGGGCGGACGGACTGCCGCGCGAACGACACCACGTCGTGCTCGCGCTACCTGGAGTCGCAGGACACCTCCGCGCCGCACATCTGGACCGGCACGGTGGACGACTACGCCGTCCTCACCGGACACCGTCCGTCCGCCGAGGTCCGCGACGCGCTCACCTCGGGCCGCGCCGTCGCCCTGTGGTCGGAGTACGCGCACGACGGCCAGGTCCGGATCGACGCGTTCCGCGACCAGACGTCGAACAGCCCCGCGATCACGGCCACGACCCGTCCGGACGCCACGACGACGATCCCCGCGGTGCTCGACGTGCAGACCCCCCGCATCCAGGTCGGCGTCTTCATGACCCGCGAGACCGCCGAGCGGTACCGGGTCCCGGCGGTGGACGGCATGCTCGTCACGGAGCAGTCCGCGGACCTGACCCCGGCACAGTCCGACGAGCTGACCTCGGCGTGGCAGAGCCTCGGCGGCGCGGACCGCGAACGGTGGGGCGGCCCGTACTTCCAGTACGAGGCCGGTCCGGTCGACGCGCAGGGCATCGTCAAGGCGATCGTCCTCGCCCTCGCCGCGGCGGTGACGATCGGCGCGACCGCCGTCGCCATCGGGCTGGCCCGCTCGGACGGCCGACGCGACGACGAGGTCCTCGACGCGGTCGGTGCGGCACCCGTGCTCCGTCGCCGGGTGTCCGCGTGGCAGGCCGCGATCCTGACGACCGTCGGTGCGGTGATCGGCACGCTGCTCGGGCTGCTGCCCATCCGGGCGCTCACCCTCCGCTTCTCGGCGGGACCAGCCGGCACCACGCACCTGCCGTTCGTGGCGGACTGGCCCGTGCTCGCCCTCCTCGGGCTCGGGCTGCCGCTGCTCGTCACCGCGGGGACCTGGGTCTTCGCGGGCCGCCGCCACCGCGTGGCACTGCGACGCACACCGTGACCGGACGCGGCGGGTCCCGGACCCGACCGAGGCGGCCGGCTGGGAAGGGCCGCGAAGACCCACAGCCAGCGGCGCGGTTCCCCAGGTCTGGGGACTGGTACGGCAGGCCGATCCGGGGGATACCTGATGTCGTGTCCCGCACCCGTCGTCTCGCCCTCGTCGCGAGCATCGTCACCGCCGCCTGCCTCGTCGCCGGCGGATCCCTCGTCGTCGGCACGGCCGTCGTGTCGGCGAGCACCGCCGCAGCCGAGCGCGCCCCGTCCGTCGGTCGCGCCTCCGCCGCGCCGGTCGAACGTGCGGACACCCGAGCCGCAGCCGGCGGAACAGCTGTCCGTGCCGCCACACCGGACGACGCCGTGACCGGGGCGCTCGGCTCCGGCGACCGGTCCGGCGCGGTCACCTTCGCGTACGCGGGCGACTCCATCACGGCACGGCCGGACTCCTGGCTCCACGACCTCGTGCCGGACACCCGGTTCCACGCCGTCGGCGGCTACGCGCACAGCGGGTACCGGTCCGACGAGGTCCTCCACGAGATCGGCCCCGTTCCGGACGCGGACGTCCTCGTCGTCGAGCTCGGCACGAACGACGTGAACCAGGCGATCCCGACCGCGACGACGATCGCGAACGTGGACGCCGTCGTCCGGAAGGTCGGTGCGCGGCACGTCCTCGTCGTCTCCGGCCCGCCGTCGAACTGGACCTGGAGCCAGTGGGGCGCCGACCGCCGCGCGGGACAGCTCGTCCTCAGCCGGGCGCTGGAGCGCGACGCGGCGGAGCACGGCTGGTCGTACGTCGACCCGTTCGCCGGGTTCCGGCAGGCGGACGGGGCGTGGATCCGGGGCGCGTCGGCGGACGGCATCCACGGCGACGCGGCGACGAACGTCGTCGTCGCGCGCGTGATGGCGACGGCGATCACGCGAGCCGCGCGCTGATCGAGACGCGACCAGGGTCGGACGGGAGGGGCGGGGCGGCGGCGCCACGTCCCTCCCGTCCGTCAGTGGGTCACTCGGGCAGCGGCTCGGCGTACGTCCGGAACGCACCGCGCTCGGTGTGGATCGCCCAGAGGCGGTCCGCGATCGACGCACCGGAGTGCTCGGGCTGCCCGTCGTCGATGCCGAACGGGATGATGAGCTGGCCGACGTGGACGTCCTCGTCACGGACGGCGTCGTGCAGCAGCTGCGCGTAGGCGCTCTCGCCCGCGAACGCCACGGACGTGCCGGTGACCCGAGCACCCGGGCGCACCGCGCTCCCGCCGTTCACGAACAGGATCGTGCCGTGCCCGATCGCGCGCATGCCGGGCAGCACCTGGCGGACGGCGTTGACCGAGCCGTAGACCGAGAACTCGATCGGGCCGACCAGGTCCTCCGCCGTGGTCTCGAGCACCGGGCGCATGTACTCCTTGGCGGGCAGCGGGCTGTACTGCAGCACCTCGATCGGCCCGAGCTGCTCGGTCGCACGCTCGAGGGCGCCACGGAGGGAGTCCCCGTCGCGGACGTTCGCGGCGAAGCCGGCGGCGGTGTACCCGTGCTCCCGGAGGCCGGCGGCGAGGGAGTCCAGGCGGTCCTGGTTGCGGGAGAGCAGGGCGATCGAGAAGCCCTCTCGGGCGAAGCGCTCGGCGACGGCGAGGCCGAGGCCCTTGCCGGCTCCGACGATGGCGATGGTGGTCATGAGGTGGTCCTTCCGGTGGTGTGGGGTCGTGCGAGGACGAGCAGTCCCCAGAGCGACACGAGCGCGCCACCGAGGACGAGGACGGCCATCGGGACGGCGGTGTCCGAGCCGCCGAGTCCCGCGATCGGAGCGGTCACGCCGGCCGTCGTCCACTGAACCAGACCGAGCACGGCTGAGCTCGTCCCGGGGTGTGCGGGGACGGCGGACGATGCGAGGGCCCCACCGTTCGTGACGACCAGCCCGTTGCCGATCATGAGCACGAAGAAGCCGATCAGGGCCACGATCAGCGGCATCCCGAACCAGATCGCGCCGATGAGCATGCCCGCGCCGGCGACGCCCATGCAGGCCTGCCCGACGAGGATGATGCGTCTCGTGGACACCCGGCCGGCGAGTCGGGCGGCCACGAGGGACGCGATCGTCATCGCTCCCGCGTTCGCCGCGAAGTCGATCGCGTACGCCGTCGGCGACAGTCCGTTCATGGTCTGCAGCACGAACGGCGAGGTCGCGACGTACGCGAACACCCCGACGAACGCAGCACACGCGGTGACGACGTAGCCGACGAACGGTCGATCGCCGAGGACCTGCCGCGCCGCGAGCCGGAACGTGCGCAGGCCGCCGGCGTGCCGTCGGTCCCGTGGGAGGGACTCGGGGACGACGACGGCCGCGGTCACGCACATGAGCACCCCGAGGCCGGCGAGGACCCAGAACGTGGTCCGCCAGTCACCGAACCCCAGGATCGCGGCACCGAACAGCGGCCCGAGCACCGGTGCGATCCCGCCGATGCCCATCACGACGTTGAGGACGCGGACGAGCTGGGCGCCGTGGGCGAGATCGACGACCACCGACCGGGCGATCACCATCACCCAACCGCCCGCGAACCCCTGCATGAGGCGCGCCGCCGTGAGCACGCCGATCGACGGGGCGAGCGCGCACACGACCGAGGCCGCGACGACGAGCAGCGTGCCGGCGAGCAGCGGCAGGCGGCGCCCGCGCTGGTCGGAGAACGGTCCGCCGACGAGCTGCCCGAGGCCCATGCCCGCGAAGAACGTCGTGAGGGTCAGCTGCACGGCGGACGCGCTCGTGCGGAACTCGGCCTCGACGGTCGGGAACGCGGTGACGTACATGTCGGTCGCGAGCGGCGCGACCGCGGTGAGGAACACGACGGCGGCGACGAGGGCCGTCGGCACGGCGCGGGCGGTCGGGGGAGCGGGCGGGGTCACGGTGGCGGGCACGGACCCATCGAACGGCCGGTCGGTGCGCTGGTGGGAGTCCCTGCCGACAGGGGTTCCACCGCAACCCCCGTCACCCAGGGGATTCCCGACCGCCGCGTGTGCAATCGACCCACGACCCGGGAGGACCACCGTGCACACCACCGCTCGCACCCGCCGCACCCTGTCCGCCCTCGGCGCCTTCGCCGCCGCGGCCCTCGTCCTCGCGGCCTGCACCGACGACGACGCCCGCACGCTCGAGGGTCGGGCGACCGCCACGAGCAGCCCCTCGTCGAGCGCCACGACCCCCGCGGCGAGCGCCGCCGGACAGCTCGAGCCCGGGGGCGAGACGACCGACATCGCCACCGGACTGGACGCCCCGTGGTCGGTGGTCCGCACCGGTGACGGCGGCGACGCCCTGATCAGCGAGCGGGACTCGGCGACGGTGCTCGAACTGACCGGCGCCGGGAAGACGCGCGAGGTCGGCACGATCGCGGGCGTCCGGCACGGCGGTGAGGGCGGTCTGCTCGGACTCGCGCTGCACGAGGGCGACCTGTTCGTGTACTCGACGGGCGACGACGGCAACCGCATCCAGCGCTACGACCTGTCCGGGAGCGCCGGGTCCTACGCGCTCGGGGACGCCACGACCGTGATCGACGGGCTGCCGTCGAACAGCTTCCACAACGGCGGGCGGATCGCGTTCGGCCCGGACGGCATGCTCTACGCGAGCGTCGGCGACGCCGGTACCGGCTCGGACGCGCAGGACCGGGACTCGCTCGCGGGGAAGATCCTGCGGCTGACCCCGGACGGCCAGGTCCCCGGCGGCAACCCGTTCCCCGGGTCCCCGGTGTGGAGCCTCGGGCACCGGAACGTGCAGGGCATGGGGTGGACGGCCGACGGCACGATGTTCGCGTCGGAGTTCGGGCAGGACACCTGGGACGAGCTCAACGTCATCGAGAAAGGCCGGGACTACGGCTGGCCCGAGGTCGAGGGCACCGGCGGCACGAGCAAGGGCTTCGTCGACCCCGTGCAGCAGTGGGCCACCGACGACGCCTCGCCGAGCGGCCTGGCCGTGATCGACGACACGGTGTTCATCGCGAACCTCCAGGGCGAGGTCGTCAGGGCTGTGCCGGCCGACGCCCCCTCGACGTCGACCGAGTACTTCGCGGGGGACTTCGGCCGCATCCGCACGGTGCTCGAGGGTCCCGAGGGTGCCCTGTGGTTCGTCACGAACAACACCGACGGGCGTGGCGACCCGACGGACGGCGACGACCGGATCGTGTCGGTGCCGCTCGCGACGAGCTGAGCCCGAGCGACGGACCCCGACCAGCACGAGGACCCAGCACGGGGGTTCCGGCAGCACCTCGCTCGCCCCCGCCCAGCCGAAGTACCGTGACCGGCATGGACCACCGCGACGAAGCCCGCGACTTCCTCTCCGGCCGCCGCGCCCGCATCACACCGGAGCAGGCCGGCGTCGAGACGTTCGGCACCCGCCGCCGCGTCACCGGGCTGCGCCGCGAGGAGGTCGCCCGGCTGGCCGGCGTGAGCATCGACTACTACACCCGGCTCGAACGCGGGAACCTGCAGGGCGTCTCGGACAGCGTGCTCGACGCCATCGCGGGCGCACTCCACCTCGACCCGGCCGAGCACGAGCACCTGCGGGACCTCGCCCGCCACCAGAACGCCACGCCCCGCCGTGCCGCCGCGGTCACACCGGTGGCGGCGGTGCGCCCGGAGCTCCAGTACCTGCTCGACGCCATCGCCGACGCCCCCGCGATGATCGTCAACAACCGACAGGACATCGTCGCCGCGAACACGCTCGGCTGGGCGATGCACTCGGACCTCGTCGCGGCGAGCGCACGGCCCTGCAACTTCTCGCGGTTCATCTTCCTCGACCCGCAGGCACGGAACTTCTACCTCGACTGGCAGCGCGCGGCGCACACGAACGTCGCGATCCTCCGGCGCGAGGCCGGGCGGACGCCGAACGACCCCGGGCTCGCGGCGCTGATCGGCGAGCTCTCGATGCGGAGCGACGACTTCCGCGCGCTCTGGGCGGCGCACGACGTCCGCCGGCACTACGCGGGGGTGAAGTCGTTCCGGCACGCGGTGGTCGGTCCGCTCGAGCTGCACTTCCAGACGCTCGAGCTCACCGAGGACCCGGGGCTCGCGCTGACGATCTACCCGGCGACGCCCGGGAGCCCGACGGCGGACGCGCTGCGGCTGCTCGCCTCGTGGGCGGCGACGGAGCGCATCGTGGAGCGTGCGCGCGAGCGCGTCTGACGCGGTGGTCGCGACCAC
The DNA here is from genome assembly GCF_020882855.1 of Curtobacterium sp. GD1. Classification (NCBI taxonomy): domain Bacteria; kingdom Bacillati; phylum Actinomycetota; class Actinomycetes; order Micrococcales; family Microbacteriaceae; genus Curtobacterium; species Curtobacterium sp. GD1. Next base: position 219,163 of record NZ_JAFEVQ010000001.1, on the reverse strand, counting down.
CTGCGGGACTGGAGGCACGGTGCCGGCCCGCACCGCGCCTCCAGGCCCCACCGGGTCGCGTCAGGCCTCCGGGATCACCCGTTCGAAGCGGCTCGTGTCGGTCCCGTCCGGGTCCGGCCCGCCGCGACGACCGGTGTCGAGGGCGTCGAGCGCTGCGAGCTCGTCGTCGGAGAGCACGAAGTCGAACACGTCGAAGTTCTCGGCGATGCGCCCGGGGTTCGTGGACTTCGGGATCGCGTTGCGGCCCTCCTGCACGTGCCACCGGAGCATCACCTGCGCCGGGGTCTTGCCGTGCGCCTCGCCGATGGTCCGGATCGTCGGGTCGTCGAGCACGCTGACCCGCTCGTCGCCCCAGCCCGGGTAGAAGGTGATGCCACCGATCGGCGACCACGCCTGGTCGAGGATGCCGTGCTCGGCGTCGGCGCGCTGCACGTCCGGCTGCGTGAAGTACGGGTGCAGCTCGACCTGGTTGAGCGCCGGGATCACGTCCGTGGCCTCCAGGAGCGACCGGAGGTGGTGCGGCATGAAGTTGCTCACGCCGATCGCGCCGACACGGCCCTCGGCGTACAGCCGCTCGAGCGCCCGGTACGCCGCGATGGTCCGCTCGAAGCGGTCGGGTGCGGGCTGGTGCAGGATCAGGACGTCGACGTGGTCGAAGCCGAGCTTGCCGGTCGCCTTGTCGAACGCGTGCAGGGTCTCGTCGAGGCCGTAGTCGGAGACCCAGATCTTCGTCTCGACGACGATCTCGTCGCGGTCGACACCCGAGGCGCGGATGCCCTCGCCGACCTCGCGCTCGTTGCCGTACGCGGCGGCGGTGTCGATGTGGCGGTACCCGGTCTCGAGCGCGGTGCGCACGGCGTCGACCGTCTCGGCCGGCGCGCTCTGGAAGACGCCGAACCCGATCGCGGGGATCTCGAGTCCGTTGTTGAGGGTGAGTGTGTCCATGTCCACGACGCTACGACCGCCCGGACCGGCCTGACGGGTACCAGCAGCCCCTGCTCCGACCCGTCGATCGGACCTACCGTGGAGGACATGGACACGAGAGACGAAGTCCGCGACTTCCTCCGCACCCGCCGCGAGCGCGTCACGCCGCAGCAGGTCGGGCTGCCCGACTTCGGTGGCGCGCGACGGGTGAAGGGCCTTCGCCGCGAGGAACTCGCCCTCATCGCGGGCATGAGCGTCGACTACTACATCCGTCTCGAGCGGGGGAACCTCACCGGGGTGTCCGAGAGCGTCCTCGGATCTCTGTCCCGGGCGCTCCGGCTCGACGACGCCGAGCACGCGCACCTGTTCGACCTCGCCCGTGCGCAGAACGCCTCGGCGACGACGCGTCGGAAGACCCCGACGTCGAAGGTCCGGCCGAACGTGCAGCGGGTGCTCGACTCGATGACCGCTCCCGCGTGGGTGCGGAACGGCCGGTCGGACTTCCTGGCCGGCAACGCCCTCGCCCGTGCGGTCTACGCACCGCTCTTCCTCGACCCGTCCGGTACCCCGAACACCGCGCGCTTCGCCTTCCTCGACCCCCGTGGACGCGAGTTCTGGCGCGACTGGGACAGCGTGACCGGGGACATGGTCGCCGTGCTCCGTGCCGAAGCGGCCCGGTCCCCGTACGACCGCGGGCTGACGGATCTCATCGGGGAACTCTCCACCCGCAGCGAGGAGTTCCGTCAGCGCTGGGCCGCGCACGACGTGATGCGGCACCGGTCCGGCATCAAGCACGTGCACCACCCCGAGGTCGGCGACCTCGACCTGACGTACGAGACGATGGAGCTCGTCACGGACACCGGGCTGACGCTCATCGTCTACGGCGCGGAGCCCGGCTCGCCGTCCGAGGAGCGCCTGCAGCTCCTCGCCAACCTCGCGGCGACCACCGTCGCCGCCGTCCCGGAGACGGAGGACGCATGAGCGAGACCGACTCGATCCGGACCACCCGGCCCGCGGAGCCGCTGACGTTCCTCGAGCGGGTCCGGTTCCGCCTGCGTGCCGAGCGCGAGATCGTGGAACTCACGCGCGACCGTTCGCGCGAGGACCGCATCCGCGCCGAGGCGGCCGTCCGACTCGCACCGGGGCCGTGGCACCTCGCGGAGCTCTTCCGGCGGCGTCCGTGACCGCCCGTGCGGGGATGACGCCCGCGCGCACGCTGCTGTTCGCGGTCGCCGGGGGCGCGGCCGTCGGCAACCTCTACTGGGCGCAGCCGCTCCTCGACGACATCGCGTCCTCGCTCGGGACGTCCGCCGCGGTCGCCGGGCTGCTCGTCACGCTCACCCAGGTCGGGTACGCGCTGGGCATCCTGCTCGTGGTGCCGCTCGGCGACGTGCTCGACCGACGACGCCTGATCCCCGGGGTGCTCGCCGCGTCCGCGGTCGCGCTGCTGTTCGCCGCCGTGGCCCCGTCGTTCGCCGTGCTGCTGGTGGCGCTCGCGCTCGTCGGCCTCACCACCGTCGCCGGGCAGCTGCTCATCCCGCTGGCCGGGGACCTCGCCGATCCCTCGGCCCGCGGGCGGGTCGTGGGCACGATCGCCTCCGGGGTCCTCACCGGCATCCTCGTGTCGCGGACGGTCAGCGGGCTCGTCGCGGACGCGTTCGGCTGGCGCGCGATCTACGTGGTCGCCGCCGGCGCTGCCCTGCTGTTCGCCGTGCTGCTCCGGCGGGCGATCCCCGAGCTCGACCGGCGCGACCGGGTGCGGTACCCCACGCTCATCGCCTCGGTGTTCCGTGCCGTCGCCGCGCACCGGGCCGTGCGGGTGACCCTCGTCATCAGCTCCGCGATGTTCGCCGTCTTCACGATGTTCTGGACCGCGCTGACGTTCCTGCTCAGCGCCGAGCCGTTCGGGTACTCCACGAGCGCGATCGGGCTCGTCGGTCTGGCCGGGCTCGCCGGGGCGGTCGCCGCGCAGCGGGTCGGTCGGCTGCACGACCGCGGGGTCTCCGTGCCCGTGACCGGTGCGGCGATCGCCGTCGTGCTCGTCTCGCTCGTGGTCGCGGGCCTCGGAGCGCGGTCGATCGTGGTCGTCCTCGTCGCGGTCGTCCTGCTGGACGTCGGTGTGCAGGCGACGAACGTCCTCAACCAGACCCGGCTCTTCGCGATCGACCCGGCGGCGCGCAGCCGTCTCAACACCGCGTTCGTCACCGCGAACTTCATCGGCGGGGCGATCGGCTCGGCACTCGCCTCGGTGCTCTGGAACGCCGGCGGGTGGACCGCGGTCACGGTGGGCGGCGCGGTCCTGGTCGGGTTCGCCCTGACGGTCTGGGCGGTCCACCGCCACCGCGGGCTGGTGGTCACCGCCCGCGCCTGACCTCAGACGACGAGGGGGCGCGCGACGTCCACCTCGCCGTGCTCCACCAGCCAGCGGAACGCGTCGAGGACCGTCGCCTCGGCCGTCCAGGCGGGCTCGTAGCCGAGCAGCCGCCGAGGCTTCTCGGTGCTGAACACCTGGCTGCGCGACAGGTGCTCCCAGCTCGCACCGGCGTGCTCCGGAACCGTGGTCTCGCGGAACCGGTCCCACGAGACGGGCTCGAGCCGCGCCTCCTGGCCGAACCACGACGCGACCAGGTGCGCGTACCCGCGTGCCGTGAGCGCCGTCGGAGCCGTGACGAAGAAGTCCTCGCCGGCCGCGGCGTCCCGGTGCTCGACCGCGAGCTGGAAGGCCTGCGCGACGTCGTCGGCGTGCACGTGCGCCATCGTCTCGGCACCGAGGCCGGGGACCTCGACGGACTCGCCGGCGGACAGCTTCGTCCACACCGTCGGGTCGAGGTTGCCGAGCGGACCGATGGGCATCCAGCCCGGTCCGCTGATGTGGCCGGGGTGCAACGAGGTCGTCACCAAACCCCCTTCGGCAGTTTCACGCTTGAGCATCCGGGCGATCGCGTCCTTCTGCACGCCGTAGTCGCCGAACGGCTCGGTCGCGTTCTCCTCGGTGACGGGCAGCACGTGCGAGACCCCGGCACGCCAGATCGACCCGCAGTGCACGAGGTGGGTGCCGCTCCCGCGGAGAGCCGTGACGAGGGCCTCGGCCGACGACGTCGTGAAGCAGACGAGGTCGACGACGGCGTCGGCGCGGAGTGCGGCGATCCGGTCGCCGAACGTGCCGTCGCGGTCCTCCTGCTCGCGGTCGGCGGTGACCCGTTCGACCTGCTGCCACTCGGGGGAGTCGGCGTACGGGGTGCTGCTGCCGCGGGTGACGGTCACGACGTCGTGACCGGCGCGGACGAGACGGGGGACGAGGAACGTGCCGATGTGGCCGGTGGCTCCGATGACGACGATGCGCATGCCGGTCACGCTAGGCGCACGCGACTGGGCGTGGCAGGCCCGGACGGAACCCCTGTGCCGGACGGGAGGGACGGTGCGGGCCCGCTCCGCGCCTCCCGTCCGTCAGCGGGTCGGCTCCAGGGCCGGGAGCGGCTGGTCCGAGTCCGCCGTGTGCGTCAGTCGCGCCATCAGGGGCGCCACCGGGCGCGAGGTCAGGACGTGGTGCGCGGCGCGCTGCGCCGCGAGACCGAGCTTCGTCTGCGGGTACGCGAAGTGCTTGATCCCGGACGGCATGGTCTGGATCCGGTCGACGAGCGGCCGCATCCACGCCTCGAAGGCCCCGAGTGCCGCGGTGGTGTCGGACTCGTCGGCGAGGGACGCGGCGAGGACGTACCCGCCGGTGAGCGCCAGCGAACTCCCGCCGCCGCCCATCGGTGTCACGCACCAGGCCGCGTCGCCGAGCAGTACGACGGAACCCCGGTGCAAGGTCGGGGCGTGGATCTGCGTGAGGTCGTCGACGTAGACGTCGTCCGACTGCGCGAACCCGTCGAGCACCCGGTCGGTCTGCCATCCGGCGCCGGCGTAGCGGTCGCGCCGGTCGGGGACCTCGCCGTCGTCGTTCGTGTACGCGAGCATCGCCCTCGTCGTGCCGTGGTTGTCGGGCCGCAGGTGCACCTGTCGACCCTCGACGGCGTTGTACCAGCGCCAGGTGTCGTCGTCGGACGCGATCCGTGGGATCGTCCCGAACTCCATCGTGATGCCGAGCCGTCGGGGCTCGACGGTGAAGAGCAGGTCGCGCGTGCTCGAGCGGACCCCCTCGGCGACGACGAGGAGCTCGGCCTGGAGCGTCGCGCCGCTCCGGGTGCGGACGGTGACGGGTCGTCCGTCCGAGCCGTCCTCGTCCACCGCGACCACGGCGTCGTCGAAGACCATGCGCACGCGAAGTCGCCGCGCAGGACCTCGAGCTCCGCCGTCGCCCCCTCACCGGAGTCGTCGTCGGGCAGCCGGACGATGGTGTCTCCCTGCTCGTCGACGATCACCGTGCCGGTCTCGCCCGTGTTGGCCGAGCGGATCGCCTCGGTCAGCCCCATGCGGTCGAGGACCTCACGGGCGACGCCCCGGACGTCGACGTTCTGGCCGCCGGTGCGGAAGCCCACCGAGCGCTCGAGGACGGTGACGTCCCAGCCCGTCCGGTCCAACCAGTAGGCGGCGGAGAGCCCGGCGATGCTGCCGCCGGTGACGAGGGCCCGACGCGGTGCCGTCACGAGGTGGTGATCACCTTGACGGAGCCGGCGATGGTCGCGGCGTCCTCGGCGAGCGCGACGACCGGGTCGGGGAGGCGCGTCGTGGCGCCGACGAGCTTGCGCGCACCCCAGCCGACGAAGCTGCCGACGATCGCGCCGACGCCGCCGAGGATCGCGCCCTCGATGCGCAGGTCGCGCCTGCCCGTCGTGCCGAGCGCGGCCCCGACGAGCGCTCCGGACGCCACGCGCCCGGCGAGGCCGGCGGGGGAGATCCGGTTCGGCGTCCCCGGCAGCTTGTCGCCGATGAGCTCACCGACGGCCGATGCGACGAGGACGCCACGGCCGAGGGGCGTGCTGAAGACCTTCCAGTCCTGCCACGAGCCCTTCAGCGAGGAGCGGTCGTGGTTCAGTGCCATGACGGCGAGCGGGGTGGCGCTCCGGCCGCCGCTGAGGATGCCCAGGACCAGGGTGCGGACCAGGGTGTGCTGCTCGTTCTTCGTGCTCATCGGTGCTCCTGTCGTGTCGGTTCGGAAACTACTCTTGCGCTCCTGGTACTCAGCGTTACTATGTACCAGTAGTCAGCGTCACTGAGTACAGCGCACCACGACACACGGCACCGACCGCAGGAGGCACGCATGCCCAAGCAGGAGACCGAGATGCTCAAGGGCATCCTCGAGGGGATCGTCCTCGCCGTGCTCGCCGGCCACCCGGCCCACGGGTACGACATCACCGCCTCGCTCCGGGAACAGGGGTTCACCGACATCGCCGAGGGCACCGTCTACGCCCTGCTCGTCCGCATCGAGCAGCGCGGCCTCGTCGACGTCGAGAAGGTCCCGTCGGAGAAGGGGCCGCCCCGCAAGGTGTTCACGCTGAACGCCCGCGGGCAGGAGCAGCTCGACGACTTCTGGCGGGCGTGGACCTTCCTCGCCGAGCGGCTCGACCACCTCCGGCACACCACCAGCAGCACGAACGGACAGGACTGATCATGGGGATCTCGATCTCGGACATCACGACCAAGCTCATCGGCGACAAGAAGCGCTGGAAGCAGTACAAGGCCCGCACGGCAGCGCTGCCGACGAGCCACCGCACCGCCGTCGACGGCATCGAGCGGTACCTCATGTACACCGGCCCGAGCGACGGCGAGCAGCTCATGCGCATGCTCGACGACCTCGCGGACCTGTTCGAGCAGAGCGCCGCCGACGGCACGAGCGTCCGCGCGGTGGTCGGCGACGACCCGATCGCCTTCGCCGAGGACTTCAAGGCGAACTACGGCCTCGGGTCGTGGCTCAGCAAGGAGCAGCAGCGCCTCGTCGACGCGATCGCGGCGGCCGATGCGGACGGGGAGCCGTCATGACCGCGGCGATCCGGGTCCGGGGGCTCGAGAAGTCCTTCGGCGACCTGCACGTCCTCCGTGGGGTCGACCTCGACGTCGAGGCCGGCTCCGTGGTCGCCCTGCTCGGGTCGAACGGCGCGGGCAAGACGACCGCGATCCGCATCCTCGCGACCCTGACGACGGCCACCGCCGGCACCGCGTCGGTCGCGGGGCACGACGTGGCCGCCGATCCGGGTGCGGTCCGCGAGGCGATCAGCCTCACCGGGCAGTTCGCCGCCGTGGACGAGGTGCTGACCGGCCGCGAGAACCTCGTCCTCGTCGCACGGCTCCGGCACCTCCGGCACGCCGGGCGCATCGCCGACGAGCTGCTCGACCGGTTCTCGCTCACGGATGCCGGGTCCCGCCGCGCGGGGACGTACTCGGGCGGGATGCGCCGCCGGCTCGACATCGCGATGAGCCTGATCGGCGACCCGTCGGTGGTCTTCCTCGACGAGCCGACGACCGGCCTCGACCCCGAGGCCCGCATCGAGGTCTGGGACGCCGTCCGCGCCCTCGCCGCGGGCGGTACCACGGTCCTGCTCACGACGCAGTACCTGGACGAGGCCGAGCAGCTCGCCGACCGGATCGCCATCCTGCACGAGGGCCGCATCATCGCCGACGGCACCCTCGCCGAACTCCAGCGACTGCTCCCGCCCGCGACGGTCGAGTACGTCGAGAAGCGCCCCACGCTCGAGGACGTCTTCCTCGCCGTCATCGGACACCGTCCCGACGCCGACACCACGAAGGCCGACACCACGAAGGAGGTGGCCTGATGTCCGCCCACCCGATCCACGACACCGCCGTCCTGACCGGGCGCTCGCTGCGACACGTGCTCCGGAGCCCGGACACGATCATCACCACCGCCGTGATGCCGATCGCCTTCCTGCTGCTGTTCGTGTACGTCTTCGGCGGCGCGATCGACACCGGGAGCACGCCGTACATCGACTACCTGCTGCCGGGGATCCTCCTCATCACGGTGGCGTCCGGGGTGGCGTACACCTCGTACCGGCTGTTCCTCGACCTGCAGGCCGGGATCGACGAGCGCTTCCGGTCGATGCCGATCGTGCGCGCGGCGTCGCTGTGGGCGCACGTGCTCACGTCCCTCGTCGCCAACACCGTGTCGGTGACCGTGGTGGTCGGGGTCGCCCTGCTCATGGGGTTCCGCAGCAGCGCGGGTATCGGGGCGTGGCTCGCGGTGCTCGGGATCCTGGTGCTCTTCACGCTGGCGCTCACCTGGATCGCGGTCGTCGCCGGGCTGTCGGCGAAGTCGGTGGACGGCGCGAGTGCGTTCTCGTACCCGCTCGTCTTCCTGCCCTTCATCAGCTCGGCGTTCGTGCCGACCGACTCCATGCCCGGGCCGGTCCGGTGGTTCGCGGAGCACCAGCCCGTGACGTCGATCGTGGACTCGATCCGAGCGCTGTTCGCCGGGCAGCCGCTCCACGCGGACCTGTGGGTGGCCCTCGCGTGGTGCGTCGGCATCCTGCTGGCCGCCTTCGGCGTCGCGACCCTCGTGCAGCGCCGCCGGGTCGGCTGACGCGACCGGCTGACGGACGGGAGGGACGGTGCCGGCCCGCACCGCGCCTCCCGTCCGCTGGTGCGCACCTCGCGCACCTCGCGCGCTGAGCCGCCGCGAGTAGCGTCCGACGCATGAGCAACGTCATCGTCCTCGGCGGCCACGGCAAGGTCGCACTCCTCGCCACCCGCATCCTCACCGACCGCGGCCACACCGTCACCTCGGTCATCCGCGACCCCGACCAGGCCGACGAGATCCGCGCCCACGGCGGGCAGCCGCACGTCGCCGACATCCAGCAGCAGACCCTCACCGACTTCGCCGAGCTCATCCACGGACACGACGCCGTGGTCTGGTCGGCCGGTGCCGGCGGCGGATCGGCCGACCGCACCTGGGCGATCGACCGCGACGCGGCGATCCTGTCCGTGCAGGGTGCCGCGAAGGCCGGTGTCGACCGCTACGTCATGGTCTCCTGGTCCGGCTCGCTCCTCGACCACGGGGTGCCGCAGGACGACGACTTCTTCGCGTACGCGCAGTCGAAGATGATCGCCGACGCCGTCCTCCGCGACTCGGGGCTCCGCTGGACGGTCGTGGCGCCGAGCACCCTCACCGACGACGAGCCCACCGGTTCGGTCGACTGGGACGGCTCCTCGACGCAGGTCCCGCGCGGCGACGTCGCGCACGTGGTGGCCGACGCGGTCGAGGGCGACGAGACGATCGGCCGGACGATCCGGTTCAACACCGGTTCCACCCCGATCGCCGACTTCCTCCGCACGGCGGGCTGAGCGGTGGCGCGGAACCCCGAACCGTTCCGGGGCCGACTGGCCCTCGTGACCGGTGCGAGCGGCGGCATCGGCGAGTCGCTGGCGGAGGGCCTCGCCGCGGGTGGCGCCGACCTCGTCCTGGTCGCCCGGTCCGCCGACAAGCTCGACGCCGTCGCCTCGGGCATCCACGCGCGCCACGGTGTGCGGGTGCGGGTGCTCCCGGCCGACCTGGCGACGGCCGACGGCGTCGACGAGGTGATCACGGCCCTCGACGACACCCGCGTCGACGTCCTGATCGCGAACGCCGGGGTCGGGTGGCACGGCACCTTCGCCGAGCAGCCCGAGGACGGCATCGTGCAGCAGATCGCGCTCAACGAGACCGCGCTGGTCCGGCTGACGCGGGCGTTCCTGCCCGGCATGCTCGCCCGCGGCGTCGGCGGCGTGATGACCGTGGCCTCGACCGCCGCGTTCCAGCCCACCCCGCACATGGCGCTCTACGGCGCGACGAAGGCGTTCGTCCTGTCCTTCACCGAGGCCCTCTGGCAGGAGACGCGCGGGCAGGGCGTCCGGGTGCTCGCCCTGTGCCCCGGCCCGACCGCGACGGGCTTCTTCGACGCCGCCGGCGGCGGGTCGTTCCTCGAGGGCGGTCGGCAGTCGGCGGAGGAGGTCGCACGCGTCGGTCTGCGGGCGTTCTCCCGTGCCGGCGGACCCACGGTCGTCTCCGGCGCGCGCAACGCCGTGCTGGCGAGTGCGCACCGCTTCGTCCCCCGTGGCCTGATGACGCGCATGTCCGCGATGGTGATGGAGTGACGAGCCCGACGGTCCTCTTCGTGCACGGCGCCCTCGTCCGTGACGGGGACTGGTGGTGGGCGCCGACCGGCGACCTGCTGCGCGAACGGACCGGGATCGCCAGCCGCGCCGTGGCCCTGCCGTCGTGCGGGGAGACCGACACCGGCGGCGGCCTGCAGGAGGACGCCGCCGCACTGCGCCGCGCCCTCGACGAGGTCCCCGACGCCATCGTCGTCGGACACTCCTACGGCGGGACCGTGATCGCCGAGGCGGGCCCGCATCCCGCGGTCCGGCACCTGCTGCTCGTGTCGAGCTACCTGCCGCCCGTCGGGGCGTCGCAGGGGTCGATCATGTCCGGCGAGCCGGACCCCGTCGCGGTGCGTCCGGACGCCGACGGGCGGATCGTCGTCGACGGGTACGACGAGCGGTCGTTCGGTGCCCGGTTCCTGCAGGACGCCGACGCCGCCACGCAGCGGGCGGCGTGGGACCGGGTCACCTCGCAGGACGTCCGCGCGTTCGGCACCCCGACGAGCGCCGAGGGGTGGGCCGGCGTGGACTCCACCGCGGTGGTGTGCGCCGAGGACCGCTCGACCACCGTCGCACTCCAGCGGGAACACGCTGCGCGGGCCACCCGGTCGGTCGAACTCCCGACGGGGCACCACCCGTTCATCACCCGACCGGACCTCGTGGCCCGGCAGCTCGAGGCGTTCCTGCACGACTGACCCGGGACCGCGGGCCGCTCGGCAGGTCGTCCCAGACGTCGGCCCAGATCGACTCGAAGTCCACCGGTCGGATCGCACCGGCACGGAGCGCCCGCTCCGGCACGGTCAACGCGTCGAGCGAGGCGCCGAGCAACCGGACGTCCCCGTGCACCTCGGGTCGCCCGGTGCCGTGGAAGGTCGTGACCGTCAGCGTCCGGACACCGGGACGGAGTCGACGGGCGGCCCGCCCGAGCACCAGGAAGCCGCCCGCGTACACCCCGACGGCGGCGACGGTCCCGAGGGCGGCGCGGGGAGCGAGCGCGGCCATCACGGCGATCGCCAGGAGGGCCCCGACGGCCGGCCACGCCGACCACGCGCGGAGCACCGCACGCTCGCGGCGGGTCGTACCAGGCGGGTAGACGACGAGGGTCCTCGTGCTCCACATCGTCCGGTCGACGGGACGCACGGAGTACCGGCCCCACACGTGCGGGCCGTCGACCACGCGTGCGCGCAGGTCGGAGACGGCGCTCACCGGACGACCTCGGCGCGGACCGGCACCACGATGTCGCGGTGCCGGATCGCGGCCACGCAGGGGAAGCAGAGCAGGTCGCCCTCGCGGACGTCCGCGGGCAACGGGGCCGGGAGCCGGTGGAAGGGACCGTCCTCCGCGCCGGCGCACGGGGTGAGGACGTAGGTCCCGGTCGGGGCCGCCGTGCTCACCCGGCCGATGAGCCGCACCTGGTCGAGGACGGCGAACCGGGGGAGCACCGCGTCGAGCTCGAGCAGGACGACACCGGTCCGGGGGCGCCGCACGCGCAGCACCGACGCCACGGCGACGCTCACCTCGCCCGGCGTCCACGTGCGGGGTCGGTAGCGGGGCGGTGCCTGCTCGGCGGTGTGCACGCACGGGGTGCCGGCGAGTTCGGCGAGCCGGACCATCGACACGGCGGCGACCAGGACGTCGCCGGTCGTGGGTTCGGTGTGGGCGGGCCAGAGGGTCGGGTCCACGGGGTCGGGGAGGGACGCGCGGAGCGTCGGGAGGATCGCGGTCAGGGTCACCACTCCACGATCCGGCGGGGGCGGCCGTGCGGACAGCGTCCTGACGGATCGCTGACGCCGTCGGTCCGATCCCGTGCGCGGTCCTGACGCGGCGAGCGCGGAGGACGCGACGAGCGCGCGGAACGTGCGGAGCGGCGGACGGGAGGCGCGGTGCGGGCACGCACCGTCCCTCCCGTCCGCCCCCGGGTCACGCTGGCCGCATCACGCGAACTGCGCGTAGAACCGCTCGGGCGCCTCGGCGAGCGACGCCTTGACCCCGGCGCTCCAGTCGTCCACGACGACCTCCGCCGCGCCCCGCTCCACACCGTCGAGGGAGAGCCGGGCGACCTCGGCCGGGTCGACCTTCGGCCCCTCGTAGCCGGCCATCATGTCGGTGTCGGCGGCTCCGAGGTGCAGCCCCTGGACGCTGATGCCCCGGCCGGTCAGCTCGAGGCGGACGGCGTTCGTCATGTTCCACTCGGCGGCCTTGGCTGCGGCGTACCCGCCCGAGCCCGGGTACGCGAACCAGGACAGCGCCGAGAGGACGTTCACGATCGCACCCCCGCCGTTGCGTTCGATCACCGGCGCGAACGACCGGACCATCCCGAGGTTGCCCCAGAAGTGCGTGTCCATCTCCCGCCGCACGTCGGTCAGGTCGTCCGTGAGCAGCGAGCCCTGCGTGGTGATCCCGGCGTTGTTGACGAGCAGGGTCACGTCGGACGCCGCAGCCGCTGCCGCCGCGACGGACGCCTGGTCGGTGATGTCGAGCGGGAGCACCTCGACCCCCTCGATGTCGACCAGTTCGGGGCGCCGGGCCGTGGCGTAGACCTTGGCGGCGCCGCGCTCGAGCAGCTGCTGCACGAACCGTCGTCCGATGCCCCGGTTCGAGCCCGTGACGAGTGCGACCGATCCAGCGATGTCCATGGTGTTCCTCCTGCCGAGCGGGCACCTCCCGCAGCGGCTCGGCTACGCTAAGACCTCACATCGATGTCAGGTGCAAGGAGGAGATCGTGCGCATCGGAGACCTCGCTGCGGCGACCGGCGTGAGCGTGCGGTCGCTCCGGTACTACGAGGAGCAGGGCCTGCTGCCGGCCGGACGGACGGCGAGCGGCCAGCGCTCCTACGCCGTGCCCGCCGTCGAGCGGGTCCAGCTCATCCAGCAGCTCTTCGCCGCCGGGCTGCCGAGCCGCACGATCGTGCAGCTGCTGCCGTGCGTGGACGCAGGGGTGGCGACGCCGGAGTCGTTCGCGCTCCTCGTCGCCGAGCGGGACCGGATCACGGCGCAGCTCGCCGAGCTCGAGGCCGCACGGGACCGGCTCGACGAGGTAATCGCGATCACCGAGCACCCGACACCGGAGCACTGCCCGGCGCTGCGGGACCAGCCGCTGGCGGCGTGATCAGCGGGCCGCGCCGTTCAGCGGCGGCGCGCGGATCAGCGGCGGCGCGCGGATCAGCGGCGGCGCGCGGCCTGCCAGGTCTCCCGCGGCAGCACCCCGAACTCGTCGCGGTAGCTGCCGGCGAACCGTCCGAGGTGCGCGAAGCCCGAGTCCCGCGCCACGTCCCCGACGCTCCGGTCGTCCCCGGACTCCAGGCCCTCCCGGGCGAGCAGCAGTCGGATGCGCCGGAGGTAGGTCGTCGGCGTGATGCCGTGGTGGCGCCGGAACGCGTCCTGCAGCCCGCGGATGCTCAGGCCCGCGGCCGCCGCGACGTCCTCGACGGTGATCTGCTCGGTCGCGTGCTCGAGCAGGTACGCCTCGGCCCGGGCGAACCGTGCCGCCGCCGCCGTGCGGGGCTGGTCCTGCCCGACCGGCCAGTGCGGGACCGCCGTGAGCAGGCCGCCCGCCGCGAAGCGGGTCAGTTCGCGCTCGTGCTCCTCGGTGACCTCCTCCGGACCGCGCAGCACGTCGGCCGCCACCGCGCGCACCATCAACCACCAGGCGGCGAGCGTCGGCCCCTCGGGGATGTGGTGCGGCTGGAACTCGATCGGCCCGGGCTGCCAGGCGCCGCGTTCGGCAGCGACCTGCTCCACCGTGGTCCGGTCGATGCGGATGAGGTCGAGCTGGAACCCGTCCCACCGGACCTGCTGCGGGTCGTGGCGGAACAGGACCGGACGGCCGGTGGGCACCCCGTCGCCGTCGACCGCACCGCTGCCGGACTTCAGCCAGAAGAGGACCATCGCGGACTCGGCCTCGACCGTTCCCTCGACGACGCCGGTGCTCGCCATCGACACGAGGGACAGCAGCTCGGAGCCACGTCGCCGTTCCTCGAACGAGAACCCCGAGGGCGCGCCCTCGACCGTGGCCCGTCGGACGTCGGGGATCCGCGTGACGAGCTCTGCCGCGTCCGCCGGCTCTGACGTCACGACCGACCACTGCGACCGCTGCACGAAGGCGCTCACCGTGCGACCTGCAGCACCGCGTCGGCGATGTTCCGTGCCACCTGCTCGGGCGGGGTGTCCGTCGTGTCGACGACCTCGGCCGCGGCGTGCAGCCAGGTGCGTGCCGCCTCGGCGTAGGGCTCGACGCGGCTGGACCGGAACGTGGACGGCCCCACCACGGCGTCGTTCTGGATCCGGTCCCGCAGGGTGTCCTCTTCCGCGTGCAGCACGAAGTGCCGGACCGGGATCCCGTACGCCTCGAACCCGTCCGCGATCTCCCGCCAGTACCGCTCGACGAGGACCGTCTGCGGCATGACGAGCGTGCCGCCCGCGAAGGCCAGGACCTGCCGGGCGGTCTCGACGACGAGCGGTCGCCAGGGGTCCCAGTGCTGGAAGTCGCCGGACTCGGGCAGCGGGGGCCGGACGTCCATGAGGGTCTCGCCGACCTTCTCCGGATCGAGCACGCGAGCGTCCGGCAGGAGCGGCTGCACCAGCCTGCTGGTGGTCGTCTTGCCGACGCCGTGCGTCCCGTTGATCCAGACGATCATGACCGGACCGTAGCGCACATCGCTGCGGGACGGGAGGACGGGCCGGACGGGAGGCGCGTGGCGGGCCCGCACCGCGCCTCCCGTCCGCCACCGGCTCACTCGAGGTGCGCGTGGTCCGGCAGGTCGATCGCCTCGGCCGGTGGGGTGGCGAAGCGGGCGCCGAGGCGCCCGACGAGGGGGAGCGACGCCACGCGGACGGCGGTGCCGAAGGCCGCGATCCCGAGCCGGGACCTCGGGTTCGCGATCCGCGGTGTGCCCGGCGGCAGCTGCTGCGCCTTCGCGACGTACGGGCGCATGATGCGCTCGTACGCGCGCAGGGCGTCACGGTGGTGGACGTGGGCGGCGAGCTCCCCGGCGAGGACGTAGGCACCGGTGAGCGAGAGGCTCGTGCCCATGCCGCTCACCGGCGAGGCGCAGTACGCGGCGTCCCCGAGGAGCACCACCCGGCCGTCCGACCAGCGCGGGGCGTGGACCTGTCCGATCGCCTCGGAGTAGAGGTCCTCGGAGTGGTCGAACCCCGCGAGGACCCGCTCGGCCTCCCACCCGGCGTCGGCGAACACCGCGTGCAGGCGGCGGCGCACCGCATCGATGTCGCCGCGCTCGGAGCCGGCTCGCTCCCGCTTCCGGTCCGTCACGACCGACATCGCCGCGCGGATGGTCCCGTGCTGGTCGGGGCGGAGGGTGATCGACCGGCCACCCGGTGCGTTGTACCAGCGCCACCAGTCGTCGTCCGCCGCGGTCCGGGGGATCGTGCCGTACGTCGTCTCGAGCCCGAGCGACCGGATCTCCGGCTCGTCGCCGAACACCAGCCGACGGGTGCTCGATCCGATGCCGTCCGCCGCGACCACCAGGTCGAACCGGTCGTCCGGGCCGTGCTCGAACCCCACGGTCACGCCGTCGTCGTCCTGGTCGATGCGGGCGATCCGGTCGCCGTAGCGGTACTCGGTGGTGTCGGACGTCCCGTCGACGAGGAGCCGCGCGAGGTCACCGCGCAGGACCTCGAGCTCGGCGGTGGCCCCGCCGGAGTCCGAGGTCCCCGCCGGGAACGCCGCGATCGTCCGGCCGCTCGGACCGATGAACCGGGTGCCGACCTCGCCCGTCGTGGCAGCGCGGATGTCGTCCTCGATGCCCATCCGGCGCGCGACCTCACGCCCGGCTCCGCGCACGTCGACGTTCTGCCCGCCGGTGCGGAGGGACGGCGCCCGCTCGACGACGACCGTCTCGAACGAGAAGCGGTGGAGCCAGTGGGCGAGCGCCGGGCCGGCGATGCTCGCGCCGGAGATGAGCACGCGTCCGCGGGTGTGATCGGTCATGGTCCCTCACGTCGTTGATTACCAATGAGATTGGCAATGTACACGACTACCATGGTGGACGTGCCGAACGACGACCAGCACCCAGCGACCGACCGCCCCGACGACCGGCAGGACCGCCACGACCGGGCGACGGCGCGACGCGACGGGCGATCACTTCCCGACGACGACATCCGGTCCCGCGTGCAGCAGGTCAGTGTCCGGCAGCAGCGCTTCGAGCGCCACCTCGCCGCGGCACTGTCGGTCGACGCGGCGGGACTCGAGGCGATGGACCACCTCATCGCGACCGGGCCGGCCACCCCGACCGAGCTCGCCCGTCGGCTCGAGATCTCGACCGCCGCGATGACGCTCGTCCTGAACCGGCTCGAGGGCGCCGGGCACGTCCGACGGGAACGGCACCCGAGCGACGGACGCAAGCTCGTCGTCACGGCGGCGGAGCAGTCTTCGGACCGTGCGTACGACCTCGTGTTGCCGCTCATCGAGGGCATCGAGGGCATCGTCGACGACCTGGACCCTGCGGAGCGTGCGACGGTGCAGACCTTCCTCGACCGGCTGATCGGGGTCTACGACGACGCGATGGACTGAGTCGTCACGGGATCCGTCGTCCGGGCCGACGTCCTGTGCGTCCGGTCAGGATCGGCGACAATGGACCGTGCCCTTCCGTGCCCTCCTCGCCACCGCCGCGTCGGCCGTCGCCCTGGCGTTCGTCCTCGTCACGGCGGCCCCCGCGTCCGCCCACGACGTCCTCGCCTCGACCGCACCCGCTGCGGACGCGACGGTCGGAGGTGACCTCGACCAGGTCGCCCTCACGTTCTCCGAGCCGCCGCTGGCCGGGCTCGAGTCCGGGATCGTCGTCAGCGTGACCGGCCCGGACGGCGCCGAGGTCGGCGCGGGGAGTGTCGACGTCGACGGCAGCACGCTGCGCACGGCCGCCGACCTCACGGCTGCCGGCTCGTACACGGTGACCTGGAGGAGCGTCTCGGTGGACGGACACCCGATCTCGGGGAGCTACCGGTTCACGTCGACCGGAGCGCCGACCCCGACCCCGACCCCGACGGCGACGGGA
Organism: Curtobacterium sp. GD1; assembly: GCF_020882855.1. Taxonomy (NCBI): domain Bacteria; kingdom Bacillati; phylum Actinomycetota; class Actinomycetes; order Micrococcales; family Microbacteriaceae; genus Curtobacterium; species Curtobacterium sp. GD1. The sequence goes on along the minus strand of NZ_JAFEVQ010000001.1, from coordinate 202,196 downwards.
CCGACGCAGACCCCGAGCGCGGGCACCCCGACGCCGAGCGTCACAGCCGGTGCCGGTGCCGGTGCGACCAGCGCCACGGCCGGATCGTCCGGGCCCGGGGCGACGCCGTGGGTCCTCGGCGGGATCGCGATCGTGGTCGCCGCCGCGCTCGTCGCCGTCCTGCTGGTCGCCCGTCGCCGGACCACCCCCGACGACGAGTGACACGAGCCGCGCCGCCGGGTCAGCGCCCGGCGTACCGCCCGCGCCGCCGGGTCAGCGCCCGGCGGCGTACCGCCCACGGTGGTGCCGCCGGTCCCAGACCGCGACGGCGATCCGGCCGACACCGAGCGCGGTCCAGACCGCACCGATGATCCACCGCCACGCGTCGTCGCCGCCCTCGATCGCGGCGAACACGAGCCACACCACGCCCAGGGCGGTCCACCCCACGGCCATCCAGAGCGCCGGGCGCCCGACGATCGACCGCCACAGCTGCTCGTCCCCGGCGTCATCGCTCATGGCGACACCGTAGACCGTCCGGTCCGCCCGTGCCAGGGCGTCAGGCGCGGTCGTGCAACGTCACTTGGTACCCGTCCGGGTCGGCGAAGGTGAACGTCCGACCGAACGGGCCGTCGATCGGCGCGGACACGATCCGGTGGCCGTCGGCGACCAAGGCGTCGTGGATCGCCTGGACGTCGGTCGCGTGCAGCCAGATCGCCGCGCCGATGCCCGGCTGCGCCACGGCGTCGAGGTCGGTGCCGGGCACGAGGTCGCGCAGGGCGAACGCGATCGGCGTGGTCTCGAAGACGACCGCGTGCGGCGGACCCGCCTGCGACCGGACGAGCCCGAGGTACTGCTCGTAGAACGCCTGGGATGCATCGAGATCGCGGGTCTGCAGCGAGATGAAGTCGGGGCCGGTGACGGGCATGGGGTCTCCTTCGTTGGTGTCAGTTATCTGACACGGACGAACCTATGTCAGACTACTGACATGCGTCAAGACGGACACGGCATCGACCTGGACACGTCCCTCGGGTACCTGCTCAAGGAGGCCGCGAGCGCGCTCCGCACCGCGATGGAGTCGGTCCTGCGCCCGCTCGGCATGACCGTCACGCACTACTCGTGCCTCGAGCTGCTCGCGCAGCGCCCGGGGTCGTCGAACTCCGACCTCGCTCGCGGGGCGTTCGTGACACGACAGTCGATGAACGTCCTGCTGCAGGCGCTCGAACGGGACGGCTCGGTGTCGCGCGCGTCGGAGGCACCGGTGGGCAAGGCGCTGCCGGTCCAGCTCACCCCGCTCGGGCGGGAGCGTCTCGCCGAGGCCTCGGCAGCCGTCCGCGGGGTCGAGGTCCGGATGCTCAGCGGGATGTCGGCCGACGAGCAGGGCGCGGCGCTCCGAGCACTGCGGAGCATGGTGCGGTCGCTGCGCGACGACGCGTGAGTCGCGCTACGGCGCGACCGGTCGACGCCCCGTGGACGACTGGAAGCGCAGCAGGTAGCCGTCGGGATCGGTGACCAGGAACTGCCGCACCCCGGCTTCCTCGTCGCCCGCGCGGTACCAGCGCGTCTCCGCCGGCATGAAGAGCTCGACACCGCCGGCACGGAGCGACGCCGCGACGACGTCCGCGTCCGGGACACCGATCTGCAGGTTGATCCCGCGGCCGAGTGGTCGATCGAGCGGCCCGGTGAGCCAGTTCCGGCCGACCCCGGCCTGCTCGAGCATGACGTGCGCCGACCCGAGCGTCAGGTAGGCGAACCGCTCCTCGGGACGCGCGTAGGCCACGGCGAACCCGCACAGGCCGGACCAGAAGGCGATGCTCGCGTCCACGTCGGCGACGAGGAGCTCGGGGACGAGGGCGGGGTCCGGATCGGTCGTCACCAGGCCATGCTGCCAGCCGGCGTACCGGACCCGCACCGCGCCTCCTGAAGGTGTGGACAAGATCCGTGCTCGCCGGACCTGCGCGGGATCCGCGGCCTAGCGTGAGAGCGTCATGGCACCCGAACACCGACTCCCCACCGAGCCCGACGCGGCTCCCACCGTCGCGCACCACGATGCGCACCACGCGGCCACCGCCGCGCCACCCGAACGCACCGACACCGGCTCCGGCGACCAGCCGGACCCGAACCGGTGGAAGGCCCTCGTCATCTGCCTGCTCGGCGGCGGCATCGTCCTGCTCGACGTGTCGATCGTCAACGTCGCACTGCAGTCGATCTCGTCCGGACTCCCCGGGGCCACCCCGGAGGCCGTGCAGTGGATCCTGTCCGGCTACGCACTGTCGTTCGGGCTCCTGCTCGTCCCCGGCGGTCGACTGGGCGACGCCTCCGGCCGCCGGCGCATGTTCGTCATCGGGGTCGGCCTGTTCACCCTGGCGAGCGCGCTCTGCGGCTTCGCCCCGAACGGGATCGTCCTGGTCGTCGCGCGGCTGGTGCAGGGCCTCGCCGGTGGTCTGCTCACGCCCCAGGTGACGGCCCTCATCCAGCAGCTGTTCCGCGGGAAGGAGCGCGGCACCGCCTTCGGGCTGTTCGGCGCCACGGTCGGCATCGCCACGGCGATCGGCCCCCTCGTCGGTGGTCTGCTCATCACGGCCTTCGGCACCGAGAACGGCTGGCGGTTCGTCTTCTTCGTGAACCTGCCCGTGGGACTCGTCACGATCCTCCTGGCCTTCCGCTACCTGCCGGCGGCGAGCCGGGTGGAACGCGGCCGGAAGCACGACTTCGACCCGGTCGGGATCGTCCTGCTCGGCGCCGCGGTGGTCGCCCTGCTGCTGCCGTTCGTGCAGTCGCAGGAGTGGAAGGGCACGGCGAAGTGGTGGCTCGTGGTCGCCGCCGTCGTGCTCGGCGCGCTGTTCGTGCTGTGGGAACGGCGGTACGCGCGGTCGAAAGAGCCCGTCATCGACCTCGGGCTGTTCCGCCGCCGGTCGTTCTCGCTCGGTGTCGGGCTCGCGACGCTGTACTTCGCCGGGTTCACGCCGCTGTTCTTCGTCCTGACGCTGGCCCTGCAGTCGGGCCTCGGGTACTCCGCGCTGCTCGCCGGCCTGTCGTCCGTGCCGTTCGCGATCGGGTCCGGGGTCGCGTCGACCATCGGCGGTCGCGTCGTCTCGCGGTTCGGCCGACAGCTCATCGTCGTCGGGACCGTACTGGTCCTGATCGGCCTCGGTGGGGTCATCTGGGTCGTCGCGAACCACTACCGGTCCGACCTCGGGTGGTGGCTCGTCGTGCCGCTCCTCGTCGCCGGTGTCGGCTCCGGACTGACGATCTCGCCGAACCAGACGCTCACGCTGTCCGAGGTGCCGGTGGAGCAGGGCGGCTCGGCCGGCGGGCTCATCCAGGTCGGTGCGCGCGTCGGGTCCGCGATCGGGATCGCCGCCGTCGGCAGCGTCTTCTACTCGGCGCTCGCGAGCTCGAAGGGCGACTACGCGCAGGGGCTGCCGCTCGGCCTGGGCGTCGCGCTCGGGTTCGTCGCGGCGGCGTTGCTCGCGGGGATCGTCGACGTCGTCGTCGGGCGGATCCGGGGGACCGAGGCGACGGTGTGATCCGGGTCCTGCTGTACATCGCCACGATCGTCGTCGCGACGGCGCTGTCCCTCGGTGGCGGGCTGCTCGTGGCGCTCGAGCTCGGGAGCGCGGCGCACGGCTGGCTCGTCGCCGCGGCCGTCTGCACACCGCTCGTCGTCATGGGGCCGGTCCTCGTCGGGGCCTTGGCCGGCTACTACGACCACCGCTCGTCCCCCGAGAGCCAGCGCTCCCTGTTCCGGGTCTCGGCGGTCGTCGCCGCCGTCGACGTCGTGGCCGCCGTGGTCTTCGTGCTGACGGCTCTGTCGGCGCAGGCGCCCCTCTGGGTGCCGGTGCTGCTCGTCGTCGGGGCCGGGGTGCTCCTCGCCGTCGCCCGCCCGCTCGGTGCGCTGTTCCGCGGCACCGAGGCGCCCATCAGCGACCTGAGCGACGACGTCCCCGGCGTCGGGCTGGTCCGACGCGCGATCCGCTCGATCGCGACGACCTTCGTCATCGCTGCGGTGGTCTGCACGATCGGGGTGACGCTCCTTGCGGCCTTCTCGGACCGGGGCGGCGCGCTCCTCCAGGTCGTGCTGCTCGGCGGCCAGCTGACCTTCACCGCGACGGCGATGGCCGCGATCGTCGTGGCGCTCCCGCTGAACCGCGCGCTCCGCGACAGCGGTGGGCGGGACCTCGGCCGCCTGCAGCGGTACGCGAAGGTGGTGCTGCGGGGCAAGGAGCTCCCGCTCGACGAGGCCGACCGCGCCGGAGCGGTCCGGTACGCCCGGATCGTCCCCCTGGCCCTGCAGTTCCAGCTGGTGTTCACGGGCCTGCTGTACGTCGCCATCGCGTTCCAGTTCGTGTCGTCCGCGGTCCGCGGCGACCTGGGGCTGCTGCCCGTGGTCTTCCTGGTCGCGATGGTCGTCGTGCTCGCCTGGGCGATCCCGCTCTCGGTACGGCGGATCGGTCGTGCGCGTCGGTACGCGGAGCAGCACCGACCGACCTGATCGGCGTGGGTGGGCGCCCGTCGGGGATGCGCTATCGTCGGGCGCAGAGGGAAAAGGCCCGCGCCCCATCGGCTGCCGGGTACTCACACGCGGCTCACGGGGGTCGCCACTTCTTCATCGAAGGAGTGCACCCGTGTCCGAAGTCATCACCCGCCCGCCGTTCGACCCCGAACTCGTGCCGTTCCTCGAAGCCTTCGCAGCGCGCGGTCCCGTCACCATCACGCCCGAGGTGTTGCCGCACATGCGGCAGCTCGACGTCACCGAGGCCGAACTCGATGCACGGCTGCACGCCCGCGGGTACGAGCGTCGACGCATCACCGTGCCCGGTCACCGCGGCGACCCGATCGACCTCGCGGTGATCCAGCGCATCGGTCGCACCGGAGCGACCACGGGCGTGTACACGATCCACGGGGGCGGCATGGTGTTCGGTCACCACCTCGGGAACCTCGACTCCTACGACGAGTGGCTGCTGGTCCACGACGTCGTGCTCGTCAGCGTGGACTACCGCCTCGCGCCCGAGTACCCGGACCCGTTCCCGGTCGAGGACTGTTACGCCGGGCTCGTGTGGGTGTCCGAGCATGCCGAGGAGCTCGGCATCGACCCGGACCGCATCGTCATCGCCGGGCAGAGCGCCGGGGGTGGCCTCGCAGCGGGCACGGCCCTGCTCGCCCGCGACCGACGCGGGCCGTCGCTGCTGGCCCAGATCCTCGTGTCGCCGATGCTCGACGACCGCGACGAGACCGTCTCCACCGTGCAGATCGACGGTGTCGGCGTCGCCGACCGCCAGCTGACCAGGTTCGGCTGGGACGCCTACCTCGGCAGCCGACGCGCCACCGACGACGTGTCCGTGTACGCCGCTCCCGCGCGGGCGACGGACCTCGCCGGACTCCCGCGCACCTACATCGACTGCGGCAGCGCCGAGGTCTTCCGCGACGAGACCGTGGCCTTCGCGAGCGGACTCTGGGCAGCGGGCGTCGACGCCGAGCTCCACGTGTGGCCAGGAGCCTTCCACGGCTTCACGAGCATGCTCCCCGACGCCACGATCTCGAGGACGGCGACCGCCGCACTGGCCGGGTGGACGAGCCGGACGCTCGGTGTCGACCACGGTTGAATGGGTCCATGCGGGCACTGGTGCTGGGTGGGACCGGATGGCTCGGACGTGCGATCGTCCGGGACCTCCTCGAGGACGGCGTCGAGGTCACCTGCCTCGCACGCGGTGCGACGGGTGACGTCCCGGACGGCGCCCGACTCGTCCGCACCGATCGTCGCGCGGACGGTGCCTACGAACCCGTGCGCGGCGCGTGGGACGAGGTGGTCGAGCTCTCGTCCGACCCGGCGCTCGTCCGTCCGGCGCTCGACGCGCTCGCTGACGCCGCCGCGCACTGGACGCTCGTCTCGACCACCTCGGTCTACGCCCGGAACGACGAACCGGGCGCGGACGAGACCGCCGAGGTCGTCGAACCCGTCGACCTGACGCAGTACGCGGACGCCAAGGTCGCTGCCGAGCGGAGCAGTGCGGACCGACTCGGATCGCGGCTCCTGGTCGCCCGACCCGGCCTCATCGTCGGCCCGGGCGACCCGAGCGACCGGTTCGGGTACTGGCCCGCCCGACTCAACCGACCCGGGCCGGTGCTGGTCCCCACGTCGGAAGGGCGTTCCGTGCAGGTCATCGACGTCGCGGACCTGGCCGCGTGGGTCGGACGTGCTTGGCGGACGGGTCACACCGGGGTCGTGAACGCCGTCGGCGAGGTCGTGCCGATGCGGGACTTCTTCCGCCTGGCCGTCGAGGCCACGGGCTTCGACGGCGAGCTCGTCGAGGTCGAGGACGACGTCCTGCTCTCACACGACGTGCAGTACTGGGCGGGGCCGAGGTCGTTGCCGCTGTGGCTTCCGCACTCCGATGCGGCGCTGATGCACCGGTCTGCGCGGGCGTTCCGCGATGCCGGGGGTCGGAGTCGTCCGCTGACGGAGACCCTCGCCGGGGTGCTCGACGACGAACGGGCGCGTGGGGTGGAGCGGCCGCGGTGGGCGGGGCTCGGGGTGGCCGAGGAGGCGGCGGTGCTCGCAGCTGTGCGCTGACGTCTCGCTCCGGCGCCGTCCGATCACCCACGGAGGCTCGCCGTGCTCGCGCTGGTGCGATTCGCTCCCCTTACCGTTTTCGCGACCGAAGGGGACGTGCCCTCGGCCGACTCGGTCCGGCTGCCTGCCGGGAGCACGGTGGTCGACGAGCAGAAGGAGTGCGCTTCCGGCGGGTGCTGGACGGCGCTCTCCGTCCGTCCTGCGGACGGGGCGACCCCCAAAGCGCTGGCGACGAGCCTCGGGATCGATCCGGAGACGCGGCTGGGTGGGTCGGTGTGGGACCCGCGCACCATCACCCTGCGCTCGGAGGTCCGGGGGGAGCTCCTGGTCATCCAGGCGGATTACTGGTCGCGCCCGGACGGTGACCGGACGGCGGACGGGAGGCGCGGTGCCAGCCCGCACCGCGCCTCCCGTCCGCCACCGGTCGCCGCGTGCAGTCGTCGATGTGTAACGCTTCGAGGGTGACTGGACACTCCTGGTTGTGACGAACGAACAGGACGACGGTCCGCTCTGGACCGACGCGTTGGACAACGTGCTGCGAGACGAGATGTGCGTTCCAGAAAAGACTGTCACTGTGAGGATCGACTTCAGAAGGCTTTTCAAACCCCCTGTCACGCCGGCCTCGAGAGCCAATATGTCCCATAGTGCTGGCACCGGCTGTTTCAACTTGAGTGACCCTCAAGGGCGGTGCGCGTCAGCGAGTCTCCCGAGGGCGTCAGCTGAAGAATCCGAGTCGTGGTTGCGAGGTGCCAGTGCGCGGCATGACGCTGCTCTGGAACGATGACGTCGCGAACAACCTCGGGCGGGACGTCTTCGGGGAGATGAGACGGATCGCCGAGTCAGGCACGCCGTTGCCGCTGCGATCCTCGAAACGAGTCACCTCCCCGGGCTTCCTCGCGTCCCCATCGTCGCGCATCCAGCCGGCGTGGCTAGCTTCCGAGCGTGACCGCCAGGCGGATCGACGAGGAAGCCCTGCGCCAGCTCACCGTCGACGGGCCAACAGCCCGCCGGCGTCAGCTCATGCGAGAGCTCGACCGCCTCGTCCGTCATCCCTTCGTCGACGAGGAACTGCGCGAGCAGATCCTTGCTGACGCTGAAGTTCGCGATTGGGTGCAGCGCGAGCGTCGCCCACACTAGGCGGCAGTACCTATGGCTTCGGACCCCGCGGCAGCCCGGAGAAAACGATGAAGAAGTCGAAGCCAAGCAAGCCGACGCCACCTAAGAAGGCGAGCCCAAGTGCTCAGCTTCTTCATTAGCTTGACGAACAGACCCCACGCCTGACACTCGTCTTTCGCGTGCGTCTTCCCAGAGACCGTCGCCGCAATCGCGAAGCACACCGCAACGACGCTAAGCAGCGTAACGACGAGTTGCAGGGACGTCGCGTTCGGCAGCCCGGAGTGCACGCCAGGGATACTCGCAGTGGTGTAGCCGGCGCTCAGAATCGTCGCGATCCCAGCCACTCTCATCTACGCGAGCTTCAGGGTAAGAACGATGTGCCCGAACGCGAAGAGGACATCGAACATCGAGTCGGTCGCAGGGACGCCGACAATCGGTGCCGCCAGAGCCACCCATATCGTGACGGTGGCAAGGCCCGCGAGGATGAATGCTCGGGTCCGTCGAAAGCGTTCGTCCGCGGTCAACCTCCCTGCGGGAAAAGTCTTGTTTGGCAGCGTAGCGGCTGCATCCCCGACGTCCGGCCCTCTTCTCCAACTCATCGGGTCGAGGTTGGGAGCAACGACTGTGCATTCCAAAGTTATTGCGACCCGTCGTACTCCCCGCCTGCGACCGACCGGGCCCCGCCCTCATCGCTCACCCTCAACGCGCGAGCCGGACGCGGGTCCGGTCTGTCCGACATCGGGCGAGCGACGATCCTGCCCGTCAAGCTGCGGAGCGCATCCGAGATGTCCACCCTCAGCTCTACGGCGAGCAACGCCAAAGTGAACACTCCGGGGTTGGCGACGTCGCCGTGCTCGATCTTCTGGATCGTCGAGGGATTCACTCCAGTGCGCGAAGCAAGCTCTCTCCGCGTCATATTTGGGATTTTCTTACGTGCTTTAAGCAGGGCCGCCCCAACGTCCACTGCACGCTGTGCGCGCCCGTCATCCCGGGCTCCCATCGGCCGAATCATGTCCGCCATATTAGCAGTATGTTACTAGCTACCTTGTCGACAGTGCTAAAGTGAGGCTATGACGGCTCGAGATCTTCGCGACCTCATCTCCGCGTACGGCGAGCGAGATGACCTAAAGTTCCGTCGCGCGGCTCAGGCGATCATCGCGAACGAAGAGCGAAAGCGGCACACGGTCCTCGCGACCGAGTTGAGGCATCTCCTGGCAGCGGGAGGTTCCGAGGTGTCTGTCCGTGAGATTCCGCGGATGCCGGAGCCGCCGACCGATCGAGACAGTGCACTCCCGTTGGCGCGGGTGTCGCACCCGGATGTGCAGCTCGACGATCTGACCTTGGCACCCGCTGTCCGCGAAACCTTCACCGGACTCGTGCAGGAGGTGCGTCGGTGGCCTGAGCTGGACCGGATGAATGTGCCGCGCCGCAACCGAGTATTGCTGGCTGGCCCACCCGGTTGCGGGAAGACCTCGGCGGCCGCGGCTCTCGCGGGTGCTCTCGGACGGCCACTGGTGACCGCCCGTGTCGAGGGTCTGATCTCTAGCTTCATCGGGGAGACGGCGACGAACCTCGCAAACTTGTTCGAATACGTGTCGAACGGGTCCTACGTGTTCTTCCTCGACGAGTTCGATTCGATCGGCAAACTCCGCGATGATCCCACCGATCACGGAGAGTTGCGGCGCGTTGTGAACGCGCTGCTGCAAATGATCGATGGATATCGGGGCGGATCGTTGATCGTTGCGGCCACCAATCACGCAGAAGTACTGGACGCAGCGCTGTGGCGCCGTTTCGATGTAATCAGCGAATTGGGTCTGCCCACCGTCGGACAGATCGAGACCATGCTGCGTCACGAACTCCCGCTAGGCTTCTCCGCCTTTGACGTGGCGGGAATCGCGGCGCGCTTGTCCGGGCTCCCGCATGCGGCGGTGCAGTTCCTGCTCGACAGTGCGAAGCGGCGAGCGATCCTCGCGCATCGCAAAAAGGTCAACATCGACGATGTCTCCCTCGCCTTGACGGAGACCGTCGGTCGGCGATGGTCCTGACCCCCGAGATGGGGTCGTGGTCCACTGGCGAAACCTGAGCATCTTTCCCTAGTCTCGGGAGGTGGACCATCTCAAGCTCACAGATCCGCTTCCGCTAACGTCGCGCCGCGCCGATCCCGTTCCGTCGCGCGATGGCACGGGGTTCGATCACTCCGCGCACGCGACGACGCTGCGAGGGGTGTTGGAGGGGCTTGCATCGGGGGGCGCTTTTACTCGGCGCGTCGAGACCGCGACGACTGATCCTCAAGACGATGACGATGAGACGATTGCGGACGCCGACGACCTCGGACGCGTCGTGCTGAAGTTCTCCGGGCGAGGTCACTTCAAGGACGGCGGCCGCGCCATGTTCAACAAGTGGGCCATGCAGCTGCTGGCGATCACTGGCGGCCGCGAGTACTTCGTGCTGTCAAGCGAGGACGCCAGGTCCGCATTCGAGGAAATCGTCGACGAATACGGCGTCGATCCCGACAGTTACGCGGATGAGGGCGTCTGGGGAGCGGCGCTGGAGAACGTTAACGGCATCAGCGTGTATAGCCGGGCGGATCGAGTCGGCGATGACCTGACGTTTCCCGACGACGACGAGACGACGCTTGTTGAGATCTCCCTGTGGCCCACGTCGATCGCCGCGGCCAATGCCGGCCGCGTCGCTGCAGCTCGCGTGGACGAAGTCGTCGCTGAGATTGAAGCGGCCGCAGAAGCGAATCCGGCGGTCACGGTGTTCGCAACGGACCTCGGTACGGACAATCCCGGCGTGCGCGCGAGAGTCGATCGTGTCGCCTTGGAACGAGTCCTTGGCAATTCGCTCGTAGAGCGAGTCTCCGGTCCGCTACGTCTGCCTGTGGCTCCCCTCGCGGACGACGATGGCGGACGGTCTGAGTACACGGCGCCGAGTGAGCCCGTCATCGCACGCGGAGAGCCGATCGGAATCATCGATGACCTGGTGTCCGAAGCGAACCCATGGTTGGACGGAGTCGTGATCGCGTCGGCGTCGTTCCCGCAGAACCTGGGCCACTTCACCGCGCACGGGACACAAGTAGCGGGCATCGCTGCATACGGGGACGTCGGAGCAATCATGCGTGGAGAGGCGTTCGACGCACCGCATCCGATCGTCGCGGCCCGAGTGCTGCGCGCCTCGGACGATGGCATCGCCGCGCAAGCCGCCGAGTCGTTCCCCGAATACCTCGAGCAGGCGTTCCGATGGCTCCACGATCAGCATGTGCGGATCGTAGTGTGCTCGTTCAATCGAACCGCCCCCGAATCGGGGGCGCTGCCATCGGAGACGACGGCGCTGATCGATCGGCTCGCGCGCGAACTCGGCATGGTCGTCGTCGGAAGCGCCGGCAACCTCTCCGCAGTTGAGGCCCACTGGCTGGACGGGTACCCGGGGTACCTTGCCGCAGCAGACTCCCGTATTGCTGAACCGGGCAACGCCGCGCTCGCCGTCACGGTCGGCAGTGTTGTCGGAGAGATAGCGTACGACAGCAATGCGACGCCGACCGCGTTTCCGATCACGAAGACGGCTGGTGGGGCGTCTCCTTTCACACGCACAGGGCCGGCCGTCGCACGGAACGATCATCCGCATCACAAACCCGAGTTCCAAGCTGTCGGCGGCAACTGGCTGTTCGACCGGGCGACAGAGCAGCCCGAGACCGCCGTCCCGGGCCTCAGCGTCGTCACGCTGCGGCCGAGTACCGGCGGTCGACACTTCGCGTACGCAACCGGCACCAGCCTCGCTGCGCCGTTTGTCGCTCATGAGATCGCGCGGCTAGCGGACCGGTACCCGCAGGCGACCCCGAACCTGCTCCGTGCCCTCACCGCACTGTCGGCGGGAACGACGGACAAGCTCCCCAACCCTCATAGCACCAGGTACGTCAGCTTCTACGGCGCCCCGCAGGTCGACCGCGTGATGGAAAGCGGTGGCAACACGGCGATCATGACGTACGAAGGCGTACTCGCGACGAACTCAGTCAACATTGTTGCGCTCCCCGTCCCGGACGAGTTCGCCGCGGACGCATCCGCCCGTCGGCTTCGCGTCGCGCTCGCTTACGATCCGCCCGTACACCGCAGTCGGCGGAACTACACGGCCGGGCACATCGACATCGACTTCGTTCGCGGCCACAGCCTCGAGGAGGTCGTCGCGATGTACGAACGCCAGCCGTCAATGAAGGCCGCAGAAGCCGACCCGACGCTCGTGCGGTTGGAGTTGTGGCCGAAGAAGGAGCGCCCCGACCTCACGCCGGGCAAACAGCAGATGCAGTCGAACACGCTTACGGTGCGCGAGTACTTCCGTCCCGAAGGCGGCTGGTACGAAGAACACGAGCACTACTTCTTGCTGCTCACACACACCCACAACCCGAGAACCCAAGAACAGCGGAGCAAGTACCCGTCGCAGGCGTTCGCGTTGGCAGTCGAGCTGACGGACCTTGGTCGACCCGACCTCGACGTCCATGCACTCACGGCCGCGAAATTGCGAGACCAGGCACAGCAGAGCGCCGATTCAACTGCTCGCGCAACCGGAAGGAGCAGAGGATGATAGAAGCGCATACGCACGTCGACGACCTCCCGTACGCGTCCGAATCCGACCGCTTCCCGGACCCGCCAACCGATCGTTGGTCGACGGTGAAGCGCCGTACCGAGGGTGACCGCGACGACGTTGTCATTGAAGGCTGGTGCCTGTTCTGCAATGGCGCGATGAGCTCCGTTGAACCAGTGCAGGTGTTGATGGTGGATGGGTCGTTTATCACCGCATCTGCCACGGCAAGCAAGGAGCTTTTCGTGCAACTGCAGCGCCGTTGCGGCTGCTCGCACGAGCACCCCGGCTCTCCGATCGGACGCACCGGCTGCGGTCGAGTGTGGGATCAGATTGTCGCGGTGCCAGCATGAGCGAGCGTGCCGGACGCCTGATCTCGACGAGCCAGTCATCGGAAGAATCCCGCCGTCGCGCCAAACGGACTAAGCGGCTTCTCGAGCAGCAGCTGCCATCGGTGCGTGCCGCAGCGGAGAAGTGGCGTAACGGAACCACGCTCGCATCCGCGTTAACAACCCTGGGCGGGTTCCTTGGCGCCCCCACCCGAATCGACATGCTCGCGACTGGTTGGCGCACAACCGCCGGCATCACGTTGGCAATAACGGCCACCTGCATCGTCGCGAGCCTGGCGTGCTCGATGCGAGCATCGTTTGGTTGGCCACGAAAGATCGTTCGGGATCGGGCGGACTGGTACGAGCAGTGGGAGGCGAACGAGATCGCAACCGCCTCGGGCTATCTTGCGGCGTCAATGGTCCTCGCCGCCATCGCGGCCATAGGCGTCGGTGTCTTCGTCGGCGTTCTGTTCTTCACCGGCGGGACGGGATCGCCGTAAATAGCTCCGTCATCCCTGTCGACGGTTCGATTCGTCGGGTGCACGATGATCGCCACGATCGTGATGGCCTCGAGCGACTTTAGCCTCTCGACGAGTTGGCCCACTTGGAACTTCTTGGCAGGCGTGCTCGGCGAACAGGCAGGAGAAAGGAGCCACTATGCGCGAGCAGGCGGCAAACACGACACACCCCTGGGTCAGTGGGTCAGGGCACCAATCACATTCCGCCAGTCCATGCCATCGAGGGCACGGTCGAAACTGATCGAGCTCGACGAGTTACCGACTTCGTTCTTCGTGCGAAGGTCAAACATCAGGACACTGTACGAGCCGTCACTGACGCCCTTCGGCCCGTGGAAGTCAGCTCTAAGCGGGTTCCCGTCCACTGCACCATAGATGGTCACCAGGACGTCGGGGATCTCCGGACCCCTTGCACCTGCGGTGAAAGTGACGCCGCGGGCCGCGAACTGCCGCGCAACGCCCCCTTCCATATCCAATGCCGACATATTGGCTTCCTTTCAAGCGTCGTCGGCTGCGAGCACCCTTCCGCACACTCGCGGTCGGAAAGTACGATGTGTCGCGGATCCCAAGCACCGTTCTCTGAACTCGCGGATCAAGAGGCACCCGACGTCCACGAGGCTAACAGTTGTCGGCCGCCAGCCCATTCGTCTGACCGCCCCGTCGTTTCTATTGGGACCGCACTGAGCATTACGGTGCGGTGGTGCCGTCGGGTACTGCACGGACGCAGCAGGGACGATGCGTATCAGGGAGGGCCAGGCGTGGTAGGCGCGATCTACCGCTGCCGGCCCATCTAGCGCCGCCCCGGAACGATTCAGTCAAGAATGTCGTCAGCTGATCGACCGGGTGACCGCGACGTGGTCTCGCGCATGCCTAGTGTTATCGGCGTCGGGGCCGATACTCGACACGGAGGACTGAGGGTCTCCCTGAATCTGTTGCCAATCAACAGGTGGCCCAGCCGGTGCGCGGGCGGATGGTGGATGGGCAGCGAGCACCAAAGCGACATCGCGTGGCCGGACTCGCGCAACGCTTGCCAGGCCGCTCAGCACTCGTTGGCCATCCAGGACTGCTGCGTGCAGCTCGGCTAAGTCAAAGTCGTCGACGGTGCCGCGCAGGCGGAGCCTTCCCGGCAGGAGGGTCACGGGAGGCATTTCTCGGACCGGCGCTGGGTGGCCAGATGCCTCAAGCACGGCGGTGAGATACCGGTCCATCTGTGCGAGGACTTCGCTGGTGAGTGTCCGACATAGTCGTCGCGGCCGACGCGATCTGGCTTCGCACGCTCGCCATCGGCTATTCCTCCTCATCCTGGAGAAGAAGCACACGCCTTGCTGCGTGCGTTACGTCGACTGGGCTCGCGACCGGAAGCAATATTTCGCCCTTAAACACCTCGTTGTGGTCGCGTGCCGTAAGCTGCCAAGTGCCGTGGATGGCAGTGAGGGATGCGTCCGCCACAAAGAGCACGAACTCTTCATCTTCAGACTCGTAGCTGCCGAGCGGTCGAAGCTCGCCGATGTTGAGATCGAGATCGACCGATCCGCCGTTCTTGAAGCTGACAGACGGCGGGACATACTGACCCGGCGTTGAGGGATGCATGTAGGCAAGGTGCGAGTAGTCCGGAATGTTGAGCGTCCGCTGGGTCGGTCCCCAAATGCGTGGAGGGTGCGGAAGTTCGAGATCTGAGAAGTCATCTGCCCATTCCGGATCCACAAAGTCTGTCGCGAACACCTCGCCTTCGAGGTGAAGCTTTATCTCGACGTCGCGGAAAAACACGGTTGTCCGGTTGGTCACTTTGACGATAATCGGGGTGAGCAAGCTAGCCGCGACCCGGTCGCGCGCCGAGGACCATGCAGCGCGGAAACGGCCCTCCCAAGCATCGATGGAGGCACGGTAGGTTTCTTCGGTTCGCTCTTCCGGGATCAGCATTGCGCTCATGATCGACGAAAGTCCGTTCAGCCCCAGAAGCGCCGCACGGCTAGAGCTCACCGGATAATCATCGTCGACTTCGGTGAGCGGCTGCGGAGTCGGGAGGGCGCCAAGCAGCCGAGCGGTCTGTCGGCTCAGATACTCATCGATGGTTCGCTCGTTGGCGTGACTGATTGGCGAGATCTCCCCGAGCAACTCAACCGCGAAGTCGACCTCCACCTTCGACGCAGCGCTTCCGCGTTGCAGAAGAAGGTCGACTTCGTCCGCGTTCGCCTCGCGCGTTTCGCCGTCGGCCCGGATGTAGATGCGACCGTTGGTCAGCGAGTCACCACTGCTTCGGCACGGGAAGGGCCCCTGTCCGGGCATAGGCGGGTCAACCAGTACGACCAGCACCTGATTCGTGGAGTCTCGGACTGGCACCCACACGATGTCCCAGCGAGGGCCGGCTGCACCGACGTACTGCTGGACGATTTTTGCGATCTCCATCATCTCGATCGGCGGAATACCCGCGATCAAACCTCTGCCAACGCCTATCACCATCGCGGCGTAGCCCTCGAAAGCAGCCGCTGCTGTGTCCGGCATGCGATTCGCTGCGCCGAGGATGAACTTGGCGATCTTCTCCTTGTCCTTCTTCGTGGAAAGATCGAGGATGCTCTTGAGTTCGAGATAGTGACGCTCTGCTAAGTCTCCCTGCTCAGCAACAGCCATCACGAGACGTTGCGCAGCCAGGACCCCGCGCGGCGCTTGCGAGGTGTCGATACCAGTCATAGCGCGCTCCGTACGAAAGAGGGACTGAGTAGGTGGCCACACACCTTCATGTCGTCAACGCCGACTCAGCGGAGGCGCCCACGGTTGCAATAGCCACGAGGCTTTAGGTTATCCGTGGCCTCCGACGATCCGAGCTTGGCGCTTCGGGAAGCCGCGACGTTGGTGACGCTGGCGGAGAGATTCGTACGGGCAGCCGGTTGCCGGCGTCGTGCGTGGGGTAGACGCTTGTTGTGGTGCGCGTTCAGACCTTCGAGGCCTCGGCGCCTCGGTGCTGCGCCGAGGTGGAAGAGCTCTTCGTAGCCGACGAGATGCACGATACAAGACCACGCGCGTCAGCCAGAGCGTCATCACACGCCTGAGAGAGGCTCGACGAGTCTTGCAGGAGCCATCGTTGCCGTCAGCACCGAAGGCGCTCTACTTCTCGCATCGTCGTGACGCCAGAGCTTAGAACTGGACATGTCTTCTTGGAAACCACACGAGAAGCGCTCCTACTGCGGCATGTCCACGAACCTCGAGAACATCCCGTGGAACGCCACCGTGATCGTGTCCGTCGGCCCGTTGCGGTGCTTCGCCACGATGAGGTCCGCCTCACCCTGCCGCGGGTTGTCCTTCTCGTACGCCGACTCGCGGTGCAGCAGGATGACCATGTCGGCGTCCTGCTCGATCGAGCCCGACTCACGCAGGTCGGAGATCTGGGGCTTCTTGTCGGCACGCTGCTCGGGGCCACGGTTCAGCTGCGACAGTGCGACGACAGGGACCTGGAGCTCCTTCGCCATGAGCTTCAGCGCACGCGAGAACTCGGAGACCTCTTGCTGGCGGGACTCGACCTTCTTGCCGGATGTCATGAGCTGCAGGTAGTCGATGACGACCATGCGGAGGTTGTGCTGCTGCTTGAGACGCCGGCACTTCGCCCGGATCTCGACGAGCGTCATGTTGGGGGAGTCGTCGATGAAGAACGGGGCGTCGTTGATCCGCCCACGGGTCTGCGCGATGGTCGTCCAGTCGCGAGAGTCGACGGTGCCCTTGCGCATGTTCTGCAGGGGCACGCTGGACTCGGCGGAGAGCAGACGCATCGCGATCTCGGCGCGACCCATCTCGAGCGAGAAGAACGCGGCAGTCTCGTTGTGCTTGATCGCGGCCGCGCGGCAGAGGTCGAGCGCGAGCGTCGACTTCCCGAGGGCCGGTCGGGCGGCGATGATGATGAGCTGGCCGGGGTGGAAGCCGTTGGTGAGGCCGTCGAGCTGGGCGAAGCCGGTCGGGACACCGGTCATCTGCCCGTCGCGCCCCTTCGCAGCCTCGATCTCGTCGAGGGCGGCGGAGATGGCGTCGGTGAGGGGGACGTAGTCCTCGGTCTGGACACCACCGGCGACGTTGTAGACCTCGGCCTGGGCGCTGTTCACGAGGTCGGTGACCTCACCCTCGGACGCGTACCCCATCTGCACGATGCGGGTGCCCGCGTCGACGAGGCGGCGCAGGACGGCCTTCTCCGCCACGATCGCCGCGTAGTACCCGGCGTTCGCCGCGGTGGGCACCATGCTCGTGACGCTGTGCAGGTACTCGGCGCCGCCGGCGCGGGACAGCAGGCCGGTCTTCGTCAGCTCGTCGGTGACGGCGATGACGTCGGTCGGCTCACCGTGCGAGTAGAGGGACAGGATCGCGTCGAAGATGACCTCGTGCTTGGGGATGTAGAAGTCCACGCCACGTGCGGTCTCGATGACGTCGGCCACGGCGTCCTTCGACAGGAGCATGCCGCCGATCGTCGACTGCTCGGCGAGCATGTCGTGCGGGGGAGTGCGTTCCGCGCCACCACGATCCGCGTAGTCCTGCGGCGCGGGTTCGAGATGCGCGATCGACACACTTGCTCCTCTTGTTCAGTGGCGGCTCGTCCAGTGGCTGCGACGGGTCCGTCGACGTCGGCCGTGACGAACCGACCGTCCCTGTTCTACCCCGGGCGACCGACATCGCCGAGTCGCTGGGCCAAGCTACGGGGACAGAGTTATCCCCAGCAAACGCCCCTGTGGATAACTCTGTGGAGAGCCTGCGGAACACGCCGGGATGCTGTGTGGACAACTGTGGACAGGGGTGTGGACAAGTGGCCTGGGGAACACACTTTCGACCGCTTGACCTGGGGTTTCGTGTTCCACACCATGTGTGGAGAAGTGGGGTTCAAGTACGCATTGAAGGTTGCCGATCCGACCGTTTCGCCTGTGTAAAAACAGTTGACAAACGGAAACCTGAGGACAACTTTCCCAAGCCGTTCCCAGCAAGCGCGACCCTGTCTGAGAAGTAACCGGTCAGCGCGGGACGAGCCGCGCCTCCTGGGTCGGAACCGCCACCGACGACCCCGGAACGCGACGACGGGCGGGCCTCCCGGAGGAGACCCGCCCGTCGTGAGCGGAAGACCGCAGCCAGTGTTACTTGGCGGCGACGACCTGGAGCGAGATCACGGCAGTGATGTCCTCGCGCAGACGCACGGTGGCCTCGTGGTCACCGACGGTCTTGATGGTCGCGGGGACCTCGACCTTGCGCTTGTCGAGCGAGCCGACGCCCTGCGCCTGGACGGCGTCAGCGACGTCGCCCGGACGGACGGAGCCGAACAGACGACCGTCCTTGCCGGCCTTGACGGTCAGCTTGATGGTCGCGTTCTCGAGCTTCATCTTGAGGTCCTGTGCCTCTTCGATGGTGGCGAGCTCGCGAGCGGCACGTGCCGCACGGATCGACTCGACCTGCTTCTCGCCGCCCTTGGACCACGCGACAGCGAAGCCCTGCGGGATCAGGTAGTTGCGGGCGTAGCCGTTCTTGACGTCGACGACGTCACCGGCGGAACCGAGGCCGGAGACCTCGTGGGTGAGGATGAGCTTCGACATGTGTCGACCTCCGATCAGCGGCCGGAGCCGGCGTAGGGGAGGAGCGCCATCTCACGGGCGTTCTTCACGGCACGGGCGATGAGGCGCTGCTCCTGGACGGAGACGCCGGTGATGCGACGGGCGCGGATCTTGCCACGCTCCGAGATGAACTTGCGAAGGGTCGCGACGTCCTTGTAGTCGATGACGCCGACCTTGATCGACTTCGCGGGAGCGGCGTTCTTGCCGCCCTTACCGCGAGGCTTCCGGCGATCGCCGGTGCTCTTTCCAGCCATTGTTTGTCCTTAAGAAGTGGAAGTTGTGTCCGTTGAACCGCGGAGGATCAGAACGGGGTCTCGTCGTCGTACGTGCCGCCCGGGGTGCTCCACACGTCGTTCGACTGTGCGTTGCCGCCCTGCTGGCCACCCTGGGGGGACCAGGGCGCGTCCGACTGACCGCCGCCGTTGTTGTTCCAGCCGCCGCCGTTGCCGCCGTTGCCCGCCGGGGCGTTGCCGCCACCGACCTGGCCACGACCGCCGCCGGAACCACCCGCAGCACGGGTGATCTGCGCGGTCGCGTAGCGGAGCGACGGGCCGATCTCGTCGACCTCGAGCTCGATGCTCGTGCGCTGCTGGCCCTCACGGTCCTGGTACGAGCGCTGACGGAGACGACCCTGCGCGATGACGCGCGAGCCCTTCGTCAGCGAGCCCGCCACGTGCTCGGCGAACTCGCGCCAGACGCTCGCACGGAGGAACAGCGCGTCGCCGTCCTTCCACTCGTTCGCCTGACGGTCGAACGTGCGAGGAGTCGACGCGATGGTGAAGTTCGCCACGGCGAGCCCGTTCTGCGTGTACCGCAGCTCCGGGTCCGCGGTGAGGTTGCCCACCACCGTGATGACGGTTTCGCCGGCCACGGGTTACTCGGCGCTCGCGGTCGCGGTTGCGTTGGCGGCCTTGCGGGCCGCGCGGGCCTCGTCGCGCTGCTTCTGGGCGGCGACCTGCGCGATGCCCTCTTCGGCGCGGAGGACCTTCGTGCGGAGCACGGCCTCGGAGAGGCCGAGCTGACGGTCCAGCTCCTTGGCGGCCTCGGGGGTGGACGTG
Organism: Curtobacterium sp. GD1; assembly: GCF_020882855.1. NCBI lineage: Bacteria > Bacillati > Actinomycetota > Actinomycetes > Micrococcales > Microbacteriaceae > Curtobacterium > Curtobacterium sp. GD1. The sequence continues at coordinate 182,480 of NZ_JAFEVQ010000001.1, read as the reverse complement.
AAGTCCACGACGGCGTAGATGCCCTCGGACTTCTTCGCGATCTCGTAGGCGAGACGACGACGGCCCCAGACGTCCACGTTGTCGACGGTGCCACCGTCGTTGCGGATCACAGCGAGGAACTTGTCCAGGCTGGGAGCGACGGTGCGCTCGTCGATCTCGGGGTCGAGGATCGCCATCAGTTCGTACTGGTGCATGCGGAACCCACCTCCTCTGGTCTCAGCGGCCCCGAGCAGTTCTCGGGGCAGGAGGGTTGATGCATGTGTCCTGCCACGCAGTGTGCGTGCGGACAACCCGGCAAGCTTAGCGGACGGCCTGGAGGCGCGCCACCGGCTGTGCAGAACCGATCGCGTCCGTCAGGCGGTCGCGTCGCGGGCGGCCCACCAGTCGCGCAGGCGCGCTTCGGCATCGTCGGACCCGAGGGGGCCCTCGTCCATCCGCACCTCGAGGAGGAAGCGGTAGGCCTCGCCCACGGCACGCCCCGGCGGGATGTCGAGGATGCGCATGATGTCGTCGCCGGAGAGGTCGGGACGGATCGAGTCGAGCTTCTCCTGCTCGGAGAGTTCGCGGATCCGGTCCTCGAGGTCGTCGTACGCGAAGGCGAGCCGGTCGGCCTTGCGGCGGTTCCGGGTGGTGACGTCGGAGCGGGTGAGCTCGTGCAGGCGTTCGAGCTGGTCGCCGGCGTCCCGGACGTAGCGACGGACGGCGGAGTCGGTCCACGCGCCGTCCGTGTAGCCGAAGAAGCGGAGGTGCAGCTCGATCAGGCGGCTGACGGCGGCGATGGTGTCGTTGTCGAAGCGCAGGGCACGGAGCCGCTTCTTCGCGAGCTTCGAGCCGACGAGGTCGTGGTGGTGGAAGCTCACGGCGCCGCCGGGCTCGAGCTTGCGGGTCGCGGGCTTCCCGATGTCGTGCAGGAGCGCTGCGAGTCGGAGCACCGTGTCGGGGGCGTCGCCGGGGTGCCGCTCGGCCTCGTAGCCGATCGCCTGCGTCAGCACCGTGAGGGAGTGCTCGTAGACGTCCTTGTGGTGGTGGTGCTCGTCGATCTCGAGCCGCATCGCCGGCAGTTCGGGGAGGAACCGCTCGGCCAGCCCGGTGTCGACGAGCAGACGCACGCCGTCCACCGGTCCGTCCGTGTTCAGCAGCTTGACCAGTTCGTCGCGGACCCGCTCGGCGGAGACGATGTCGATCGAGTCGACCAGGTCCGTCATGGCCTCGCGCACCTCGTCCGAGACCGTGAAGCCGAGCTGCGCGGTGAACCGGGCGGCGCGCATCATCCGCAGGGGGTCGTCGCGGAAGGAGACCCGGGCGGCCTGGGGCGTGTGCAGGCGCTCGGCGAGGAGGTCCTCGACGCCGCCGTGCACGTCGACGAGCTCCCGCGCGGGCAACCGGAGCGCCATCGCGTTGACGGTGAAGTCGCGGCGGAGCAGGTCGTCCTCGATGGTGTCGCCGAACGCGACCTCGGGCTTGCGGGTCTCGCCGTCGTAGACGTCACTGCGGTACGTGGTGATCTCGACCTGCTCGCCGGCCACCCGCGCGGCGATGGTGCCGAACTGCCGACCGACGTCCCAGGTGTTGCTCGCGATCGGTCCGACGATCCGCAGGATGTCGTCCGGACGGGCGTCGGTGGTGAAGTCGAGGTCGGTGACCGCTCGCCCGAGGAAGGCGTCGCGGACGGGCCCGCCGACGAGGGCCAGTTCGTGTCCGGCGTCGGCGAAGGCCCGAGCGAGGATGGCGACGGGCTCGGTGGCGGCGAGTGCGTCGAGTCGCTCGACGGCCTGGGCAACGGACTGCATGACGGTCCTCATCCTCCCAGATCGCAGGCCTGAGTTCTCCACAACGTGCGCGCGCACGGGAGCGTTCATGGTCGGGCCTCATACACTCGTGGACGGCCCGAACCGACCCCGTGGCCCCTCCCGCATGCAGATCTTCCGCACCACGCTCGCCGCCGCCGCGTCGGCCCTCGTCGCGCTCGGCCTCGTCGTCGCGCCCGCTGCGGCCGACGGTGCACTCGCCACGACGGCCTCCACGACCACGACGCACGCCGCACACCCGGCGGCTGCCGAGCAGGGCCGGACGACGATCACGATCGCGCCGGCGAACCGCGGGATCGTCCAGCGCGACGAGGACCTCGAGCTCTCCGTCACGGTCACGAACGACACCGACGCGGACGTCCCCGCCGGCACCGCGGAGCTCGACATCTTCCGCTCCGTGAGCACGCGCGACGTCCTCTCCGACTGGCTCGCCGACACCAGCACGACCGGTTACCTCGGCGCCCCGATGGACTCCGTGGACGTCCCGGCGGTCCCGGCACACCGATCCGTCACGCTCGGCTCGGTGAAGATCGTCTCGGGCAACGTCGCCCTCGGCGGGTACTCGTCGTTCGGTGCCCGACGCATCGCCGCCGAGTACACGGCCGGTGACACCTACGCCGTGGCGCGGTCCGCGATCACCTGGTACCCCGAGACGGACCAGACGCCGGTGAGCGTCTCGGTCGCGATGCCCATCACCGTCCCGGCGACGAACCAGGGCGTCCTGACGGCCGGCGTCCTGGCCTCAGCGACCGCCGTCGACGGCACGCTCACCCAGCAGCTCGACGCCGCCGAGGACCACAACGTCGCCGTCGCGATCGACCCGCGGATCATCGCGTCCATCCGGATCCTCGGTGAGAACGCACCGTCGTCGGCGACCGCGTGGCTGGACCGGCTCGAGTCACTCCGCAACGAGACCTTCGCGCTCCCGTACGCCGACGCCGACGTCACCGGTCTCCGGCAAGCGGGAGCCGACGGGGTCCTCTCGCCGATCTCCCTCGACCAGGAGATCAAGCAGCAGAACTTCCCCGGCGCGTCCACCCCGACCCCGACCCCGACGTCGGACCCGCAGAGCCCGACGGCCGGCCCCTCCGCCTCGACGTCACCGACCGACGACGCCACCGCCGACCCCGGGACGGACGACGAGGCACCCGCCACGCTGCCCACCACCGATTCCCTGCTCGACTTCCCCTACTCGATGGACGGGATCGCCTGGCCGTCGGACGGCACCGTCACCGCGGCCGACCTGCCGGCGCTCGCGAAGGCCGGCTCGAAGACGACGATCGTGTCGAGCGGCAACACGTCGGCCGGCGCGGACACGACGATCGCCGCGTCCGAGCAGATCGCCGGGCAGCACGTGCTCGTGTCCGACCAGTCGATGTCCGCCCTGCTCCGCACCGCCGCGACCGCGTCGAGCCAGCAGGAGTGGTCGACGGCCATGTCCGAGCTCACCGCGACGCTCGCGACCTCCGCCCGGGCGGGCACGGCCGAGGCACCGATCCTGCTGACCCTCGGTCGCGACTGGCCGACGAACTCCGCGCGGCTGAGCCAGGCCCTCGACGCGCTCGAGGACACCGCCTGGGTCGCCCCGGCCGACCTCTCCACCGCGGCCTCCGCCACGGCCGGCTCCCTCACGCTGTCCGCCGGGACGAACGGCGACGCCCGCATCGACCAGCTGCAGCGACTGGTGGACGGCGAGCAGGACCTCGCCGGGTTCGCGTCCGCGCTGGACACCCCGACCGACCTGACCGCGCCCGCCCGACTCCGGCTGCTCGCCCTGGCCTCGAACGCCTGGCGCACCGACACGGACGGCCTCGCGACCGCCGTCGACGCCCAGGTCGCGAACTGGGCGGGCAAGACCTCGCAGATCAGCATCCCCGACTCGAGCAGCCTCACCCTGCTCGGCGACCGGTCCTCGCTGCCGATCTCCATCCGGAACCGCTCCGACTTCCCGGTCACAGTGCTGTTGTCCGTGCAGCCGTCCAACTCCGCGCTGCGGGTGGTGCGGAACGACATCGAGGTGAAGATCCAGCCGGACTCCTCCACCCGCACGACGGTGCCGGTCCAGTCGGTCGCGAACGGCAAGGTCAACCTGACCCTCTCCCTCACGAGTCCGACCGGGGTGAAGATCGCGACCCCGGCCACCGTGGAACTGAACGTCCAGGCGCAGTGGGAGACCGTGATCACCGCGGCCGCGGCAGTGGCGCTCGTCGCGATCTTCGGTTTCGGCATCTTCCGGAGCATCCGGAAGCGTCGCCGTCGCCGGAACGGCGACGTCGACGAGGACGACGACGAGGACCCGAACCGGCTGCTCGAGGTCCAGCCGGTGGTCGGTGGGGACCCCGTGCCCGCCGCATCGCCGCACGACGGGCGGGCACCGTTCCTCCAGTCCGACACCGCGGTGCGCGACGCACCGACAGCCGACCCCGAGGAGCCGACCATCAGCGCCACCCAGCCCGAGCCGTCCGTCGACGCGGAGCCGGCCGCCGAGCGCAGTCTCGGCCGTGCCAGTGCGATGCTCGCTGCCGGCACCATGCTGTCGCGCATCCTCGGCTTCGCGAAGACCTTCGTCCTCGCCTTCGCGATCGGCAACACCGGCTCCGACGCCGCGAACGCCTTCGGCATCTCGAACCAGCTGCCGAACAACATCTACGCGCTCATCGCCGGCGGCCTGCTGTCCGCCGTGCTCATCCCGCAGATCGTCCGGTCGATGAAGCAGCACACCGACGGCGGCGTGGCCTACGTCAACAAGATCGTGACGCTCGGCGGGTCGGTGTTCATCGTCATCGCGATCGTCGCGACGCTCCTCGCACCGTTCCTCGTCTCCGTGTACAGCCAGCAGGCGTCCGGCGACAGCAAGGGCTTCACCGACGCGCAGACGGACCTGGCCGTCGCGTTCGCCTTCTGGTGCCTGCCGCAGATCCTCTTCTACGCGATGTACTCGCTCCTCGGCGAGGTCCTCAACGCGAAGCAGGTGTTCGGGCCCTTCACCTGGGCGCCGCTGCTCAACAACGTCATCGCGATCGCTGGACTGATCGTCTTCATCGCGCTGTTCGGCGGTCGCGACGTCAACTCCTCCACAGAGGGGTGGACGGCGATCAAGATCGCCGTCCTCGCCGGCAGCGCGTCGCTGGGCGTGTTCGCGCAGGCCGCCTTCCTGCCGTTCTTCTGGCGGCGTGCCGGACTGACCTTCCGACCGGACTTCCGCTGGCGCGGGGTGGGCCTGCGCTCCACCGGGACGGCCGCCGGGTGGCTCTTCGCGATGATCCTCGTGACGCAGCTCGCCGGCATCGTGCAGTCCCGCGTCGCGTCGCTCGCCGGGGGCGCCGGCATCGCCACCCTCGGCACGACGTGGCTGCTGTTCATGCTCCCGCACTCGATCATCGCGGTCTCCATCGCGACGGCGTACTTCACGCGGATGAGCCACGACGCCGAACGCGGCGACCTCGGAGCAGTGCGCCGCAACCTCTCGCTCTCGCTGCGGATCGTCGGCCTGTTCACCGTGTTCGCGAGCGTCGCGCTCATCGTGCTCGCGATGCCGTTCGCCCGGATCTGGGAGAACCGGTTCGACCACACCCAGGCGATGGCCGAGGTCCTGTGGGCCTACATGCCGGGTCTCGTGCTGTTCAGCATGCTCTTCATCATCCAGCGGGTGTTCTGGGCCCTGCACGACCACCGCACGCCGTTCCTGATGCAGTGCGTCCAGTCGGTGCTCTTCGTCATCGGCGCCCTCGCCGTCGCGACCTTCCCCGGCAACGTGATCGGCGTCTCGATCGCGGTGTGCACGACCGTCGCGGGGACCGTGCAGACGATCATCGCGCTCGTCCTCGTCCGCAAGCGTCTGAACGGCATCGAGGGGCCGATCGTCACCCGGTCGCACGTGCAGTTCGTCATCGCCGCGCTCATCTCCGGCGTCGTGGGGCTCGTCGTCGTCAACTTCTTCGGCGGCTTCTCGGCCGACGGGTTCGCGATGTCCGACGTCTCCGGCGCACTGATCACCATCGCCCTCACCGGCGCCGTGATGGTGCTCGTCTACTTCGGGGCGCTCGTCGTCGCGAAGAACGGCGAGATCAGGGGCGCCGTCGACATCCTGCGGAAGCGGCTCGGTCGCTGACGCGCTCCCGGGCGATGCGGAATGCCACGCCGGTAGCATGTGTTGACCCGGTCAGCTATCTACGGAAGGGCAGCGAGGCATGCGCCAGCTCATCATCATCGGTTCCGGCCCGGCCGGGTTCACCGCCGGCATCTACGCGGCACGCGCGGAGCTCAAGCCCCTGATCGTCGCCTCCAGCGTCGAGACCGGCGGCGAGCTCACGAAGACGACCGAGGTCGAGAACTTCCCGGGCTTCCCCGAGGGGATCCAGGGCCCGGACCTCATGATCAAGATGCAGGAACAGGCCGAGAAGTTCGGTGCCGAGGTCCTGTACGACGACGCCGTGTCGGTCGACCTCACCGGTGACGTCAAGAAGGTCACGGTCGGCTCCGGGGAGACATACGAGGCCCTCGCGGTCATCTACGCGACCGGTTCGGCGTACCGCCACCTCGGCCTCGCCGACGAAGAGCGACTGTCCGGCCACGGCGTCAGCTGGTGCGCGACCTGCGACGGCTTCTTCTTCCGCCAGAAGAACATCGCCGTCGTCGGGGGTGGCGACTCCGCGATGGAAGAGGCGACGTTCCTCACCCGCTTCGCCGACAAGGTGACGGTCATCCACCGCAAGGACACCCTGCGCGCGTCGAAGATCATGCAGGACCGGGCGATGAACGACCCGAAGATCGAGTTCGCGTGGAACAAGGAGGTCACCGGCATCACGGGTGACTCCGCGGTGACCGGCGTCACGCTGCGCGACACGGTGGACGGCACCGAGAGCGAGCTGGCCCTCGACGGCCTCTTCATCGCGATCGGCAACGACCCGCGCACGCACCTGATCCACGGGCAGATCGACATCGCCCCCGAGGGCACGATCGCGGTCCAGGGTCGCTCCTCGAAGACGAACCTGCCCGGCGTGTTCGCAGCCGGTGACGTCATCGACCCGACCTACCGCCAGGCCATCACGGCTGCCGGCTCCGGCACCGTCGCGGCGCTCGACGCGGAGAAGTACCTCGCCGAACTCGACGACGCGCTGACCGGCCCCGCCGAGGGCGTGACCCCGGAGTCGCCCGTCACGGTCGACGTCGAAGCCGCCCACGCCTGATCCACGGAATACCGCAGCGCCCCGGGCGTTGCACCCACTGATCGACTTCTCGAAGGAGCACACATGTCCAACGCCAAGGCAGTCACCGACGCCACCTTCTCGGACGAGGTCCTCAAGTCCGACAAGACGATCCTCGTCGACTTCTGGGCCGAGTGGTGCGGCCCGTGTCGCGCGGTCTCGCCGATCCTCGACCAGATCGCCGAAGAGCACGCCGGCAAGATCGAGATCGTGAAGCTCAACGTGGACGACAACCCCCAGTCGGCCATGAACTACCAGATCACCTCGATCCCGGCGATGAAGGTCTTCAAGGGCGGCGAGGTCGTCAAGACCGTCATCGGCGCGAAGCCGAAGCCGGCACTCGAGGCCGACCTCGCAGAGTTCCTCGCGTAGGCACCTGCCCCACCGAGCGGCCCCGCACCCCACCGGGTGCGGGGCCGCTCGCGTTCCCGGGCCACTGGTTCAGGATCGGCCCCGTCGCGGGGCCCGGGTTTCCGGGGTCGATGTCGTAGTGTGGCGGGAATGTGAGTGGCGGGCAGGTCCCGCTGGAACGGAGCCAAGATGACGAACGGCAACAGCCTCGACCCCTGGTACGACTCCTACGCCCAGCGCACCGCCGGGCTGAGCGCCTCCGAGGTCCGAGCCCTGTTCGCCGTCGCGTCGCGGCCCGAGGTGGTCTCGCTCGCCGGCGGCATGCCGTACGTCTCCGCGCTGCCGCGTGAGCTCGTCACGGGCTCCCTCGACCGTGTGATGGCCGAGGACGCCGCCATGGCGCTCCAGTACGGCGGGGGACAGGGCCTGCGGTCCCTGCGCGAGCACATCGTCGACGTGATGAGCCTCGAGGGCATCCGTGCCAGCGCCGAGGACGTCGTCGTCACCACCGGGTCGCAGCACGCGCTGGACCTCGTCACCCGACTCTTCATCGACCCGGGTGACGTGGTGCTCGCCGAGTCGCCGTCCTACGTCGGCGCGATCGGGGTCTTCCGGTCGTACCAGGCCGAGACCGTGCACGTCACCACCGACGAGAACGGTCTCGTCCCCGAAGCGCTGCGCGAAGCGATCGCGAACCTGCGGACCCAGGGCAAGCGGATCAAGTTCCTCTACACGATCCCGAACTTCCACAACCCCGCCGGTGTGACCCTCAGCCGCGAGCGTCGCATCGAGATCCTCGACATCTGCCGGTCGAACAACATCCTCGTGCTCGAGGACAACCCGTACGGCCTCCTCTGGTTCGACGAGCCGGCGCCGCAGGCGATCCGATCGATCGACGAAGAGGGCGTGGTCTACCTCGGCTCGTTCTCCAAGACACTCGCGCCGGGCTTCCGCGTCGGCTGGGCCCTCGCACCCCACGCCATCCGCGAGAAGCTCGTCCTCGCCAACGAGTCGGCCGTCCTCGCGCCGAACTCCTTCGGCCAGTACGTCGTGAACGCCTACCTCGACGCCGCGGACTGGAAGGGTCAGGTCGACACCTTCCGGGGCCTCTACGCCGAGCGTCGTGACGCCATGCTGTCCGCGCTGGGGGAGTTCCTGCCGGACCTGTCCTGGACGAAGCCGAACGGTGGGTTCTTCGTCTGGCTGACCCTGCCCGAGTCCCTCGACTCGAAGGGGATGCTGCCGCGGGCGGTGAAGGAGCTCGTCGCGTACACCCCGGGGACGGCCTTCTACGCCGACGGACGCGGCGGCGGTCACATCCGGCTGTCGTTCTGCTACCCGACGCCGGAGCAGATCCGCGTCGGCGTGAAGCGGCTCGCGAACGTCGTCAACGACGAGCTCGAGCTGGTCGAGACCTTCGGGTCCGCGACGCGGCCCAACGCGGTCGTCCGACCCGCATCGTCCGTCAGCGCTCCGCCGCCGAACATCTCCTGATCAGCACTTTTCACCGTCCCACCCGCAGTACCGGAGGTCCAACCGCATGGCCGAGCTCACCCGCCGTCACGTCGTCGTCGTCGCGGGAGGGATCTCGCACGAGCGTGACGTCTCCCTGCGGTCCGGTCGCCGTGTGGCCGACTCGCTGACCGGGTACGGCTGGCAGGTGGACCTCCGCGACGCAGACGCATCGTTGCTCCCGACCCTGCGGGAGAGCCGCCCGGACGTCGTGTGGCCAGCTCTGCACGGCGCCTCCGGTGAGGACGGCGCCCTGCGGGGCATCCTGGAGGCGCTGGACATCCCGTTCGTCGGCTCACGTTCGACGTCGGCCCGGCTGGCATGGGACAAGCCCACCGCTTCGGCGCTGGTCGCGCGGGCGGGCGTCCGGACCCCGCGCTCGGTCACGCTCTCGCACGACGTCTTCCGGGAGCTCGGCGCGGTCGGCGTCCTCGAGAGCATCGCTGTCGAGCACCCGGTCCCACTCGCCGTCAAGCCGGCCCGAGGCGGCAGCGCCCAGGGCGTCACCCTCGTCGACGACGTGAACGACCTGCCGCGCGCGATGGTCACCGCGTACACGTACTGCGACGACGTCGTGGTCGAGCAGCTCATCCGTGGGACCGAGGTCGCGGTCGGCATCATCGACACCGGCGACGGTCCGGTGGCGCTCTCCGCCGTCGAGATCGTCCCGCGCAGCGGCATCTACGGGTTCGAGGCTCGGTACAACGCCGGCGAGACCACCTTCTACACGCCGGCCCGCCTGTCCGAGGAGTTCGCGGCTGCTGCGTCCGCCGCCGCCGTGGCAGCCCACGAGGCCCTCGGTCTGCGACACATCTCGCGCGTTGACCTCATCGTCGACGCCGCTGGGACGCCCTGGTTCCTCGAGGCGAACGTTCTCCCCGGGCTCACCGAGACCTCTCTCGTGCCGCAGGCCCTCTCCGCGTCGGGCTTCGACCTGGGATGGACCTACGCCGAGCTCGCGGAGCAGGCGATCCGCGACCACCGGGCCTGACGCTGCGATCGTGGGATGCCGACACGTTCCACGTGGAACATCCCTCGCCGCCGTCCTGGCGGCCGTGGGCCTCGGGACACTGGCCGTGGGCGAAGCCGTGCACTGGCGGGCCGCTCGTCGGGCAGGACGGCTTCCACGACCAACGAAGGGCTCCACTGGGCTCGTCGTCGTCCTGGGGTTCGGCAATCGCAGCCGTCGCATCAACGTCGTGAATCGATGGCGGGCCCGGATCACTGTCCGCACAGCACGCTCGGCTCGCGCTGCCGGCGCTTCCGCTCAGATCCTCTGCAGTGGGGGAGCGGTGCTTGGGACGGTCGCGGAGGCCGTGCTCCTCCGCGACTACATCGAGAACTGCATCGGGTGGGATGGCCCGGTATCGATCGAGTCGGAGAGTCGTTCGACGTGGGAGAACGTGCGCAATGCGCTGCCGTGGATCGAGGCCGCTGACTGGGTCGCCTTCGCATCGAACGGACTGCACGCTGAGAAGGCGCGTGTCTACCTCGGGCGTCAGCGACCGGAGCTTGCCGGGCGGCTCGTGGCTGCCGATGACTATCGGTTCGGAGAGATGAGCCTGCTGAAGCCGGTGTTCGCTGCCGTCGGGCTGTGGAAGCTTCGTGCCGTGTTCCACGTGAAGCCTCCGGCCTGATCCACCCGTTCCACGTGGAACATTCGCCCAAGCCCGCGCGCAAGACGCCGGTCTCGACCTCTCCGCGATCCACACTCGCCGCCGGAGGGCCGCACACAGAGCGATCCGGCCCGGAGCCACAGCCCTCACTTCCATGCATGCCGGGACGAGCGCGGAATCCCTGCGCGCGGCCGTGACGCAGGATGGAGACGGTGCCCTCGGGTGGCCCGCACCCGTCTCATCGCACTCGAACAGGAGCCCTTCGCAGCGGCTCGCAGACCGAGGGCTCCGTGCCAACCGCCGAGAAGATCGTTCGCAGCTCATCCCCCAACGGGGGAGCGGCCCGGCCCGAGCGCCCCGCCCATCACGGATCGCGCCAATGCCGAGAAGGAACCCCGGGGACCAACTACGCCTCGCATCGTGCGTGTCATCCGACATCCCGCCTCATGTTCCGCCACCCATACGCGTGCGAACGTGCAGCTCGGCTCGAGGTCGGATTCGAGACGCGCGGCAGCCGCTCCACAGCCCCACCGCGAGTGCCTGGCCCGGATGACCGCCGCGACGGGGACACGCGAGCCACTGGTATCGACGCCTGGCCGCTCCTGGCCGCTCGGTGCAGGGGCGAGATCGCTCGGTCTGACGGCTCCGTGGGCCCGAGCACGGCGCCACGATCGGACAGAACGGCGTCTGCTGGCCCACACGAACCACCCTCGGCGCTTCGACTCGATGTTCCACGTGAAACGCTGCCTGCACGATCAGGCCCCGAACAACGGGGTACCCGAGAGGCCACAGCAGGCTCACTCAGGGCCCAGTAGACCCGCCGTCAGACCCACGGACCCGACGACGCCGTCGAGCCGGCAGGCGGCCGTACAGCGCCGTACAGTGACCTCCGCGGCAGAAGACGGCCGAACGTCAGCCCGCGACGTCCTCGATACCGAGCTCCCCGAGGATCCGGTTGAGGTCATCCCCGTTCGCGAAGTCGATCGTCACCGAGCTCTTCCGCGCCCCGACAGCGATCTTGACCCGCGTGTTCAAGCGATCCCCGAGGCGCTCCGCCAGGTCGTTGAAGTGCACCTGCCGCTTGGACGGCTCCGCCTTGGGCTTCACCGGCGTCTTCGCCGCGAGCTGCTGCGCGATCGACTCGGCCGCCCGGACGGACAGGTCCTCATTGACGATCTTCTCGGCGAGGTACTCCATGGCCTCGGCGTCCGGCGCAGCGAGGATGGCACGCGCGTGTCCAGCCGAGAGCACGCCCGCTGCCACACGCCGCTGAACGGGGGAGGGGAGGCGCAGCAGTCGGATCGTGTTGGTGATCTGCGGACGCGAACGGCCGATCCGCTGGGCGAGCTGCTCCTGCGTGATCCCGAAGTCCGCAAGGAGCTGCTGGTACGCCGACGCCTCTTCGAGCGGATTGAGGTTCGCACGGTGGAGGTTCTCGAGCAGCGCATCGCGGAGCATCGCATCGTCGGGAGTGTCCTTGACGATGGCGGGGATGGTACTCAGCCCGAGCTCCTTGGTGGCGCGGAGTCGGCGCTCGCCCATGATCAGCTCGTACTGCGGTTCGGTCCCAGCGGCGCCGGCAATCGGGCGAACGACGATCGGCTGCAGGACACCGATCTCGCGGATCGAGTGGACGAGTTCCTGCAGTTCCTCTTCGCGGAACTCCTTGCGCGGCTGCTGCGCGTTCGGCACGACGTCGAGGGGGTTCAGGTTCGCCAGACGCGCGCCCGGAACCGCGACGAGCTCCTCCGCGGTCGCACCGTCGACGAGCGGCGCGGACGCCGGCGATCCACCGGTCGGGAAGAACACGTCGACAGGACGGTCCTGCTGCTCCGACGCCGTCGGGATGAGGGCTCCGATGCCCCGTCCGAGTCCAGTTCGCTTCGGTGCCATCAGTGCTGCGCTCCTCGTGCTGCGATCTCGGCTGCCGCCTCCAGGTAGGAGAGCGAGCCGGTTGAGTTGACGTCGTACGCAACGACGCTCTGCCCGTAGCTCGGGGCTTCGCTGACGCGGACGGATCGGGGGATCACGGCCTCGAGCACCTGTTCGCCGAAGTGCTCCCGCACGTCTGCTGCGACCTGGTTGGAGAGGTTCGTCCGGCTGTCGTACATCGTCAAGAGGATGGTCGACACGGCGAGGTTCGGGTTCAGGTGCCGCTCGATGAGCTCGATGTTCCGGAGCAGCTGACTCAAGCCCTCAAGCGCGTAGTACTCGCACTGGATCGGGATCAGGACTTCGCGCGCTGCGACGAAGGCGTTGATCGTGAGCAGTCCGAGCGACGGCGGGCAGTCGATGAAGACGTAGTGGTACGGCTCGTCCAGCGACTCGAGGTACTGGTCCAACGCGGTCCGCAGGCGCTGTTCGCGAGCGACGAGCGACACCAGTTCGATCTCGGCGCCGGCGAGGTGGATCGTGGCCGGTACGCACCAGAGTGTGTCCGACTCGGGGGAGCGCTGGACCGTGTCCGCGATCGGTGCCTCGTCGACGATCACGTCGTAGATGCTCGGGACCTCGGCCTGGTGGTTGACACCGAGCGCCGTGGAGGCGTTGCCCTGCGGGTCGAGGTCGATCACCAGCACGCGCGCTCCGCCGTGCGCCAACGCAGCGGCGAGGTTGACCGTGGTGGTGGTCTTGCCGACGCCACCCTTCTGGTTCGACACCGTGAAGACGCGCGTCTTCGGCGGCAGCGGGAACTGCTGCGTCGCGATCGCACGGCGACGACGGTTCAGATCAGCGATCTCACGGGCGAGCGGTGTCGACGCGTCGTAATCGGTCGATGAACTCAACGAGTGCCTCTTCCCCGGTTCGGTGTTTCACGTGGAACGCGGAGCCACTGGTGGCCGGTCGAACCGGCCCGAGCCGCAGCGTCAGTCAACTGTAGCCCGGAAGACGCGCGTGGTCTCCTCGACCACACCGACTCCGAGCTCCAGCACCTCGACATCGGCGAGACGCTTCCGGAGGATGACCTTGCGGGCCTTCTCCATCTCGTCCTCGACGCGGGCGCCCTTCATGAGGATGAGCTGGCCACCGGAACGAACCAAGGGCACGGTCAGCGGGATCAACTTCGACAACGCGCTGACGGCCCGCGCGGTCACCTGGTCGACCACGATGTCGTCGGCGACGTCCTCAGCACGGGCACGGACGACCTCGACGTTGTCGAGGCCGAGGCGCGAGGCCTCTGACGTCAGCCAGTCCACTCGCCGTTCCATCGGTTCGATGAGCGTGAGGTGCACGTCCGGCCGGGCGATCGCGAGCACCAAGCCGGGGAGTCCAGCACCGGAACCGACGTCGGCGACCCGGCCCCGTTCCTCCAGGAGTGGAGCGAGCACCGCAGAGTTGAGGATATGTCGCGTCCACAAGCGCGGCAGCTCGAGCGGGCCGATCAGGCCGAGCTCCTCACCGCGTCGAGCAAGCTCGTTCGTGAAGGAACGCGCCAGGTCGAGACGATCGCCGAAGAGCGTCGCAGCAGCCGCCGGCTCCGTCTCGAGGACGGGAGGTGCGGTCTCGGTCATCGGGTGACGACCGTGTGGCGGTCCCGACCCTCACCCTCGGACTCCGAGTGGAACCCCTTCTCGGCAACCAGGTCGTGGACCAGCTTGCGCTCGTACGACGACATCGCGGGCAGTGCAGCCGTGGTCGAACCCGCCTCGATGCGCTCGATTGCGGTGTCGACGAGGCGCTGCAGTTCGGACGCACGAGCATCGCGCGAGCCGCCGACGTCGAGGATCAGCCTGCTGAACTCGCCGGTCTCGGCCTGGACGGCGATGCGCGTGAGCTCCTGCAGGGCCGAGACGGTGTCCGGCTTCGACAGCACGCGGAGCGCGTCGCCCTCGTCCGTGACGGACAGGTACACGCGGCCCGCACGCTCCTCGATCTCGATGTCACCGTCGAGGTCGCAGATGTCGAGGAGTTCCTCGATGTAGTCCGCCGCGATGTCGGCTTCGTCGCGGGCGTCGTCGTCGACGGTCGCGGTCGAGGTGTCGACGGTGGTGTCCACGGCGTCCGCGGTGTCCTGCTCGGTCACTTACTTCTTCCCGTTCTTCTTGGCACGGTTCTTGCCGACCGGCTGCTGCCGCTGGGTCGTCACACGGACGGCCTCGATCTCGGCGGCACCGGCACCGGCGCCGGCCTCGGCGAGGACCGGGGTGGCGGCACCGCGACGCTGCGCCTTCTTCGCGAGACGTGCCTCACGAGCGAGGGCGGCCTCGGAACCGGGGGTCGGCATGCTGCGGATGACGAAGTACTGCTGCGCCATCGTCCAGACGTTCGAGGCGAGCCAGTAGAACATGACGCCGAGGGGGAACGACAGACCGGAGATGACGAAGACCAGCGGGAGGATGTACAGCATCATCTTCTGCTGGCGGTACATCGGAGACTCCTTGGTCTCCGGCGACATGTTCTTCGCGACGAGCTGCAGCTGGGTGATGAACTGCGAGGCGGTCATCACGACGATCATGACGCCGGCGATGACCCGGACCTCCCAGCCGGAGGCGTTCGTGAACGTCTCGTGCAGGGGAGCGCCGAAGAGCGATGCGTTGCCGAACGACGCGGCGAGGTCGTTCGTGAGCAGGCCGATGCCCGTCTTGTTGATCTGCGCCTCGTGCAGCACCGAGTACAGCGAGAAGAAGATCGGCATCTGGATCAGCAGCGGCAGGCAGGAGCTCAGCGGGTTCGTCCCGGTCTCCTTGTACAGCGCCATGGTCTCGCGGCTCATGGCCTCACGCGAGAACTGGTCCTTCTTGCCCTTGTACTTCTCTTGGATCTTCTTGAGCTGCGGCGCCACCTCGAGCATGCGGCGCTGCGACTTGATCTGGCGCACGAAGATCGGGATGAGCGCGGCGCGCACCACGAAGGTCAGGAAGATGATGGAGAGCACCCAGGTGATGCCGGCTCCGGGGTCCATGCCGATGCTCTCGAAGATCCAGTGGAAGCCCACGAGGATGGCCGAGACCACCCACTTGAGCGGCCAGAGGATCGTTCCGATGAATCCGAGGTCCATGGGGACTGTCACGCCTTTCGAGTGCGCTGGGGGAGCAGGACCGGCAGGGTGGAACCACCCGTGGGCTGCGGCTGCGGCTGGGTCGGTGCGAGCACGAACCCGAACCGGTTGACGTCGTAGGGGCGACGCCGTGCACGGACGTCGTCGATGCCCCCGGCTGCCCAGGGGTTGCACCGTGCGATGCGCCATGCACCCATGGCGGATCCGCGGACGACGCCGTACTGCTGGATCGCCTCGAGCGCGTACCGGGAGCACGAGGGGTGGTACCGACAGACGTTGCCGTAGAGCGGTGAGATCACGGCACGGTAGGCGCGCAGCACGATGACGCACACGTTGCGCGGGAGCAACGCGACGGCCCAGGCGAGCCGGGTCCACAGGTTGCGGTTCATGCTGCCTTCTCCACACCACGCGCACAGGAGCGCGAGACGTCTTCGAGCAGGGTAGGCCATCCGGCCTGCGCAGCGGCTGGCAGTGCGCGGACCACCACGTCGTAGCCGACGGGGATGTCGGCGAGCAGCCCGTGCGCGATCGCCTTGAGGCGACGCCTGACCAGGTTCCGGGTCACGGCGTTGCCCACCGTCTTCGCGACGATGAACCCGAACCGTGTCGGACCGGTACCGCTCGACGGGTCGCCCGAGGTGCGACGGACCACCGATACGACGGCGTGCGCCGTGGCGCTTCTGCGACCACGACGCACGACGGACCGGTAGTCGTCACCTCGGACGATCCGGTTGGCGCGGGCCAACACGAGTCGGTACCGGAGGACGAGATCAGGCGGGGAGCCTGATCAGGCGCTGAGCTCGGTGCGGCCCTTGGCGCGACGTGCGGCCAGGATGGCGCGGCCGGCACGGGTGCGCATGCGGGCGCGGAAGCCGTGCTTCTTGGCGCGGCGGCGGTTGTTCGGCTGGAAGGTGCGCTTGCTCATGATGTTCTCCACACGGCTGCTCGCGGCGAGCCGTCACGTATGTGTAGTCGCTCGGTGCCGAACGACGCAGATGGGCGCGACCGAACGGCCGCAGTCAACTGGTTAACGGTACGTGACAGGGGCGAGCAGGTCAAACGCCGTCGTCGACCCGACCGCGGGAGCAGTGCGCACGTTCATTATCCACATTGGGGAAAACGTGCGTTCGGTACGACGCGCTCGAGTCCTTTACAGTGGGGTGATCGACCGGCCAGCGGCCCGGTACGACGGGGGATTCCCCTCGTCGTACGGCTCGCGCCGGTCGTGGACAAGACTGTGGACAACCCTGTGGACCACCATGCGGGACGACACGCGTCCGGGCCGTCGACGATGCCACCCGGACTCACGACGACTCGCCAGGAACGTTCCGGCGGTCGACGCTGCGCCGGTCCGTCCGGCGGCGGTGGACACCCAGTGCAGACGAGCACCAGCGACGAGCACGACACGACATCAGGAGACGAGCGCGACATGACGATGCCGGCCGACCCCGTCGAGGACCTCTGGTCATCCGTCCTCGGACTCCTCTCGGAGGACGACCGCATCACCCCGCAGCTCCACGGCTTCCTCAACCTGGTCGAGCCGAAGGGCGTGCTCGCCGGCACCCTCTACCTCGAGGTGCCGAACGACCTCACCCGCGGCATGCTCGAGCAGCGGATCCGCATCCCGATCACCGAGGCCGTCTCCCGCATCGGTGACGACACGGTCGCGAACTTCGCCATCACGGTGAACCCGGACATGGCGTCCGAGCCGCGGGTCGACACGCAGGTCACGAGCAACGTCCCCGATTACGCCGAGCCGGTGCAGGAAGCCGTCGAGCAGAGTGCGGCCCCCCGCCAGTACATCGAGGCGCCGTTCGTCCCGAGCCAGATCGACTCCCCGGGGACCAGCGGTCGCCCCGAGTCCCGGCTCAACCCCAAGTACAACTTCGACAACTTCGTCATCGGCTCGTCGAACCGCTTCGCCCACGCGGCGGCGGTCGCGGTGGCCGAGGCGCCGGCGAAGGCCTACAACCCGCTCTTCATCTACGGCGACTCGGGTCTCGGCAAGACCCACCTCCTGCACGCGATCGGCCACTACGCCGAGAGCCTCTACCCGGGGATCCGGGTGCGCTACGTGTCCAGCGAGGAGTTCACGAACGACTTCATCAACTCGATCGCGAACAACCGGTCGAACCAGTTCCAGCAGCGGTACCGCGACATCGACATCCTGCTGATCGACGACATCCAGTTCCTGCAGGGCAAGGACTCCACGCAAGAGGCGTTCTTCCACACCTTCAACACGCTGCACGACCACAACAAGCAGGTCGTCATCACGTCGGACGTCGCGCCGAAGCACCTGACCGGGTTCGAGGACCGGATGCGCTCCCGCTTCGAGTGGGGCCTCATCACCGACGTCCAGGCGCCCGACCTCGAGACCCGCATCGCGATCCTCCGCAAGAAGGCGCAGTCCGACCACCTGCAGGTGCCCGACGACATCCTCGAGTTCATCGCCTCGAAGGTGTCGAGCAACATCCGCGAACTCGAGGGCACCCTGATCCGGGTCACGGCGTTCGCGAGCCTCAACCGGACGGCCGTCGACATGGCCCTGGTGCAGACGGTCCTCAAGGACCTCATCACGCTCGACGACGACAACGTGATCGCGCCGACGGACATCATCAACCACACCGCGGAGTACTTCAAGCTCTCCGTCGACGACCTCTACGGGTCCTCCCGCTCGCAGGCGATCGCCACGGCACGGCAGATCGCGATGTACCTCTGCCGTGAGATGACGAGCCTGTCGCTGCCGAAGATCGGACAGCTCTTCGGCAACCGGGACCACACCACGGTGATGTACGCCAACAAGAAGATCGCGGAGCTCATGAAGGAGCGTCGCTCGATCTACAACCAGGTCACGGAGCTGACCAGCCGCATCAAGCAGGACCGCCGCTACCGCTGACGCACGTCGCGTTGCGTCGCGCTGCGCACATCTGGTACGGCCCTGGAGGCGCGGCTGACGACCGTCAGATCGGCCTGCTTCCGCGCGCATCCACCATCTGAGACGGTTCCATGCGCCGGACTTCACACAGTGTGGAAAGCCTGTGGATAACTGTGGAGGACACGCCGGTCGGTTGTTCACAGCGGAGGGGCCACCTGTGGAGACTGGGGATGGAAGTGGATAGATGAGATTCATTCATCCAGACGCCGCCCACACACCACTCACAACTCACACGTGTGTAGTTCCCTGTGGACAAGCGGTGTTAACAGGGTTATCCACAGTGTGCACAGGCGTTAACACCATTACTCCTGGTTAACGATTGATCTCAGCGGGCCAACCTTGTGGACGGCGGGATGACAAGAAATCCGGGCCTCGCCGGGCTGTGCCACAATGGGGCGGCCGGACAGTCCAACCGATCGACAGGGGTTCCAGCTGTGAAGTTCGAGGTCAACCGGGACGTCTTCTCCGAAGCCGTCTCCTTCGCGGTGAAGCTCCTCCCACAGCGCACGACCCTCCCGATCCTCTCGGGCGTCCTCATCCACGCCGACGGCGATCGACTCACGCTCTCGTCGTTCGACTACGAGGTCTCGGCGCAGACGTCCATCGCCGCGCAGATCGACGACCCCGGCACGGTGCTCGTCTCCGGCCGGCTCCTCAACGACATCGCGAGCCGCCTGCCGAACGCCCCGGTCACCTTCACCACCGAGGACTCCAAGATCTCGGTCACCTGCGGTTCGGCGCACTTCACGCTGCTGTCCATGCCGGTCGAGGAGTACCCGACGCTCCCCGAGATCGGCGAGCAGACCGGCGTCATCCCCGGCGACGCCTTCTCCGAAGCCGTGTCCCAGGTCGCCGTCGCCGCCAGCCGCGACGACGTCACCCCCGTGATCACCGGCGTCCAGCTCGAGGTCGGTGACAACGACCTCTCGCTGATCGCGACGGACCGCTACCGCGTCGCCGTCCGCACCATCGCGTGGGACTCCGGCCGCGTCGGGTCGGACCCGCTGCACGCGCTCGTCCCGGCCCGCACCCTGCAAGAGGTGGGCCGCACGTTCGGCTCGGCGTCCACCGTCTCGGTGTCGATCAGCGGCTCGTCCGACCGCGAGCTCATCGCGTTCCACGCGGACGACAAGACCGTCACCTCGCTGCTCATCAAGGGCAACTACCCGCCGGTCCGCCGGCTCTTCCCCGAGACCGTCCAGGACCACGCGGTGATCAACACCGCGGAACTGGTCGAGGCGGTCCGACGGGTCTCCCTCGTCCTGGAGCGCGAAGCCGCCCTCCGGTTCTCCTTCACGGTCGACGGGCTCACGCTCGAAGCGATCGGTTCCGAACAAGCGCAGGCGTCAGAGTCGATCAGTGCGTTGCTGACCGGTGAGGAAACGGTGGTCTCGCTGAAGCCCGCCTTCCTCCTGGACGGGTTGAACGCGGTGCACTCCGAGTTCGTCCGGATCTCCTTCACCAAGACGGAGAACCCCAACAAGCCGGGCCCGGTGCTCATCACCGGGCAGACCTCGCAAGAGGCCCCGGCCGCGGACGGATACCGGTACCTGCTGCAGCCCAATCTCCTGCTGCGGTAAGCGCAACAGCCAAACACTGCGCTGACGCGCCATCCCTGCATCAGCGCGACGACGAACAGAAGAGGAAATCATGCACATCGGTCTTGTCGGCCTCGGTCGCATGGGCAACAACATGCGTGCCCGTCTCCGCAACGCAGGCATCGAGGTCACCGGCTACGACGCGAACCCCGCCGTCTCGGACGTCGCCGACCTCGGCGCACTCGCCGCAGCGCTCCCCGAGGGCAAGAAGCTCGTGTGGGTCATGGTCCCGCACGGCAAGATCACCGACGACGTGATCACCGACCTGTCGAACGTCCTGAGCGAGGGCGACCTCGTGATCGACGGCGGCAACTCGAAGTGGCTCGACGACGAGGTGCACGCCAAGCAGCTCGACGCGAAGGGCATCCGCTACATGGACGCCGGCGTCTCCGGCGGTGTCTGGGGCAAGGAGAACGGCTACGGCCTCATGGTGGGCGGCGCCCCCGAGGACGTCGAGTTCGCCATGCCGGTCTTCGACGCGCTCCGTCCCGAGGGCCCGCGCGAAGAGGGCTTCTCGCACGCCGGCGGCGTCGGCGCGGGCCACTACGCGAAGATGGTCCACAACGGCATCGAGTACGCGATCATGCAGGCCTACGGCGAGGGCTACGAGCTCCTCGAGGCGAAGGACATCGTCCACGACGTCCCGGCGGTCTTCGCCGGATGGCAGCGCGGCACGGTCGTCCGCTCCTGGCTGCTCGACCTCCTCGTCCTCGCGATCAACGAGGACCCGAAGCTCGACGAGCTCGAGGGCTACGTCGACGACTCGGGCGAGGGTCGCTGGACCCTCGAAGAGGCGATCGAGCTCGCGGTGCCGATGCCCGCGCTCTCCGCGGCGATGTTCGCCCGCTTCGTCTCGCGTCAGGGCAGCGAGTCCCCGACGATGAAGGCCGTCGCGGCGCTCCGCAACCAGTTCGGCGGCCACGCCGTCAAGAAGGCGTAGTCCAACCGGGGCAACCCGGCCACGGCCCGCGTGCACGTCGACCACCTGCAACTCACGGACTTCCGGAACTACCGGGAGGCCGAGGTCGACCTCGCACGCGGGCCGAACCTGTTCGTCGGCCGGAACGGACAGGGCAAGACCAACCTCGTCGAGGCGATCGGCTACCTCTCCACCCTGGGGTCGCACCGGGTCCCGACGGACGCGGCACTCGTGCGGCAGGGCTGCGACGCGGCGATCGTCCGCGCTCGGCTCGCGCACGAGGACCGCAGCATCCTCGCCGAGGTCCAGATCAACCGCACCGGCTCGAACCGGGCGCAGGTGAACCGCTCGGCCATCAAGCCCCGCGAGCTCCCGCGCTACTGCACGAGCGTCCTCTTCGCGCCCGAGGACCTCGCGCTGGTCCGGGGCGAACCGGCCGGCCGACGCCGGATGCTCGACGAACTCCTCGGGCAGATCGCCCCGCGCATGCAGGGCGTCCTCGCCGACTACGACCGGACGCTCCGGCAGCGGAACACCCTGTTGAAGTCGGCCCGGGCGACCGGTGCGAAGGCGGGTTCGCTCGCGACGCTCGACGTCTGGGACGAGCGGCTCGTGGCGTTCGGCGCCGAGATCATCGCCGCCCGTGACCACCTCACCCGGCGGCTCGCCCCGTTCGTGGCCGAGGCCTACGCGACCGTCGCCGGCGAACGGCACGAGGCGTCGATCACCGGAGTCCTGAGCGTCCGCGGCGGCGACCCGGAGGACGCGGCCGCGACGGATCCCGTCCTCGGGACACCCGACGAGCCGGTCACCGTCACCGCGGCTGCCGATGCGTTCCGCGCGGCACTCGAACGGCGTCGACGCGACGAGCTCGACCGCGGCCTGACGCTCGTCGGTCCCCACCGCGACGACGTCCTCTTCCAGCTGAACGGGTTACCTGCCCGCGGCTACGCCAGTCACGGGGAATCGTGGTCGTTCGCGCTCGCCGTGCAGCTGGCCAGTGCGTCGATCCTCCGCGCCGAGTCGAGCCTGGGGGATCCGATCATCATCCTCGACGACGTGTTCGCCGAACTCGACGAGTCGCGCCGGGAACGCCTGGCCGGGGCGGTTGCCGACTACGAGCAGGTGCTCATCACCGCGGCGGTGTTCGGTGACGTGCCCGAGCAGCTGGCCGCGCACACGGTCCGGATCGAAGCGGGCACGATCGTGACCGACGAGGCGGAGCCGAGCCGCGCCTCCAGTCCGACCGAAGAACCGGACGACCACCGGGCGGAAGCCGACCCGACCGGAGCGGGCCTCTGATGCCGAAACCGTCGAGACCCACCGAGCCCTCGCGGGTCTACCGGCACCTCCGCGCCGTCTTCGGCGACCCCTCGAAGCGCGGCGTCGACGCGCGCCGGCGCCGTATGAAGGGACTCGACCCCGATTCCGTGCCTTACGGTCGCGGTCGCGAGCCCGCCGGACTCGGTGACGTAGTCGGTTCGCTCGCGCAGGAACTGGGCTGGACCGAGCCCCTCGCCCGGTCCGAGCTGTTCGTGGACTGGCCCGCCGTGGTGGGCGAGGAACTCGCGAAGCACTCCCGACCCGTGACCATCGACGACGGTGCACTCGTCATCCGGTGCGACTCGACGGCCTGGGCGACCCAGCTCCGACTGATGCGTAGCACTGTCACGACGACCATCGCCGAGCGGCACCCCGAGGCGGGGGTGCAGTCGATCCGGGTTTCGGGCCCCGACGCCCCCACCTGGAAACGCGGTCCCAGGACGGTTCAGGGGCGCGGTCCCCGCGACACTTACGGGTAGGGCGACGAAATCGTCCGGGAGGACGAAAAAAGGCCGTCCACGGCCGGAATCCGCCCTCGGAGGAGGGGGTCCTGCGGTAGACTGAGAGGTGCAGTGCGCGGGTGTTCCGCGCGCAGGCAGGAGCACCTTCGAATGACATCCGGATCTGACGACGACCGACAGAACTCGTCCGGCGAGGCGGCCCCGCAGAGCGATCCAGCGTACGGCGCAGACCAGATCCAGGTGCTCGAGGGACTCGAAGCCGTCCGGAAGCGTCCGGGCATGTACATCGGGTCGACCGGTCCCCGCGGTCTGCACCACCTCGTGCAGGAGATCGTCGACAACTCCGTCGACGAAGCACTCGCGGGCTACTGCGACACGATCAACGTCACCATCCGCGAAGACGGCGGCGTCCGCGTGGTCGACAACGGCCGTGGCATCCCCGTCGGGATCCACGCTGCCGAGGGCGTCTCGACCGTCCAGGTCGTGCTCACCGTCCTGCACGCCGGCGGCAAGTTCGGCGGCGGCGCGTACGCGGTGTCCGGTGGTCTGCACGGCGTCGGTTCGTCGGTCGTCAACGCGCTGAGCTCCGAGCTCGACGTCGAGGTCCGCCAACAGGGCCACGTCTGGCGCCAGAGCTACACCGACGGCGTCCCGGTCGCGCCCCTGTCGAAGGACGAGGAAGACGACGGCCACGGCACCACGATCACCTTCTGGCCGAACGCCGACATCTTCGAGACCGTCGTCTTCGACTACGAGACCCTGCGCACGCGCTTCCAGCAGATGGCCTTCCTGAACAAGGGCCTGCGGATCACCCTGACCGACGAGCGCACCCCGGCCGAGGGTGAAGAGGCACGGCACGACTCCTTCCTCTACGAGCGCGGGCTCGCCGACTACGTCGAGTACCTCAACGCCCAGAAGAAGGCCGACCTGGTGCACCCGGACGTCATCGGCTTCGAGGCCGAGGACCCGGAGCGCAAGATCGCGCTCGAGGTCGCGATGCAGTGGAACACCTCCTACCAGGAGAGCGTCCACACCTTCGCGAACACGATCAACACGCACGAGGGCGGCACCCACGAAGAGGGCTTCCGCGCGGCGCTGACGTACCTGGTCAACAAGTACGCGCGCGAGGCGAAGATCATCAAGGAGAAGGACGACAACCTCACGGGTGACGACATCCGTGAAGGGCTGACGGCCGTCATCTCCGTGAAGCTCGGCGAGCCGCAGTTCGAGGGGCAGACGAAGACCAAGCTCGGCAACACCGAGGCGAAGGGCTTCGTCCAGCGCGTCGTCGGCACCGAGCTCACCCACTGGTTCGAGAGCAACCCGACGCAGGCCCGCGACGTCGTGCGCAAGGCGATCCAGGCCTCCCAGGCCCGTCTCGCCGCACGCAAGGCACGCGAGACCACCCGTCGCAAGGGCCTCCTCGAGTCGGGCGGCATGCCCGGCAAGCTCAAGGACTGCCAGTCGAAGGACCCGACGGTCTCCGAGATCTTCATGGTCGAGGGTGACTCCGCCGGTGGTTCCGCCGTGCAGGGTCGCAACCCGATGACGCAGGCGATCCTGCCGTTGCGCGGCAAGATCCTCAACGTCGAGAAGGCCCGCCTCGACCGTGCCCTGGCCAACCAGGAGATCCAGTCGATGATCACGGCGTTCGGCGCCGGCATCGGCGAGGACTTCGACCCGGACAAGGCCCGGTACCACAAGATCGTGCTGATGGCCGATGCCGACGTCGACGGTCAGCACATCACGACCCTGCTCCTCACCCTGCTGTTCCGCTACATGCGGCCGCTCATCGAGCGCGGCTACGTGTACCTCGCGCAGCCGCCGCTCTACCGCCTGAAGTGGTCGAACTCGGCGCACGAGTACGTGTTCAGCGACCGGGAGCGCGACGCCCTGATGCAGGCCGGCCTCGCCGCCGGCAAGCGCATCCCGAAGGACAACGGGATCCAGCGCTACAAGGGTCTCGGCGAGATGGACTACAAGGAGCTGTGGGACACCACGATGAACCCGGACACCCGGACGCTCCTGCAGGTCACGCTCGAGGACGCCGCCGCGGTGGACAGCGTCTTCGCGACGCTGATGGGTGAGGACGTCGAGTCCCGTCGCCAGTTCATCCAGCAGAACGCGAAGGACGTCCGGTTCTTGGACATCTGATCCTGGCCTGGAGGCGCGGCGTGAGTCGCGCGGACCAGTCCTGACCACCTGTGGTCGCGCCCGGCGCGACTGACGGAACCACAGCCTCCAGGCTGTCCAGAAAGGGAACGAAGCCACATGGCTGACGACAACGAGAACGGCGCCGACGAGCAGCCCGAGATCGTCCACGGCGACAGCGGGGACATCGTCGTCTCCGGTGACCGCATCTCGCAGGTCGACCTGCAGCTCGAGATGCAGCGCTCGTACCTCGACTACGCGATGAGCGTCATCGTCGGTCGTGCCCTGCCCGAGGTCCGTGACGGACTGAAGCCGGTGCACCGCCGCGTGATCTACGCGATGTTCGACGGCGGCTACCGTCCCGACCGGGCCTTCTCGAAGTGCTCGCGCGTCGTCGGCGACGTCATGGGGCAGTTCCACCCGCACGGCGACAGCGCGATCTACGACGCCCTCGTCCGCCTGGTGCAGCCGTGGTCGCTCCGGTACCCGCTCGCGCTCGGCCAGGGCAACTTCGGTTCCCCGGGCAACGACGGCGCCGCCGCCCCGCGGTACACCGAGACCAAGATGGCGCCGCTCGCCATGGAGATGGTCCGGGACATCGACGAGGACACCGTCGACTTCCAGGACAACTACGACGGTCGCACGCAGGAGCCCGCGATCCTGCCGGCACGCTTCCCGAACCTGCTGGTCAACGGGTCCGTCGGCATCGCGGTCGGCATGGCGACGAACATCCCGCCGCACAACCTGCGCGAGGTCGCTGCGGGCGCCAAGTGGGCGCTCGAGCACCCCGACGCCACGCGTGAAGAGCTCCTCGGCGCGCTCATGCAGCGGATCAAGGGCCCGGACTTCCCGACCGGGGCGCAGATCCTCGGCACGAAGGGCATCCAGGACGCCTACCGCACCGGTCGTGGCTCGATCACGATGCGCGCGGTCGTCAACGTCGAGGAGATCCAGGGTCGTACCTGCCTCGTCGTCACCGAGCTCCCGTACCAGGTGAACCCCGACAACCTCGCGATCCGCATCGCCGAGGGCGTGAAGGACGGCAAGCTCGCCGGCATCGCGGACATCCGCGACGAGACCTCGGGTCGTACCGGTCAGCGCCTCGTCATCGTGCTCAAGCGCGACGCCGTCGCCAAGGTCGTCCTCAACAACCTGTACAAGCACACGCAGCTGCAGGAGAACTTCGGCGCGAACATGCTCGCGATCGTCGACGGCGTGCCCCGCACCCTCGCGCTCGACGGGTTCATCTCGGCGTGGGTCGACCACCAGATCGACGTCATCGTCCGCCGTACCCAGTTCCGGCTGCGCGAGGCCGAGAAGCGCGCCCACATCCTCCGTGGCTACCTGGCCGCGCTCGACGCCCTCGACGAGGTCATCGCGCTCATCCGCCGGTCGCCCGACGTCGAAGAGGCCCGCACCGGCCTGATGGACCTGCTGTCCGTCGACGAGATCCAGGCGCGCGCGATCCTCGAGCTCCAGCTCCGTCGTCTCGCCGCCCTCGAGCGGCAGAAGATCCACGACGAGGCCGAGGAGCTCGAGCGCAAGATCGCCGACTTCCAGGACATCCTGGCATCGGAGACCCGTCAGCGCACGATCATCGGCGACGAGCTCGAGGAGATCGTCGAGCGGTTCGGCGACGACCGCCGCAGCGAGATCCTGCTCGGCTTCGACGGCGACATGTCCATCGAGGACCTCATCCCCGAAGAGGAGATGGTCGTCACCATCACCCGCGGCGGGTACGTCAAGCGGACGCGCAGCGACAACTACCGCTCGCAGCACCGCGGCGGCCGCGGGGTCAAGGGTGCGCAGCTGCGCGCCGACGACATCGTCGAGCACTTCTTCGTGACGACGACGCACCACTGGCTCCTCTTCCTCACGGACAAGGGGCGGGTCTACCGCGCCAAGGCCTACGAGCTGCAGGAGGCCAGCCGCGACGCCAAGGGTCAGCACGTCGCGAACCTGCTCGCCATGCAGCCGGACGAGCAGATCCAGCAGGTGCTCGACATCCGCGACTACGAGGCGGCGCAGTACCTCGTGCTCGCCACGGCGCACGGTCTCGTGAAGAAGACCCCGCTCACCGAGTACGACACGAACCGCACCGGTGGCATCATCGCGATCAACCTGCGCGACGGCGACACCCTGGTGCAGGCACTCCTCGTCGACGAGCACGACGACCTCCTGCTCGTGTCGAAGCACGGCATGTCGCTGCGCTTCACCGCGACGAACGACACCCTGCGCCCGATGGGTCGATCGACCTCCGGCGTGAAGGGCATGTCCTTCCGCGACGACGACTCGCTGCTCGCAGCCCGGGTCGTCTCGGACGACGGCTACGTGTGGGTCATGACCGAGGGTGGCTACGCCAAGCGCACGTCGGTCGACCAGTACCGCGTGCAGGGCCGTGGTGGTCTCGGCATCAAGGTGGCCAAGCTGGCCGCTGACCGGGGCGACCTTGTGGGTGCTCTCATCGTGGGCGAGGACGACGAGGTGCTCGTCGTGCTGCAATCGGGCAAGGTGGTAAGGTCTGCCGTGGCCGAGGTGCCCGCCAAGGGTCGCGACACGATGGGTGTGGTCTTCGCGAGGTTCGCGGAGAACGACCGGATCATCGCGGTGGCCCGGAACACAGAGCGGAACCTGGACGACCAGGACGACGCCGAGATCGAGCCTGCGGGCCCGGTGGAGACGGTCAGCCCGGACGAAGCGGCCGCCGACCCCGCCGACACAGTGCCCACGGACACCGTGGCCGGAGAGGACCAGTCAAGCAATGAGTAGTGTCGCCGAGAAGCTCCAGAAGAAGGCGAAGCGGCCCGTCGGCACCCGTCAGGTGCGGCTGCGGCTCGTGTACGTCGACTTCTGGTCGATGGTGAAGCTCAGCTTCCTCATCGCCCTGGCCGGCTCGATCGTGATCGTCGTCGCCACCGCGCTGGTGTGGGTCATCCTGAACCAGACCGGTGTCTTCACCCAGATCGACGCCCTGCTGAAGGACGTCACCGGGCAGAACAACTACTCGATCATGGACCAGTTCTCGCTGGGCCAGGTGCTCGGGTTCTCCATCGTCGTGGGCATCCTCAACGTGGTCGTCGGCACCGTGCTCGGCGCCATCGTGAGTGTCCTCTACAACCTCAGTGTGCGGATCACCGGCGGCTTGCTCGTCGGTTTCACGAACAACTGACACACCCGGGCCGGATGGGCCGACCGCCTCGATTTCGTTCTGCGAGATCCGTACGGTAGGCTTTCATCCGGTCTGAGGGGCTATAGCTCAGGCGGTTAGAGCGCTTCGCTGATAACGAAGAGGTCCAAGGTTCAAGTCCTTGTAGCCCCACCACTTCCTCCGACACTCCGTACGATGGGTGTCACGGGGCCTTAGCTCAGTTGGTAGAGCGCCTGCTTTGCAAGCAGGATGTCGGGAGTTCGATTCTCCCAGGCTCCACTCCCTCGGCGTGAGCGATGCTCCGCTCGTTCCTCGCTTCGCCTCGCTCGGTCGTCGTGTTCGTCGGCGCCCTCGGCGCGCCGCTCCGCGATCGGTTCCGTTGCGCGACGTTCTTGCGGGCTCGGTCGGTTCGGGCTCGAGGATTGCCGATTGTGGCATCTCGCGCCGGCTTGGCGGCCGTTCGCGGGACCTCGGTGGACGTGAGTGGCGCGTGGTGCGACCGCGACACGGCTCCGGGTGGACCCCGGCGGACGTGCGTGGTGGGTTGTGCGACCTCGCCGCGTGGCGGGGTGGGCCGAACGCGACGGCGGACGGGAGGCGCGGGGCGGGGCCGACCCGCGCCTCCCGTCCGTCGCCGGGCCGGCGCCGGGCCGGTGAGCGGGCACGACATGCCGTGCGTCGGGCGCCGAGTGGGCACGAACTGCCGCTTCGGCGGGGTGAGTGGGACGTATTCTGCCCGCTCGCCGCGAGCCGCGGGCCCACGGACGACGAAGGGCCCCGGCGCGTGCCGGGGCCCTTCGTGCGAACCGGGAGGTCAGGCGGCAGGCTTCTCCGCCGTGTCAGCGTCGTCGGCGACCCACAGGTCGTCGTCCGCGCGGAGCGTCTGGTACGCGGCGTAGGCGGCACCCGCCACGGCGACGACTCCGACCACGATCAGCGCGACACCGCCGAAGCCGATGCCCTTCTTCTGGTGCGGCACGTACTTCTCCGCAGCCTTCTTGGCCTTCTTGCCCTTCTTCTGGGCGTTCTTCACGATCTTCTTGACGCGGGGGTCCTTCGCGAGGTCACCCACGCTGAGGACCGAGCCCGCCGTCGCGACGAGTCCGGGGACGACCTCGGACTGGAAGCGGTGCGAAGCACTCTGCGCTGCGCTCGTGGCAGCGTGCACCCCCGTGGCGACAGCCGGACGGATGCCGTTGTCGATCGCGTTCTGCACTCGCGGAGCGATGTCCTTGCGAGCGGTGTCAACGGCGTGGGACCGCGCCTCCGCAAGGATCGCGTTCGCGTGCTCGAGGACCTTGCGCTGCTCGCCGAGGAGCGAGGCGGTCTGGCCCTTGAGCTTCTTGATCTGCTTCCGGCGCTTGCGCGGGATCTCGATCGTCGTCATCTGGTACCTCCATCGGAACGGCGTGACCCCCATCCTGCCACCGCAGTGCCTGACAGGTCACGGAGCCTCACCTGTGTGATCCGTCTGACCGTCAGCAGTACATGCGAGAATCGGAACATGTCTCTGCACACCGCTGTCGCAACGATCCACACGAACAAGGGCGACATCCGCGTCAACCTGTTCGGCAACCACGCTCCGAAGACCGTCAAGAACTTCGTCGACCTCGCGACGGGCAAGCAGGAGTGGACCCACCCCGGCACCGGCAAGGTCTCGACCGACAAGCTGTACGACGGTGTCGTCTTCCACCGCATCATCAAGGACTTCATGATCCAGGGCGGCGACCCGCTCGGTCAGGGCATCGGCGGACCGGGCTACCGCTTCGACGACGAGATCCACCCGGAGCTCACCTTCCAGAACCCGTACATCTTCGCGATGGCGAACGCCGGCATCCAGGGCGGCCGCGGCACCAACGGCTCGCAGTTCTTCATCACCACGGTGGCGACGCCGTGGCTGCAGGGCAAGCACACCATCTTCGGCGAGGTCGCGGACGACGAGTCCCGCGCGGTCGTCGACGCGATCGAGGGTGTGGCGACCGACGGCCGTGACAAGCCGCTCGAGGACGTCGTCATCCAGAGCATCGACGTCGAGGACGTCTGAGCCACCACGTGACCGATCAGGCGTACAACCCGAACAACACCTGCTACCGGCATCCGGACCGGCAGAGCTTCGTGCTCTGCCAGCGCTGCGGGCGGACGATCTGCCCGGAGTGCCAGACGCCGGCGGCGGTCGGGGTGCACTGCCCTGAGTGCGTGCGTGAGCAGCGTGCGCAGTTCCAGGCGAACCGTCGGGCGTCCGGAGGCCCCAGCGGGCTGACGGTCGCCCGGCGGCGCTTCGCCATGCTCGACCAGAAGGCGACGGTCGTGATCGTCGCCGTCTCGGTCGCGATCTGGTTGCTCGACCAGGTCTCGGGCGGGTTCTTCACGAACCTGTTCGCCTACAACTCGCTGCTCCTGCCCTCGCAGCCGTGGCGAGCGGTGACGGTGCTCTTCGTGCACTCGGGCCTCTTCCACATCCTGTTCAACATGTGGGCGCTGTGGATCTTCGGCCGGATGCTCGAGAACATGCTCGGGGCGTGGCGGTTCCTGGCGCTCTACTTCATCACCGGGATCTTCGGGTCGATGCTCGTGACGTTCCTGGCCCCCGGCACGTGGGTGGTCGGAGCGTCCGGCGCGATCTTCGGGCTGTTCGCGGCGTTCTTCGTCCTGCAGCGCAGTCTCGGCAACAACGCCGTGCAGCTGCTGGTCATCATGGGACTCAACCTCGTCGTGGGGTTCCTGCCCGGTACGAACATCTCGTGGCAGGCGCACGTCGGCGGGATCATCGGCGGCTTCGTGGTCGGGTTCGTGTTCGCACGGACCCGCAACATCCGCCAGCGTCCGCTGCAGATCGCACTGCTCGTCGCCGCCGCGGTCGTGGGCATCGCCCTGACCGCCGTCGGGTACGCGGTGACGATCGGCTGACAGCCGCACACCAGCTCCACCGGACGCCCCGTCGCTCAGCGGCGGGGCGTTCGTGCGTCCGCGAGGGCTTTTCCACACGTGCACGACTGAGTTGTCCACAGCTGTGGAGAACGCGGTGAGTTACACGCATGTGATTATCCCCACTGTGGAGTCCGCTGTGGATAACTCCGGGACGGGGGTGTGGATGGGTGTGTGGAGAGTGTGGAGAACTGTGGAGAACGCGCGCGGAGGTGGGGACAAGGGCCACGGCGGGGCGAGTGCACTGTGGACAACGGCACGAACGACGACGCCCGCCGCACCAGCAGGTGCGACGGGCGTCGGGAGGTGTGTGGCCGGGGTGCTACCGCCAGCGCGTGGTCATCAGGAAGCCGACGAACATGATGCCGAAGCCGATGAGGATGTTCCACGAACCGAGGGACGGCACCGGCAGCGTTGTGTTCGAGATGTAGAAGACGATCACCCAGGCGAGGCCGATGAGCATGAAACCGAACATGACCGGCTTGAACCACACGGGGTTCGGCTGGTCCCCCGCGGTGTCGACCGAGTCGGCTCGGGTCGTCCGGGCGGGCTTGGTGCGGTCCTTGTCCTTGGCCATGGCCGGTATCCTACCGTGACCGCGGGTGTGGGAAGCCTCTCAGCCCGCCGCACACATCCCCCACGAGTACGGTGAACCGACCATGACCAAGATCCTCGTCGTCGACAACTACGACAGCTTCGTCTACACGCTGAACGGCTACGTGCAGCAGCTCGGGGCGGAGACCGACGTGGTCCGGAACGACGCCTTCCCCGCGTCCGAGATCGCCGACCGCATCGCCGAGTACGACGGTGTGCTTCTGTCTCCCGGCCCCGGGACGCCCGCGGACGCCGGCGTCTCCGTCGAGACCGTGCACGCCGCCATCGCCGCGGACAAGCCCCTGCTCGGTGTGTGCCTCGGCCACCAGGCCATCGCCGAGGCGCTCGGTGCGACGGTCACCCACGCCGAGGAACTCATGCACGGCAAGACCTCGCAGGTCGACCACGACGACAGCCCCCTCTTCGCCGGCGTCCCGCATCCCTTCACGGCGACGCGCTACCACTCGCTCGCGATCGTCGACGGCACGGTCCCCGACGAGCTCACGGTGACGGCCCGGACCGGTGGCGGCGTCATCATGGGCGTGCAGCACCGCGAGCACCCCGTGTACGGCGTGCAGTTCCACCCGGAGTCGGTCCTCACCGAGGGCGGCTACCGGATGGTCGGCAACTGGCTCGAGACGACCGGCCTCGCCGGTGCAGCGGAACGCGCTGCGGGCCTGAACCCGCTCATCGCGGCCCACCGGGCCTGACAGCGGCGCGCCACTGACGCGACCGCCCTGCGGGACGGTCGGGACGTGGCGGGGTCGAGCCGCGCCTCCGGGAAGGCAGGCCGACGGCGCCGGACAGGAGGCGCGGCGCACCCCCGCCGCGGAGCATCCGTCAGGACGCGGTCAGGTCACTGACCGTCGTCGCCGCCGTCCTTGCCACCGTCGGCGGGTGCATCCGTCGCCGGCGGCTGCGAGGGCTGCGCCGAGCCGGCGCAGTACGTGAGCGTCACGGTGCTGCCCTGCGCGATGTCGCCGGCGGGGGCGCTCTGCTGCGTCACGGTGCCACCGATGCACGAGTACGACGGCGCCGGTGTGACCTTCAGCCCCAGCTGGGCGAGGGTCGCGTTCGCCGTGGAGAACGGCTGCTGGGTGACGTTCGGCAACTCGACCTTGCCGTTCGACACCGTCAGGTTCACCACCGTGCCCTTGGTGTGCTGCGACGTGGCGGCCGGGTCGGTGCTCATGACCGTCCCCTCGGGCACGTCGGGCGAGTAGTCGGAGTTGATCGCACCGACGGCGAAGCCCGCCTGCTCGAGGGTCTTCTGCGCCGCGTCCTGCGCCTGCCCCGCGAGGTCCGGGACGGCGACCTGTTCGGGACCGAGCGAGACGATCACGCGGACGTTCTGCTTGCGCGCGACGTTCGTGCCGGAGCCGGGCTCGGTGCGGATGACCGATCCCCGGTCGACGTCGTCGGAGTTCTCCTCGACCTTGACGGGGACGAGGTCCTTCTTGCCGAGCGCGGAGGCCGCGGAGTCGTAGGTCGCACCGACGACGTTCGGCACGCTGACCGAGGACGTGACGGGAGGCTTGCCCGGACCGAGGTTCGCCACGAAGAACACGACCGCCACGATGACCGCCGCGGTCAGGATGATGCCGACCCAGATCCAGGCGACGGGCGGCCGGTTCTGGGTGCGCTGCGGACGGTGCTCGGCGGTGTCGTCGTCGAGCTCGCGGAAGGCCACCGCGGGGTTCGAGGTCGTCCGGGGGTTCACACCGAACAGCACCGTCGAGGCGTCGTGGGCGGCCTGCTGCTGGAGCTTGCGGGTCGACGCGGGGACCTTGCCCGCCGCGGCCTGCTGCAGTTCCGTCCGGAACTCCGCCGCGTTCTGGTAGCGGCGCGTACGGTCCTTCACCAGGGCGTGCAGCGTGACCGCGTCGAGCGCCGGCGAGACCTCGGGCGTGAGGGACGACGGCGCGACGGGCTGTTCGCTGACGTGCTGGTACGCGACGGCGACGGGGGTGTCGCCGAGGAACGGCGGGCGGCCGGTGAGCAGCTCGAAGAACACGACACCGGTGGAGTAGACGTCGGTGCGGGCGTCGACGGTCTCGCCGCGGGCCTGTTCCGGGGAGAAGTACGACGCGGTACCGAGGATCGAGGTCGTCTGGGCGACCGTCGCGGAGGTGTCGGTGATGGCGCGGGCGATGCCGAAGTCCATGACCTTGACCTGGCCGGAGTGCGTCACCATGACGTTCGCGGGCTTGATGTCGCGGTGCACGACGCCGGCACGGTGCGAGTACTCGAGCGCGGTGAGGATGCCCTCGGTGATGCGCACGGCTTCGTCCGGGGCGACCGGGCCGTCGCCGATGATGTCGGAGAGCGGACGGCCCTCGACGTACTCCATGACGATGAAGGGCACCTGCACCTCGGCACCGGAGGTCTCGGTGACCGTCTCTTCGCCGGCGTCGTAGACGCGGACGATGGTGGGGTGGGCCATGCGGGCGGCCGCCTGGGCTTCCTGCCGGAAGCGCGTGCGGAACGCCGGGTCATTGGCGAGGCTGGGCTTCAGCAGCTTCACCGCCACCTTGCGTCCGAGCCGGGTGTCGTTGCCCAGATGCACAGTGGCCATGCCGCCCCGACCGATGACGTCACCGATCTCGTAGCGGTTGGCGAGGAGGGTGATCCCCGCGGTCACACCTTCTGGCACGTACTCCTCCGAATGTCCGTCCGGGCAAGTGTACGGCAGGCTTCGCTGGTGAGACGCTGGTGACGGGGGGCTCGACCGAACCGTTACGCAACGGTGTCGCGAGCCCCCGTCCGGGGGTCGGTCAGTTGCCGTCCTGCGGGCCAGCGCTCGGGTTGTTGCCGTCGGTCGGGTCGGTCGTCGGCTCGTCCGTGGCCTGCCAGGCGTCGCTCGACGCGGCCTCGGACGCCGCCGACGCCGCGAGGTTGCCGCACGTCACGGTGTAGCTCAGCGAGGCCGAGGTGTCGATCTTGTCGATCTGCACGGTGACCGATCGGTGGTCGGCGTCGAGCGTGCCCGAGGTCTGGCTCGAGGCGTCCTTGCCGCCGGTGATCGTGTACGCGTACGACGACACGGTGTACCCGGTCGGGCACGTCGCCGCCGCCCAGCTGAAGGTCACCACGCCGTCGGCGGACACCGCACCCGGGGACGCCGAGTTCGGCTGGTTGACCGTCGGCTGCGCCGTGTACTGCTGCAGCACGACGAGCGAGCCGGGCGCCAGGCTGCCGGTGGGGCTGATCGACTGGACGGTGTTCGCCTGTTCGGGCTTCGGGGCGGGGTCGCCGTCCTCGACGCGGGAGGTGAGGTTCAGCGCCTCGAGCTTGGCCTGCGCGTCGGCGACCGACAGCCCGACGAAGTCCGCCGAGTTCACGGTCACGCGGGTCTCGGTCGGGGTCGCGCTCGGCGTCGGCGTCTGGGAGCGTGTCGGCTTGGCGGACGACTGCGACGGCGAGGGGTCGGCGCCGCCGTTCCCGTTGCTCGTCACCGCGAAGGCGATCCCCACACCGGCGATGATGAGCACCGCGACGATGCCCACGACCCACCAGATCCAGGCGCGCTTCTTCTTCGGCTCCTCGTCCTCGCCGTCGACCGGCGAGCCCGGTGTGCCCGGACCGCCCGTGACCGCACCGGCCTGGGTGCCGATGAGCGCCGTCGCGGCGTCGTTCCCCGGCGTCTGCGGCGGGTTGAACGCCACGGTGCCGCCGGCGGCGATGGCCGGGACGGCGACGGTGGCGGCCGCGACGTCCCCACGGCGGAGCGCCTGCGCCGCACGGGCCAGGTTCGCCGCCGTCGCCGGACGGTCGGCCGGCTTCTTGGCGATACACGACATCACGAGGGCGGAGACCGGCTCCGGGATGTCCCCCGGGAGCGCCGGCGGCTGCTCGTTGATGTGCGCCATGGCGATCGCGACTTGCGACTCGCCCGTGAACGGGCGACGGCCCGCCAGGCACTCGTACGCGACGATGCCGAGCGAGTAGATGTCGGTCGACGGCGACGCCGGGTGCCCGCTCGCCTGCTCCGGCGAGAGGTACTGGACGGTGCCCATGACCTGTCCGGTCGCGGTGAGCGGCACCTGGTCGGCGATGCGCGCGATGCCGAAGTCGGTGATCTTGACGCGGCCGTCCGGCGTGATGAGCAGGTTGCCCGGCTTGATGTCGCGGTGCACGAGGCCGACGGCGTGCGCGGCCTGCAGGGCGTTCGCGGTCTGCGCGACGATGTCGAGGACCTTGTCGACCGGCAGCGTGTGCTCCCGCTCGATCATGGTCGAGAGCGCCTCGCCGGGGACGAGCTCCATCACGAGGTAGGCGCTGCCGTCCTCCTCGCCGTAGTCGAAGACGTTGGCGATGCCCTCGTGGTTGACGAGCGCAGCGTGACGGGCCTCGGCGCGGAAGCGCTCGAGGAAGCCCGGGTCGCCGAGGTACTCGTCCTTGAGGATCTTGAGTGCGACGGTCCGGCCGATGACGAGGTCGGTGGCCTGCCACACCTCTCCCATGCCGCCGATGGCGACGCGGGACGAGAGTTGGTACCGCCCACCGAAGGTGAGTCCGCTGGTGGGTCTCATTTGTTCAGCACCGCCTCCATGACTTTCTTCGCGACCGGGGCCGCGACCGTGTTGCCGACTCCGGACTGCCCGAGTCCGCCGCCGTTCCCGACGACGACCGCGACGGCCACCTCCGGGTCCTTCGCCGGGGCGAAGCCCGTGAACCAGAGTGTGTAGGGATCGCCCGTGCCGCCTTCGGCCGTGCCCGTCTTCCCTGCGACGTCGACACCGTCGATCTTGGCATTGGTGCCGGTCCCCGAGCTGACGACGCTCTGCATGGCCTCGGTGAGGTCACTCGATTCGGAGGCCGAGAGCGGGTCGCTGTACTGCTTCGGGGAGAAGGACTCGACGGTCTTCAGGTCGCTCGTCGTGATCGAGTCGACGAGCGAGGGCTGCATGACCTTGCCGCCGTTCGCGATGCCGGCGGAGACCATGGCCATCTGCAGCGGGGACACGCGGACGCTGGCCTGGCCGAACGAGCTCAGCATGAGCTGCGCGGTGTCGTCGCTGACGTCGGGGTACTGGCTGGCGGTGGCGCGCATCGGGACCTCGATCGCGTCGCCGAAGCCGTACTTGTCCGCCATGCTCTTGATCGCGTCGTAGCCGAGCTTCTGGCCGAGCTCCGCGAAGGGGATGTTGCACGAGTACTGGATCGCCGTGCGCAGCTTGACCTTGTCGCCGCCGCCGCACGAGCCGCCCTCGGCGTTGTTGATGTACGTGCTCGTGCCGGGCAGCTGTAGCCGCGACGGGTTCGGGAACTCGGAGTCGAGGTTGTACTTGCCGCCCTCGAGCGCCGCGGACGCCACGACGAGCTTGAAGACCGACCCGGGCGTGTACAGGTCGCCGCCGATGGCCCGGTTCTGCAGGGGCTTCGCGGCGTTCGACTCAAGCGCCTTGTACTGGTCGATGACGTTCTGCGTGTCGTGCGACGTCAGCGTGTTCGGGTCGTAGCTCTGCTTCGACACCATCGCGAGGATCTTGCCGGTCTTCGGCTGGATCGCGACGACGGCGCCGGTGTTGTCGCCCAGTGCGTCGTACGCGGCCTTCTGGACGTCCGGGTCGATCGTCAGGTTGACGTTGTCGCCCTGGACGTCCTGGCCGGTCAGGATCGCGTTGAGGTTCTGGAAGAACGAGGCGTCGGAGTTGCCGGAGAGCACGGTGTTCTCGGCGCCCTCGATGCCGGAGTTGCCCTGGCCGATCGTGAAGTACCCGGTGACGGCCGAGTACAGGTCGCCGTTCGTGTACTTCCGCTGGTACTGGTACTGGTCGTCCACCGGGGTCGACTCGGCGATGGGACTGCCGTTGACGAGGATCGCGCCGCGCTTCGTGGAGTAGCTGGCGAGGATCGTCCGGGAGTTCCGCGAGTCCGCGCGGAGGGAGTCGGCCGAGAAGAACTGGATGGAGGTCGTCGACACGAAGAGTGCGACGAACATGAGCACGATGACGGTCGAGACACCGCGGAGCTGTCGGTTCACCGGCTGCGCTCCTTCCTGGTCGTCCCGCGACCACGAGCAGCCGGGATCGCACCCTGCTGCACGCGCTGTTCGGCGGGGATTGCATCGGTCAGGCGCAGCAGCATCGCGGCGATGATCCAGTTGGCGACGAGGGACGAACCACCGGCCGCCATGAACGGCGTCGTGAGGCCGGTGACCGGGATGACCCGGGTGATGCCGCCGACGACGACGAACACCTGCAGCGCGATGATGAAGCCGAAGCCCACGCCGAGCAGCTTGCCGAAGTCGTCCTGCGCCATGAACCCGACGCGGAGGCCCCGGGACGCCAGGATGATGAACAGGGCGAGGATCGCGAAGACGCCGATCAGGCCGAGTTCCTCACCCAGGGACGCGATGATGTAGTCCGCGTTGGCGACCGGGGTGATGTACGGACGCCCCTGGCCGAGACCGGTGCCCGTGATCCCGCCGTTCGCGAAGCCGAACAGGCCCTGCACGAGCTGGTAGCTGCCCTGGGTCTGCCTGGTGAAGATCTCCTGGTTGAACGGGTCGAGCCACTGCTCGAACCGGCCGTGCACGTAGACGAGCACGGACTGGGCGATGAGCGCGCCGCCGACGAACAGCACCAGCCCGATGAGGACCCAGCTCAGCCGCGCCGTCGCGACGTAGATCATCACGAGGAACAGGCCGAAGTAGAGCAGTGCGGTGCCGAGGTCGCGTTGGAACACCAGGACGCCCATGGCAGCGGCCCACATCACGAGGATCGGACCGAGGTCGCGCGCCCGCGGGAACGTCATGCCGAGGAACTTGCGGCCGACGATCGACAGCGAGTCCCGTGCAGTGACGAGGTAGCCGGCGAAGAACAGCGCCATCGTGATCTTGGCGAGCTCGCCCGGCTGGAAGGTGAACGAGCCGAGCTTGATCCAGACCCGCGCGCCGTTCACGTTGAGTCCGATGCCCGGCAGCATCGGCAGCAGCAGCAGCGCGATCGTCAGGAACATGAAGATGTAGCGGTACCGCTGCAGGAACCGGTGGTTCCGGACGACGGAGACCGTGATGATCGCCAGGACCATCGCGAGCATCGTCCAGACGATCTGCTTCACGCCGATCGCGCCCCAGCCGGTCAGGCCGTTGTGGACGTCGATGCGGTAGATCTCGGCGATCCCGATGCCGTTCAGCACGAGTGCGACCGGCAGGATGAACGGGTCGGCGTTCTTCGCGACGATGCGCAGCACGACGTGCATCACGAGCGCGAGCCCGAGGATGCCGGCGCCGACCCAGAGCACCGAGGTGTCGAACAGCTTGCCCTTCGTGCCGAGCTGCACGAGGACCATCGCGCCGGCGCAGATGCCGCACGCGATGACGAGCAGCACGAGCTCGAGATTGCGGGCGCGGGCGGGCTCCCGCAGCTTGATCGTGATCGCCTGCGTGAAGGACTGGGCGGTGGCGCTGCTCATCGCTTCGCCCCTGGTGACGGCGACGGCGACTTCGTCGGGGACGAGGAGGGCGTCGGGGACGGTGATCCGCCGTCACCGCCGGTGCCCGCCTGGTCCTGCCCGGTCTCGGCGGCCTTCCGCAGCCGGTCGACGATGTCACGGGCGTCGTCGAGCGACTGCGCGTTGATCGTCGAGCGGACGTTCTCGCGGGTGTACTCCGGCAACCCGGACACCGAGATGTCGGTGTCCTCGTACACGTCGGACAGCGCGATCGGCCCGATCGACTGCTGCACGCCCTTGTAGATCGCGACGGTGCCGCGGTCGGTACCCACGTAGTAGTGGTCCTGGATGATCCGCCAGCCGAGGAAGACGGCGCCGACGAGTGCGGCGACGGCCACGACGAGCGCGATGGTCCACGAGACACGACGGCGGATCCGGCGACGGCGGTCCTCGGCGATGAGCTCGGCGAAGAACTGGTCGGACTCGGGCTCGAAGTGCGAGTCCTCGGGGGCGGTCGTGACCTTGAGCGGGTGGAGCAGGATCGTGGGGAGGCGGATCGGCTTGCGGCCGGTCGACGCCTCGAACGTGAGCGGTGCAGCCGCGGACCCGACCGTGGTGGCCGCATCGTCGTCGTCGTCGGGCTCGGTGTCGGTGACGTCCATCACGACGACCGTCACGTTGTCGGGCGCGCCGTGGTCGAGCGTCTCCTTCACGAGGCGCTGCGTGACCTGGTTCGCGTCCATGTTCGACGCGAGCGCGTGCCGGATGCGCTCTTCGGCCAGGTACGACGAGAGACCGTCGGAGCAGAGCAGCCAGCGGTCGCCCGGCTGGATGTCCATGATCGCGGTGTCGACCTCCGGCGCGGCGTCGACGTCGCCGAGCACCCGCATGAGGACGGAGCGTCGCGGGTGCACCGCGGCCTCTTCAGGCGTGATCCGGCCGCTGTCCACGAGCCGCTGCACGAAGGTGTGGTCGGACGTGATCTGCTGGAGCTCGCCGTCGCGGTGCCGGTAGATGCGCGAGTCGCCGATGTGCGCGATGGCGATCTGTTCGCCGACCCGGATCATCGCGGACACCGTGGTGCCCATGCCGGTGAGCTCCTGGTGCTCGAACACCGTCTCGGTGATGAGCTGGTTCGCCGCGATCAGCGCCGACTGCAGTGCGAACTCGGCGTCGTGCGCCGACGGGAACTCGCGGTCGACCTCCCTGATGCGGCGGATCGCGATCGCCGAGGCGACGTCACCGCCCGCGTGCCCGCCCATGCCGTCGGCCACCGCGAACAGGTGCTGTCCGGCATAGCCGGAGTCCTGGTTGTTCGCGCGGATGCGTCCGACGTGGGACACAGCGGCGCTCAGCGTGCGAGCGGTCATCCCGGGTTACCGCCGCAGCTCGAACGTCGTCGTCCCGATCGTGATCGGCGTCCGCTCCGCGATGATCACGGGAACGGTCACCTTCTGACCGTTGACGAACGTGCCGTTCGTGGACTCGAGGTCGGTGAGGAGCCAGCCGTCGGCCCGGAGGTCGAGGCGGGCGTGGTTGGTGGAGGTGTAGTCGTCGCGGATGACGACGTTGGACTCGCTCGACCGGCCGATCGTGATCGGGCCCCCACCGAGCGGCATCTCCATGCCCTCGCGCGAGCCCTCGGTGATCACGAGGCGGGTCGCAGCCGGCGTGGCGGACTGCTGCGCCCCCGTCGCTTGACCGATGAGGTCCGTGAAGGCACCGGCCGACGCGGCGGCCGGTGCCGCTGCTGCCGGCACCGCGGGGGTCGTCGGACCCGACGCACCGGCCTTCGGATCGGTGGGGATCGTGCGCACGCGTTGGCCGAACAGATCGCTCCGCAGGGCGAAGACGATCACGAACACGAACAGCCAGAGCACCGCGAGGAACGCGAAGCGCAGGACGAGCAGGGTCAGCCCTGTGGTCACCTGGTACCTCCGTCGTTCTCGGGTATCACCCGGAACACCATACGGGTACGACCGATCTCGATCGTGGAATCCGGCTCCACGATGGCCTGCTGGAAGCGCTCACCGTTCAGTTTCGAGCCGTTCGTCGACCCGAGGTCGTTGGCCTGGGCGTGCTTGCCGTCCCAGATGACCTCGACGTGCTTGCGGCTCGTGCCCGTGTCGGCGATGGTGATGTCGGCGTCCGTCCCGCGACCGATCACGGTGCGACCACGCTGCAGCTTGTGCCGCTGCGAACCGATGTCGAGCACCGCGACCCAGGCGACGTCGCGCTGCACCGTCGTCGAGTCGATCTGCAGGATCCCGGTGGAGAGGGTGCCGTCCTGCTGCAGGCGGATCGTGACCGGTCCGGAGAAGGAGTAGTTCTGCGCGACCGCGTGCTGCTGCACCATCTGCGAGAGCTCGTCGACGAGCGGCCGACCGATGTCGTTCATGCGCGTGTAGTCCGGCGGCGCGAGTCGCACCGTGAACTCGTTCGGCACGAGGATGCGTTCGCGGGAGACGACGGCTGCCTTGGTGTCGAGCTCGCGGCGGAGGGCGCTCGAGATCTCGACGGGCTGCACGCCGGAGCGGAAGGTCTTCGCGAACGCGCCGTTCACGGCGCGCTCCAGCCCTCGCTCGAAGCTGTCCAACAGGCCCATGGGTCTCCAGTGTTCTCGGTCGTCGACCTCTGCATGGTAGTGGTTGGCGTCTGGCAGCGTCTGTGCGTGGTAGTGTTCTCGGGCTGGCGCGAGTGGCGGAATTGGTAGACGCGCACGGTTCAGGTCCGTGTGCTGGAAACGGCGTGGGGGTTCAAGTCCCCCCTCGCGCACCAGACAACGCAAGAGGCCCCCGGAGTGATCCGGGGGCCTCTTTGCGTTCCGCAGCGGCGTCAGTTCCGAGGGTGGTCGGGATCCGTCGGCCTGGAGGCGCGGCTCGGCTCGGCACCGTCGGCGCGCCGGAAGAACGGGCGTGCGCTGGGCAGGAAGAGCAGCACCGCGGCGACGACCGAGACCAGGATCAGGACGGTGGACAGGCCGCCGTCGGTAATGCTCAGGACGGCACG
Source organism: Curtobacterium sp. GD1 (assembly GCF_020882855.1). Lineage (NCBI taxonomy): Bacteria > Bacillati > Actinomycetota > Actinomycetes > Micrococcales > Microbacteriaceae > Curtobacterium > Curtobacterium sp. GD1. Next base: position 140,526 of record NZ_JAFEVQ010000001.1, on the reverse strand, counting down.
GAGCGCTGCGATCGCCACGAGCACGATCCGGGCCACCGCGGAGCCACGGAGCACCAGGATCGTCGCAGCGGCGACGGCGGCCCAGACGACGAACGACAGCACGAGTGCGAGGACGCCGCCGACCCCGGTCAGTCCCGACCCGGACGCCGAGACGACGACGGTGGAGACGACGCCGACGACCAGCCAGACGGCCCAGAGGACGACCGCCGTCCGGACGACCGGAGGCGGGGTCGGTCGGGAACGTCGCAGGTCGTCCGTCGTCGTCATGTGCTCCCCGTCCCCGCCGCTCCCTGGTGCGACGTGACGATCGTACCGGCGGCCTGCCCCGCGCCGGCGGGACGCTAGCGTGACGACGTGGACGACGCGCGCACGACCGAACCCCGACCCGGCACCACCGTCCCGGACGCCCGTGGTCGCACCGGACTCGACGCCGTCGGCCGCGACCTCGACCGCAACCCGGACGTGGTCGTCCGTGACGTCGAGGTCGTCTCGGACGGCTGGCACGTGCTCCGCCGGACGACGCTCGACGTCCGGCGCCGTGACGGTCGTTGGGACCGGCAGCAGCGCGAGACCTACGACCGCGGCAACGGTGCTGCCGTGCTGCCCCACGACCCCGAGCGCGACACCGTGCTGCTCACCCGGCAGTTCCGCTGGCCCGCCTACGTCAACGGCCACCCGGACGGGATGCTCGTCGAGGCGGCAGCGGGGCTCCTCGACGAGGACGACCCGGAGACGGCCGTGCGGCGCGAGGCGGCGGAGGAGCTCGGCATCCGGCTCGGCACCGTCACGAAGGTGTTCGACGCGTTCATGAGCCCCGGGTCCGTGACCGAGCGCGTGCACGGGTACGTCGGTGCCTACACGCCCGACGACCTCGTGCACGCCGGCGGCGGGCTGGAGGACGAGGGCGAGGACATCGAGGTGCTCGAGCTCCCGTTGGACGAGGCCCTGGCGATGGTCGCGGACGGGCGCATCGCCGACGGCAAGACGATCATGCTCCTGCAGTGGGTGGCCCTGCATCGCTGAGGGCAGCGGCGTCCAGCCCGACGGCATGGGCGATCGTCGTGCGGACGAGGCCCTCGCGCGTCGGCCGGTCGAGGTAGTCCACGAGGGCGTACCCGTTCGTGGCGTCCACGAGCGCGAACAGCAGCCGGCCGACCGCGTCCGGGTCGTCCGTGTGCATGACCCCGTCGCGGACGCCGTCGCGGACCACCCCGGTCGCGAGCGCCTGCCAGTCGTCCATGACGTCGCGCGCGGCGGTGGCGAGCGCACCGTTGGTCCGGCCGAGGCTCCACGCGTCGGCCCAGAGCGCGGCGACGTCGTCCCGGGTGGGGTCGGCGATGCAGGCCAGCAGGGTCCCCAGGCGTGCGGTCGGGTCGGACCGTTCGTGCACGATCCGGCGGACCTCGGCCACCTCGGCACTCGCGACGGTGCGGAACGTGTCGCCGACGAGGTCCTCCATCACCGGGCGGTAGTGCGCCACGAGCGAGGGCGCCACGCCGATCGCAGCGGCCACACCGCGCAGGGTCACGGCGGCGAGGCCCTCGGCGCGGGCGACGGCGACGGCCGCGTCGGCGATCTGGGCCTCCCGCTCGGCCGGGCTCAGGCGCCGGCGGGTCGGAGTGGTCGGCACGACGCCAGCCTAGGCGCGCCTCACGCGCCCTCGACGACGAACGCCGCCCAGAGGTCGGCGCGGGTGGGGAACGCCGACAGGTCCCGTTCGAGCAGCCGTCCGGCGTGCTCGACCCGCGCGCGGGCGGTGTGCCGGTGGATGCCGAGTGCCTGGGCGGTGCGGTCGTACTCGCAGTTCTGCTCGAGCCAGGTCCGCACGGTGCGGGTCAGCTCGGTGCCGGCCGTCCGGTCGTGGTCGAGAAGGGGAGCGAGGAACGCGCGGGCGACGGCACCGGCGTCGACGTCCACGTGGGCGAGGTGGGCGAGCACCCCCTCGCGGGCGAGGTCGCCGAACTCGGTGGTGCCGGTTCGCCCCTCGCGCCGGCGGTCGAGAGCCTGCACCGCCTCGGTCCGCGCACGGCCGAAGTACCGGTACGAGGCACCGTCGGAGAGCCCGGCGTGCAGGTCGAAGCGGTCCACGAGTTCCTCGACGATCGCGGTGTCCTCGGCGCCGACGCAGAGGAACAGCTCGTCGTCCGCCGCGAAGAAGAGCCGACCGGGGCGGTCCTGCACCCACAGCTCGAGCCAGTCGACCACGGTGTCGAGGTCCTGGTCGGGGACGTCGACGGCGGCGATCCGGACGGGTTCGGCCGGCAGCGGTCCCCACACCTCGCGCGAGGTCGTGTCCACGACGGCGGGGTCGCCCACCGACAGCATGGTGAGGAGCCCGGTGCGGAGGAGCCCGCGCGCACGGGCGAGTTCGCGGTTCTGCTGCAGTGCGAGTCCGGCCAGGGCGATCACGGCGGTGACGACCTCGCGGCCGGCCCGGTCGAGCGCGCCGCCGTTCGCGATGGCGAGCACGCCGCTGAGGTGGCCGCCGCTGCCGAGGGTCTGCAGCGAGAACCCGGTGCGGTGCTCGGTCGTCACCGGCAGGCTCGCCCGCTGGCCGGCTCGGAGGAGCCGGAGCGCCTCGGTCCGGAGCACCTCGAGGTCCTCGACGGGGACACCGTCGGCCGGGTGACCGCGGTCGAGCCGTCCGGAGACGTCGAAGAGGCCGACCCACCCGTCGAGCTGCCGGGACAGCTCGGCGATGGTCGCCCCGAGGCCGTCGGGGCGCATGGCCGCGAGCGAGATGGCCCGTTGCGCGGCGAGGGCCCAGGCGTTGCGGGCGTTGGCGTCACGGGCGACGGCGTCCGCGTTCGCCTGCGCGACGGCGATGAATGAGGTCTCGTACGGGACCTCGAAGAGTGCGAGTCCCTGTTCCGTGCAGGCGTCGACGAGCTGCGGCGGGGTGCCGGTGCGTACGACCTCGTCCCCGAAGCCGAGCGCGACGACGCCCCGGCGCAGCAGTCGGGCGACGTAGGCGTCCGCGACCGCCGCCGTGACCTCGGTGTCGTCGCCGAACTGCGTGCCGGTGGTGAGCAGCCCCTGCCCGTCGGCGAGGAACGGCGTCGGGTCCTCGAGGTCGGAGCTGTGCAACCAGGACAGCGGCGCATCGAGGGCTGCGTCGGTGGCCGTCAGGAGCCGGAGCCGCAGGTCGGCGCGGTGGAGCAGGGAGCGCAGGGTCGCGGGCATGGGTGCACCCTATCCGCTGCGTCGATCGAGGTGGCCGCCGGTGTACACGGTGGACAGCGGTGCCGCAGGGGAGTGGCTCCTACGATCGCGGCATGTCCTCCACCGTCGCACCCTCGACCAGCGCCGCCGCGGGCGGCCCCTCGCTGCCCCAGGAACGGCGGCTCGTCACGGAGGTGCCGGGCCCCCGCTCCCGAGCGCTCTTCGAACGCAAGGCCGCCGCCGTGGCGTCCGGCGTCGGGGTCGCGGTGCCGATCGCCGTCGTCGCGGCCGGTGGTGGCGTGGTCGTCGACGCGGACGGCAACTCGTTCGTCGACCTCGGCTCCGGGATCGCCGTGACGAGCGTCGGCAACGCGCACCCGGGCGTGGTCGACGCCGTGCAGCAGCAGGTCCAGGCGTTCACGCACACCTGCTTCACCATCGCCGCCTACGACGGGTACGTCGAGGTCGCCGAGGCGCTCAACCGGCTCACCCCCGGCGACCACGAGAAGCGGAGCGCGCTCTTCAACTCCGGCGCCGAGGCGGTCGAGAACGCGGTGAAGATCGCCCGCAAGCACACCGGTCGGCAGGCGATCGTGGTGTTCGACCACGCCTACCACGGGCGGACGAACCTCACGATGGCGCTCACCGCGAAGAACCAGCCGTACAAGAACGGCTTCGGTCCCTTCGCGCCCGAGGTCTACCGTGTCCCGATGTCGTACCCGTTCCGCGACGGCGGACTGTCCGGTGCCGAGGCGGCGAAGCGCGCGATCAGCCAGATCGAGAAGCAGGTCGGCGCGGAGAACACCGCCGCGGTGCTCGTCGAGCCGATCCAGGGCGAGGGCGGCTTCGTCGTCCCGGCACCCGGGTTCCTCGCCGCGCTCTCGGAGTGGACCACCGCGAACGACGTCGTGTTCATCGCCGACGAGGTGCAGACCGGGTTCGCGCGCACCGGCGCCATGTTCGCGAGCGAGCACGAGGGCATCGTCCCCGACATCGTCACCACCGCCAAGGGCATGGCCGGCGGGATGCCGCTCTCCGCCGTCACCGGGCGCGCCGAGATCATGGACTCCGCCCACGTCGGCGGCCTCGGCGGCACGTACGGCGGCAACCCCGTCGCGTGCGCCGCAGCACTCGCCGCGATCCACGCCTTCGAGCACGACGGCCTGGTCGAGCGCGCTGCCGAGATCGGTGAGGTGCTGCTCGGACGACTCCGCGCCGCACAGGCGACCGACCCCCGCATCGGCGACGTCCGTGGCCGCGGCGCCATGATCGCGATCGAACTCGTCGACCCGGCGACCGGGGAACCCGACGCCGCGCTCACCGGACGGGTCGTACGGTACGCGTACGAGCACGGCGTGATCGCCCTCACCGCGGGGACGTACGGCAACGTCCTCCGCTTCCTCCCCCCGCTCGCGATCGACGACGACCTGCTCCACGAGGGGCTCGACATCGTCCTGGAAGGACTCGCAGCAGCATGACCGACACCCAGCAGACCAGCCAGCAGACCACCCAGCGGGCCACCCAGCGCACCGACGCCGAACGCGAGCTGCTCGCGAAGGTCCCCACGGGCCTCCTGGTCGACGGCACCTGGCGACCGGCGGCCGACGGCGGCACGTTCGGCGTCGTCGACCCCGCCACCGGCGAGACGCTCCTCGAGATCGCCGACGCAACCCCCGAAGACGGTGTCGCAGCCCTCGACGCCGCCGAAGCGGCGAAGCACGGCTGGGCGACGACCCCGCCGCGCGAGCGAGCCGAGGTCCTGCGCCGCGCCTTCGACCTGCTCCAGGAGCGCCGCGCCGACTTCGCCCTCCTCATGACGCTGGAGATGGGGAAGCCGCTCGCCGAGGCGAACGGCGAGGTCACCTACGGCGGTGAGTTCCTCCGCTGGTTCTCCGAGGAGGCCGTCCGCATCGGCGGCTCCTACGGCACCAACCCCGAGGGCACCGGCCGTGCGATCGTCAGCCACAAGCCCGTCGGCCCGGCGTTCCTCATCACCCCGTGGAACTTCCCCCTCGCGATGGCAACCCGCAAGATCGCCCCCGCGCTCGCCGCCGGGTGCACGGTCGTCGTGAAGCCCGCCGAGCTCACCCCGCTCACCACCCTGCTGTTCGCCGATCTGCTGGTCGAGGCGGGCGTGCCGGCCGGGGTCGTCAACGTCGTGCCGACCACGCACGCCGGTGCGCTGTCCGAGCCGATCATCGCCGACCCGCGACTCCGGAAGCTCTCGTTCACGGGATCGACGCCGGTCGGCCGGACCCTCCTCGCCCAGGCGGCGCAGAACGTGCTGCGGACGAGCATGGAGCTCGGCGGCAACGCCCCGTTCCTCGTGTTCGCCGACGCGGACCTCGACCTCGCCGTCGAGGGAGCGCTCGCCGCGAAGTTCCGGAACACCGGGCAGGCGTGCACCGCGGCCAACCGGTTCCTCGTGCACGAGGACGTCGCCGAGGAGTTCGCCAGCCGGCTCACCGACCGCGTCGCGGCCATGTCCGTCGGCCGCGGGACCGAGGACGGCGTCGCCATCGGCCCGCTCATCGACCAGCGCGCCGTCGACAAGGCGCACCGACTCGTCACCGACGCCCTCGACCGCGGTGCGACCCTCCGGACCGGCGGCCACCCCGTCGACGGCCCCGGCACGTTCTACGCGCCCACCGTGATCACCGACGTGCAGCCCGGCAGCGACCTGCTCCGCGACGAGATCTTCGGACCCGTCCTGGCGATCCGGACGTTCTCGACCGAGGACGAGGCCGTCGCGGCGGCGAACGACACCGAGTACGGGCTCGTCGGCTACGCGTTCACCGAGGACCCCGCGCGCGGACAGCGCCTCACGGAACGGCTCGAGACGGGCATGCTGGGGCTCAACACCGGTGTCGTCTCGAACGCCTCGGCACCGTTCGGCGGGGTCAAGCAGTCCGGCCTCGGACGCGAGGGCGGCGGCGAGGGCATCGCCGAGTACCTCGAGACCATGTACACGCTGACGCCCGACCCGTTCGGGCGCACGAAGGGAGCGCAGCGATGACCATCGAGAAGGACGTCGTCGTCATCGGCGCCGGGGTCACCGGCCTCATCGCCGCGAACCGCCTCGTCGCCGAGGGGAAGCGCGTGGCCGTGCTCGAGGCCCGCGACCGCGTCGGTGGCCGCACGTGGACGAACGACATCGAGGGCGTCACCCTCGAGATCGGCGGCCAGTGGGTCTCCCCGGACCAGACCGCCCTGCTCGAGACCCTCGACGAACTCGGACTCGGGACGTACGACCGCTACCGCGAGGGCTCCAGCGTCTACATCGACGAGCACGGCACCCGCACCGAGTACACCGGCGACATCTTCCCGCTGCCGGAGGCCACCGCCGCCGAGATCGAGCGGCTCGTCGCCGTCGTCGACGAGTACGTGGCGACGGTCGACCCGGCACGCCCCTGGGAAGCGCCCCACGCCGCCGTGCTCGACGAGACCTCGTTCCGCGCCTGGCTGCACACGCTGAGCGACGACCGGGTCGCGACCGACAACGTCGAGCTCTTCATCGCCGGCGCCATGCTGACCAAACCCGCACACGCCTTCTCGGCGTTGCAGGCCCTGCTCATGGCCGCCTCGGCCGGGAGCTTCTCGAACCTCGTCGACGCCGACTTCATCCTCGACAAGCGCGTCGTCGGCGGCATGCAGCAGGTGTCCGAGCGGCTCGCCGCCCGGCTCGGTGCGGACGTCCACCTGAACGCCCCGGTGCGCACCCTGCGCTGGGACGACGAGGGCGTCACAGCGCTCGCCGACGGCGGCATCGAGGTCCGCGCCCGCCAGGCACTCGTGGCCGTCCCGCCGCCCCTGTACTCCCGCATCTCGTACGAGCCGCCGCTGCCGCGTCGCCAGCACCAGCTGCACCAGCACCTGTCGATGGGGTTCGTCATCAAGGTGCACGCCGTCTACGACCGGCCGTTCTGGCGCGGCGCCGGGCTGTCCGGCACCGCGTTCAGCCCGTACGAGCTCGTGCACGAGGCGTACGACAACACCTCGTACGGGCAGGAGCAGGGCACGCTCGTCGGGTTCGTGTCCGACCAGCACGCCGACGACGTCTTCGCCCTCTCGGCCCAGGAGCGCAAGGCCCGCGTGCTCGACTCGCTCGCGCACTACTACGGCGACGAGGCACGTCGACCGGTCGTCTACTACGAGAGTGACTGGGGTACCGAGGAGTGGACCCGTGGCGCCTACGCGGCGAGCTTCGACCTGGGCGGGCTCGTCCGGTACGGCGCCGATCAGCGCGCTGCCGTCGGCCCGATCCGGTTCGCGTCGAGCGACCTCGCCGGGCACGGGTACCAGCACGTGGACGGGGCGGTGCGGATGGGCCGCGAAGCGGCGGCGGAGATCCTCGCCTCGTTGCCGCAGCCGGCGGTGCAGTAGACCCACGCCGAGACGGACGGGAGGCGCGGTGCGGGCTGGCACCGCGCCTCCCGTCCGTCGACCGGTACGTTACATACAGAACGTTCCGTACTGTTGTTCCGGTGACCCCACCCTCCATCGACGAACTTCGGCAGTGGCCGGAGGAATGGCATCGGCGCGGCATGCGCCACCCCGACGACGTCGACGCCCTGGTCCACCGGCGGCTCATCGAAGACCTGCCGGACGAGCCGGTCTACAGCGACTTCTTCGGCGATCCGAGCACGCCCGTGGAGACCACCAAGCCGGCCTCGAGGAACGCGCGACGCCGACCGATGGCACATGGTGACGAAGCCGTTCGCGCCACGAGATGATGAACGGCATGAGTGACGGGCGCCAGATGGGGGAGCGGAACGAGGCCGTGGTGATCCGCCCGGCGACGACCGCCGACGCCGAGGAGATCGCGCGCGTGCACACCGCATCGTGGCGCGAGACCTACGGCCGGTTCGTGGACGACCCGGACACCGACCCGTGGTTCGACCTCGGCCGGCGACTCGACATGTGGCGCGCGAACCTCGCCCAGGGGACGTTCGCGGCCGTGGTGGCCGACGGTGCTGACGGGATCGTCGGCTTCGCCGCGGTGGAGGCGACGCCCGAGCCCGACGCCGTCCGACCCGAGGAACTCACGATGCTGTACGCGCTCGGGCGCGCCCACGGCGACGGCAGCGGTCAAGCGCTCCTCGACGCGGTCCTCGGTGACCGTCCGGCGTCGCTGTGGGTCGCCGAGGACAACCCGCGTGCGCGCGCCTTCTACCGACGGAACGGATTCGCTCCGGACGGCGCCACGTCGAGCTTCGGCCCGATCGGCTCCACCGTGCGGCTCGTCCGCTGACCGACGCCCGTCCTGGACGGACACCGGACGCAGCGCGCGTACGGTCCGGGACATGAGCGACACCAGCGGAACCAGCGACCCCACCGACGCCGAGCGGCAGTACACCGAGGACCTGCCGGACGGCTCGCCCTCGGGCGACGCCACGAAGGACCCGGAGCAGGACAGCGACCACGACTCGGGCGGCGAGCCGGCCGAACCGCAGTAGCGCGGTCTGGTCCGCGCCCTCGTCAGTCGGCGGCGCGGATGGGCTCGCCGGTGTCCGGGTCCCAACCGACCACCCGCGGCTGCGCGACCCGGGCAGCAGGGCGCTGGCGTGGCGGGAAGTACCCGCGAGCAGCGGGCAGGTACGGCAGGAACGCGGCGACGGCACTCAGTACGCCGTTCGCGGTGGTGAGTCCGTACGGCGGCAGGAGGGCGCCGATGGCTCCGACCACACCGAGCACCGCCATCCAGAACCGCGCGCGTCCGGAGCCACGGCCGACGCGCAGTGCACCGAACACGAACCAGCCGAGGATCGCCAGGCCGATGGCGACCGGCACGAGGGCCCAGGGGCCACCGGACGACACCGTTCCGGGCAGGTCCACGAGCCGTGTGACCAGGTCGCACGCGAACAGCACGAGCCACAGCACGACGGCAGCGGTCACGAGGACGGGGCGGGAGCGCGGAACACCGGTGGTCACGTGGTGATCCTAGGACCGGAGTTGCGTTGCGCACCACGCCCTGGTGCTCGCACTCGTCTTCATCGCGCAGCTCGGTCGGCAACGGGGTACGTCCGCGCGCGGAGGCCACAGTCGCCGACCGGTAGAACGACGACATGACCACTTCCTCCCGCACCCCGCTCGGCGTGACACTCGTCGACGGCGGCGCGAACGTCGCTCTCTTCTCCAGCACCGCCGAGCGCGTCGAGTTCTGCCGGTTCGACGAGGACGGCACCGAACACCGCACCGAGCTCACGAACCGCACCGGCTACACCTTCCACGACGTCGTCCCGGACGTGACCGTGGGGACCCGCTACGGTTTCCGCGTCCACGGCGCATGGGACCCGGCGAAGGGCCTCCGCCACAACCCGGCGAAGCTGCTGCTCGACCCGTACGCCACTGCCGTCGACGGCACGTACGAGTGGGGCCAGGCGCTGTTCGGCCACGACATGCAGCACCCGGACCAGATCGACGAGACCGACTCGGCCGCTGCGATGCCGAAGTCCGTCGTCGCCGACCGCGACTTCGACTGGGGCGACGACGCGCGACCCCGCACGGCCCTCGCCGACACCGTCGTGTACGAGGTCCACGTCAAGGGCTTCACGAAGCAGCACCCGGACGTGCCCGAGGAGATCCGCGGCACGTACGCCGGACTCGCGCACCCGGCGGCGATCAAGCACCTCACCGACCTCGGCGTGACGGCCGTCGAGCTGCTGCCGACGCACCAGTTCGTGCAGGACTCGACCCTCGCCGACAAGGATCTCCGCAACTACTGGGGCTACAACAGCATCGGGTTCTTCGCCCCGCACGACGAGTACTCGTCGTCCGGCACCGCCGGCCAGCAGGTCGCCGAGTTCAAGGCGATGGTGCAGGCCCTGCACGCCGCCGGCCTCGAGGTCATCATGGACGTCGTCTACAACCACACGGCCGAGGGCAACCACATGGGCCCGACGCTCTCGTTCAAGGGCATCGACAACGAGTCGTACTACCGCCTGGTCGAGGGCGACGAGGCGAACTACTTCGACACGACCGGCACGGGCAACAGCCTCAACGTGTCGCACCCCGCGGCGCTCGGCCTCGTCATGGACTCGCTCCGGTACTGGGTCGAGGAGATGCACGTCGACGGCTTCCGCTTCGACCTCGCGACGACGCTGACCCGTCAGGGCGGCGAGGCGGAGAAGCACTCGGCGTTCCTCGACATCATCCACCAGGACCCGGTGCTCCGCGAGGTGAAGATGATCGCCGAGCCGTGGGACACCGCCGGCTACCAGGTCGGGGGCTTCCCGGCGGACTGGTCGGAGTGGAACGGCAAGTACCGCGACGACCTGCGCGCGTTCTGGCGCGGCGACGCGGGCACTCTCGGCGACGCTGTCCAGCGCGTGCTCGGCAGCCCGGACGTCTACGAGGGCTCCCGGCGCTCCCCGCTGTGCTCGGTCGACTTCGTCACCGCCCACGACGGTTTCACCCTGGCGGACCTGACGATGTACGCCGAGAAGCACAACGAGGCGAACGGCGAGGACAACAACGACGGCGAGAGTGACAACACCTCGTTCAACGGCGGCGTCGAGGGGCCGACCGACGACGGCGTGGTGAACGACTACCGGAACCGGCAGCGCCGCAACTTCCTCGGCACGCTGCTGCTGTCTGCGGGCGTGCCGATGATCCTCGGCGGCGACGAGATCGCGCGGTCGCAGGGCGGCAACAACAACGCCTACTGCCAGGACGACGAGATCTCGTGGTTCGACTGGGCCGCGGCCGACCGGGACCTGCTCGCCTTCACGACCGAGGCGATCGCGTTCCGCCGCGACCACGTGTCCCTGCGTCCCGAGTGGTACCGCACGGCCCCGGGCGACTCGGCGTCCACGGTCGACGTGCTCCGTGCCGACGCGAAGGGGTTCGACGACGCCGACTGGGCAGACGGCGGGAACCGGGCGGTCATGCTCGTCCTGCAGCAGGGCGACGACACCGTGGCGGTGCTGCTCAACGCGTCGGAGACCACCGTCGAGTTCACTCTGCCGGAGAAGCCGGGTGGCGGGCGCTGGTCCCTCGGGCTGTCGAGCGACCCGGACCAGGCCGTCGGCGACGACGCGGCGACCGTGCTGGTGCGCGACGCGTCGTTCACGGCGCTGGTCTAGACCATCGACGGACGGGAGGCGCGGTGCCGGCCGGCACCGCGCCTCCCGTCCGTCCGTGGGCCGGGTCCAGGGCGTCAGCCGCCGATGCGGATCAGCTTCTTGTTGACGAACTCGTCGGCCCCGAGGGGGCCGAGCTCGCGGCCGAAGCCGCTCGCCTTGACGCCGCCGAAGGGGAGCTCCGGACTGTCCGCGCCGACGATGTTCACGTAGACCATCCCGGCCTCGATGCGGTCGGCGACGCGCAACGCCTGCTCGGCGTCGGTCGTGAAGAGGTACGAGCCGAGGCCGTACGGGGTGTCGTTCGCGATCGTGATCGCGGCGTCCTCGTCCTCGACCCGGTAGACGGCGGCGACGGGGCCGAAGAACTCCTCGCGGTAGGCGTCGTTGTCGGGCGTGACGCCGGTCAGGATCGTCGGGGTGAAGGCGTTCCCCTGACGCTGGCCGCCGGTGACGACGGTTGCGCCCTGGGCGGTGGCCGCTGCGAGCTGCTCCTGCAGCCGGTCGGCAGCGGCGGGTGAGGACAGCGGACCGAGTTCGGCACCGGGCGTGGTCGGGTCGGTGGGTGAGACCGCGGCCATCGCGTCGGTGAACTTCGCCAGGAAGTCGTCGTACAGGTGGTCGGCGACGAGGAAGCGCTTCGCGGCGTTGCAGACCTGGCCGTTGCCCTCGAGGCGGGTGGCGACGGCTGATTCGACCACGGCGTCGAGGTCGTCGGTCGACAGCAGGATGAACGGGTCCGAGCCGCCGAGCTCGAGGACGACCTTCGTGAGGTTGCGGCCGGCGATCTCGGCGACGGCGGCACCGGCGCGTGCGGAGCCGGTGAGGGAGACGCCCTGGACGCGCGGGTCGGCGATGACGTCGGCCGCCTGGTCGTTCGTGGCGAAGACGTTCGTGTAGGCGCCCTCAGGGAAGCCCGCGTCGTGGAAGACCCGCTCGATCGCGAGTGCGGACTCCGGGCACTGCGGGGCGTGCTTGAGCAGGACGGTGTTGCCGATGACGAGGTTCGGACCGGCGAACCGGGCGATCTGGTACGCGGGGAAGTTCCACGGCATGATGCCGAGCAGGACGCCGATCGAGGACTTCCGGATGAACGCGCTGCCTTCGCTGCCGTCCGCCAGGGTGATCGGCTGGTCGGCGAGGAACTCCTCGGCGTGGTCCGCGTAGTAGTCGTAGATGTCGGCGCAGAAGTCGACCTCGCCCACGGCCTGGTCGATCGGCTTCGCCATCTCGCGGACGATCGTGGCGGCGAGGTCGTCCCGACGCTCCCGGTACAGCTCGGCGACGCGGTGCAGGAGCGCGGCGCGGTCGGCGACGGTGCTCGTGCGCGACCACTGGGCGTGCGTGCGGTCGGCGGTGTCGATCGCCGCGCGGAGCTCGTCGTCGGTGATCGTCGGGAACGTGGCGAGGGTCTGGCCGGTGGCCGGGTCGGTGACCGCGTAGACGGTGGCCGTGTCGTTCATCGTGTCTCCTGTGTGGTTCAGACCTGGTCGGTCAGCTGCTTGTTGACGCCGGTGACGGGCTGGTTCTCGTCGAAACCCTTCGGCTGGATCCGGAACCCCTTCGTGATCACCAGCAGGTACACGAAGCCGATCGCGGCCCAGACGCCGCCGGCGATGAGGGCGTCGGCGTGCAGCTGAGACCAGAGAACACCGGTCAGCAGCATCGCGACCCCGGGGAGGACGATGAAGGCGAACCGGTCGCGTGCGGTGTGCCGGCGACCCTCGCGCCAGGCGAAGTGCACGATGACCGTCAGGTTGACGAACGTGAACGCGATGAGGGCGCCGAAGTTGATGTACGCCGAGATGGTGTCGAGCGAGAACGTCATCGCGAGGAGCGTGACCGCCCCGACGATGACGACGTTCGGGATGGGTGTGCGGGTCCTCGGGCTCACGTACCCGAAGACCTTCTTCGGCAGGACGTTGTTGCGGCCCATCACGAGCAGCATGCGGGCGACGCTGGCGTGCGAGGCCAGGCCCGAGGCGAGCGCGGCGACGAACCCGGCGGCGACGAGGATCGCCTGGAACACCCTGCCGCCGACGAGCAGCCCGATCTGGGGCAGCGGGTCGTCGGTGAACTCGCCGAACGGGGCGTTGGTCGGGAAGCGGAGCTGGGCGAAGTACGCCGAGACGAGGAAGATGAGCCCGCCGATGAGGACGGTCAGCAGGATCGCCTTCGGCATGATGCGGATGCTCTTCGCCTCCTCCGTGTACATCGTCACCGCGTCGAACCCGATGAACGAGAAGCACACGACGGTCGCCCCGGTGAGGAGCGCCGACATCGTCACGCCGTCGTGCACGAAGGGCTCGGCGCTGACCACCGTGCCGGCACCGGCACCCTCGACGAGCTCGATCACGGCGAAGACGACGAACGCGATCATCGCGAGGATCGCCCCGATGAGCAGGACCATGTTGAGGTTCGACGTCCCGCGCATCGACAGGCAGATCACCGTCGTGACGAACAGCGTGTAGACGACCACCGTCACCCACGCGGGCAGTGCCGGGAAGACCTGCTCGAGGTACAGACGGATGATGAGCGCGTTCACCATCGGCAGCAGCAGGTAGTCGAGCAGGGACGCCCAGCCGACCATGAAGCCGGCGTTCGGGTGGATCGACTCCCGCACGTAGGTGTAGGCCGAACCCGCCGCCGGGTAGACGCGGACCATCTTCCCGTAGCTGATCGCCGTCAGGAGCATGATCACGAGGGCGATGAGGTACGCACTCGGCACGGCGCCGTTCGTCTCTCCGGAGACGATGCCGAAGGTGTCGAACACCACGGTCGGCGTCATGTACCCGAGGCCGAGTCCGACGATCGCCCACAGCCCGAGACTCCGCTTCAGGGACCCACCACGCGCGGTGCCGGGCGGGGCGGTGACGATGGTCGGTGACGCCATGGGGAGTTCCTCCTGCTCGCAGCCGGAGCTGCGGGGGCCGGGGTCCGGGCGGCGGTGCGCGGACCTGATCGGGTGGACCGATCCGCTGACGATACCGACGCCGCGGGCAGCGTCGGACCCGCCACGGAGTACACGATGCGAGGCAGGGATGTACGCGGTGTCGCTTGCCGACCGGAGCCTGGGACCGGCCGGGAAGATGCTCAGCCACGGTGCCGGAACCGCGGGCGCACTCCCGGCACGGCTCCCTACGATCGGCTCGGCACGACCGGCACCGGGCCGGACGTCGACGGACGAGGACGACCGATGACACGGACACGAGGGCTGATCGCCGCCGGGCTGGTGGTCGGCCTCGCGCTCGGTGCGGCCGGTGGGTGGGGCATCGCCCACGCGACCGGTGCGGGTGGGACGGGCTCCGCCGCTGCCGGGCGGGCCGTCGTCGCGGAGCCGAGCCGCGCCTCCACGGCCCGCGCGACGACCGTGCCGAGCGCACCCCCCTCCGCGCACGCCCCGATCGCGACCGCGGCCGGCGGGATCCCCGCTGCCGAGGCACCCGGGTCCACTCCCGCTCCGGCGAGTGTCGACCTGGCGAGGACGTGGACCGCACCGGCCGACCTGCCGACGCAGGGGCGGCTGCTCCGGGTGACCATCCCGGGCACGCGATCGCACTTCGTCGCACGCCAGGCCCTGCTGTACCTGCCCCCGGCCGCGCTCACCGCCGACCCACCGGCGCTGCCCGTCGACGTGCTCCTGTCCGGCCAGTCCCGCGGAGCCGGTCCCGAGGACGTGCAGACCGGCGGGGCGATCGAGCAGACGATGGACGCGCTCGCGACCGTCGACCGTGGCCTCGCACCGATCGTCGTCGTCCCCGATCAGCTCGGTCCGCGGTCGGCGAACCCGATGTGCGTCGACGGGGCGCTCGGCAACAGCCGGACCTACCTCACCGAGGACGTCCCGGCGTGGGTGACGAGCCACCTGCGGGTGCAGAACGCGGCGTCGGCGTGGACCATCGGCGGGTTCTCGCAGGGCGGGACGTGCGCGATCCAGCTCGGGGCGGGGAACCCCTCGCGGTTCGGCAACCTCATCGACGTCTCCGGCGAGGACGGGCCCACGCTCGGCAGCGAGACGAAGACCGTCGACGAGGGCTTCGCCGGGAACCGGGCGGCGTGGGCGGCTGCGCAGCCCGTGGCACTCCTGCGTGCCGGTGCGCCGTTCCGGGGCTCGAACGCGTTCTTCGCGGCCGGGGCACTCGACACCACCTACGGGCCGGTGATGCCCGTGATGGCCGAGCGGGCGCGGGCAGCGGGGATGCACGTCGCCACGTGGGTGGTGCCGGGTGGGCGGCACAGCTGGGTGACGGCGCGGGCGGCGCTCGCCGCGGGGCTCGACTGGTTGCAGCCGCGGGTGGGGCTCGGGGCGCCGGCGGCCTGACGTCTACTGCGCCGCGGGCTCCTGCTGCGTGATGCAGTGCAGCCCACCGCCCCGCGCGAACACCTCGCGCGCGTCGATCGTCCGCACCTCGCGCCCCGGGTACACGTCCGCGAGGATCCCCCGCGCCCGCTCGTCCGCCGTCGGCTCCCCGAAGCCGCACGCGATCACCGCGCCGTTCACCACCACGTGGTTCACGTAGTTCCAGTCGACGGGTCCGTCGGCGTCGGCGAGCGTCGTGGGTGCGGGCAGCTCGACGATGGTGGCGTCCGTCGCGTCCTCGATCGCCCGCCGGACGATCGGCATCACGAGGTGGTCCGGGTGGCCGGGGTCCGGCTGGGCGTGCAGCAGGACGGTGTCCATCGCGGCGCCGGCGAAGGTCGCCACCATGTCGACGTGCCCCCGGGTGCCGAAGCCGTCGTAGTCGCGGGTGAGGCCGCGGGGCAGCCAGACCACGTCGGTCGCGCCGATCGTCCGCGCCAGCTCCTGCTCCACCCGCGCGCGGTCGGCGTAGGGGTTCCGTCGGGGATCGAGCTGGACCGTCTCGGTGACGAGGACGCGTCCGGTCCCGTCGACGTGGATCGCCCCGCCCTCGTTCACGAGCAGTGACGGGATCCGTTCCACGCCCGCGGCCGCGGCGACGGTGGCGGCGACCTCGGCGTCGCGCGTCCACGTCGACCACGGGTTCGCGCCCCAGCCGTTGAAGACCCAGTCCACCGCGCCACGGGCCCCGGTCACGTCGTCGACCACGAACGTCGGACCGATGTCGCGCATCCAGAAGTCGTCGAGGGGCGCCTCGAGCACGTCCACGGCGCCGGACAGGAGGCGTCGGGCGTCGTCGCGCGCGACCGGGTCGACGACCACGGTGACGGCCTGGTACTCGCTGATCGCGTTCGCGGTCGCCGCCCAGACGGCACGCGCCCCCTCGGCGCTCGCCGGGTCGTCGCCGAGCGTGAGCCCGGGCCGCGGGAACGCCATCCAGGTGCGTTCCTGCGGGGCGGTCTCGGGAGGCATGGCCCACGTCATGCGCGCACCTCGCGTCCGGTGGGGGTCGCCGCCACGGCGATGGCCGCGTCGATCGCGTCGCGTGCGCCGTACGCGTGGCGTTCCTCGTCGACGGGGGCGACGAGCGTGCCGTACAGGTCCGGACGGCGCGTGACGTAGAAGGGGAAGAGCCGGAGCCACTCCGTGCGGGCGTCGAGGTCGAGGTCCGCGACGAGCACGACACTCGCGTCCCGCGGTGCCTCGACGAGGACGCGGCCGAACGGGTCGGAGATGAACGACGAGCCGTAGAAGGTGATGTCGCCCTCGTCGCCCCAGCGGTTCGGGACCACCATGAACTGCCCCGAGGTGATGCCGTTCGCCACGATGACCTGCCGCCAGATCGGGGCGGTGTCGAACGCGGGGAACGACGGCTCGGACCCGATCGCCGTCGGGTACGCGAGGACCTCGCTGCCGGCGAGACCGTACGACCGCGCGACCTCGGGGAACCACTCGTCCCAGCAGGTCGGCAGGCCCACACGGGCGCCGAGTCCGGCCGGCTCGTACACCGGGAAGGCGTCGGCGTCGGTGCCCGGGCGGAAGTAGGTGTCCTCGTAGTAGCCGGCGCTGATCGGGATGTGCGTCTTGCGCGTCCGACCGACCAGCGTGCCGTCCGGCGCGACGAGGACGGCCGTGTTGTAGCCGCGCGGGTCCTCGGGCCGGTCGTCGGCGGCCGGACGCTCGTACAGCGAGGCGTGCACGAACACCCCGTGCTCCGCCGCCTGGGCGCGAGCGAACGCGACCGTCGGGCCGTCCTCGAGCGACTCGGCCGACTCCTTCGGTGCGCCGGTCGCGGGGGTGTCGCCCGGGTAGCGCGAGAGCGTCAGTTCGGGGAGGAACACCGCGGTGGCGCCGTTCGCCGCTGCCGTCGCGATGCCGTTCGCGAGCTGGGCACGGTGGGCCGCGGGATCCTCGAGCCACCGGGACTGCACGAGGCCGACGCGCACCCGGCGTCGGGGTCGGCCGGTGTCCTCGTGCAGGGGAGACCGCTGCGGTGTGCCGGTGATGAGGTCCATGACGCCATTGTTGATCGCATGATCAACGAGCGCAACCCCCTCGAGGTGTTGTGTGGACGCATGAGTGAACCCATCGTCACGCCGCTCGGCTTCTCGCACGTCCGGTTGACGGTCACCGACATCCGACGCAGCAAGGCCTTCTACGAGCAGTTGTTCGGGATGCCACCGGGGAGTGACTTCAGCGACCAGATCGACGACCCGACGATCCACGACGACCCGTGGCGGACCTACGGCGGGTGCTCCTTCACGTTCGGCGGGCAGACGCTGGGCCTGCGGCCGGTCGCGCCGGCGGGGGACCGGTTCGACGCCGACCGGGTCGGCCTCGACCACGTGTCGTTCCGGGTGGCATCGGTCGACGAGCTGCACGCCGCGGTGGGCCGGCTCGACGCGGCGGGGATCGAGCACGGCGAGGTGACCGACCTGCCGCCGTTCGGGCTCGTGATCCTGTCCGTGCAGGACCCGGACGACGTCAACCTGGAGTTCGCGGCGCCCCGGGCGTGAGTCGGTGTCGCCCGAGGGGCTGTCCGGTCGGCGCGCGCGTCCCCCGGGCGTCGAGGTGACACCCGTGCCCCGGGCGTTGGCTGATCCGGTCAGACAACAGGAGGACACATGAGCAAGACCTGGTTCATCACCGGCGCGTCCAAGGGCTTCGGCCGCGAGTGGACGGAAGCGGCACTCGAGCGTGGGGACTCCGTCGCCGGGACCGCCCGCAACCCCGACGACGTGCACGACCTCGTCGACCAGTACCCGGACACGTTCCTCGCGCTGCAGCTCGACGTCACCGACCGTGCAGCCGACATCGCGGCGGTCCAGCGTGCCGCCGAGCACTTCGGCTCCCTCGACGTCGTCGTCAACAACGCCGGCTACGGCCACTTCGGCATGGTCGAGGAGCTCACCGAGGACGAGGTGCGCGCGCAGCTCGAGACGAACCTGTTCGGTGCGCTCTGGGTCACCCAGGCGGCGCTGCCGATCATGCGCGAGCAGGGGTCCGGGCACATCATCCAGGTGTCGAGCATCGGCGGGATCAGTGCGTTCCCGACGGTCGGGGCGTACCACGCGTCGAAGTGGGCGCTCGAGGGGATCTCGCAGTCGCTGGCCCAGGAGGTCGCGGGCTTCGGCATCCACGTCACCCTCGTCGAGCCCGGCGGGTTCTCGACGGACTGGTCCGGTCCGTCCTCGAAGCACAGCGAGGAGATCGCCGCCTACGCCGACGTGCGCGAGGCCGCGTCCAAGCGCCCGTCCGCCGCCGACCCGGGCAAGCCGGAGGCGACCCGGTCGGCGATCCTGAAGGTCGTCGACGCGGACGAGCCGCCGCTGCGGGTGTTCTTCGGCAAGGCGCCGCTCGGCATCGCGGAGCGTGACTACGAGTCGCGGTTGGCGACCTGGCGCGAGTGGCAGCCGGTGGCCGAGGAGGCGCACGGCGCCTGACGACCTCCGAGGTCAGGCGCGACCGACCGCCGAGCCGACCACGGCGAGCAGCCGGAGTCGCTCGGCGGTCTCGCTGCCGGGTTCGGCGGTGTACACGAGCAGGTTCTGCGAGCTGTCGGGGTCCTGCAGCACCTGGCACTGCAGGGTGAGCAGCCCGACCTCGGGGTGGCGGTATGTCTTCACGTCACGCGGGCGGATGCCGACCTCGTGGCGCGCCCAGACCTCGCGGAACTCCTCGCTCGTCGCGAGCAGCCGTTCGGCCAGGTGTGCGGCCCGGGAGTCGGGACCGCGGCGAGCGATGACGGTGCGGAGACCCGAGGCGTACATCCGGGACAGGAAGGGGTGGTCCTCGACCGGGTGGACGTCCCGGGACGCCGGGTCAGCGAACCACCGGTACCCGATGCTCCGGTCGTCGCCCCGTCGGCCGCTGGCGTCACCGGTGAGTTCGGCGGCGAGGGACGTCTGCTGCAGCGTCTCGCCCAGCTCGGTCACGATCTCGGCCGGGCTGTCGGCGAGCCGGTCGAAGATGCGCATCATGCCGGGGCTGACGTGGTCGCCGCCGGACGCCGCGGTCGGGGGCTCGTGTCCGGCGAGTCGGAAGAGGTGGTCGCGCTCCGCGATCGTGAGGCGCAGGCCCTGCGCGATCGACGCGAGCATCTGGTCGGACGGCTGCGGTCCGCGCTCTCGTTCCAGCCGCGCGTAGTAGTCGACGGACATGTTGCTCAGCAGCGCCGCCTCCTCGCGCCGCAGCCCGCTCGTGCGACGGCGCTGGCCCCGGGGCAGGCCGACGTCCTCGGGCTGCAGGGCCGTCCGACGGCTGCGGAGGAAGTCCGCGAGGGACGCTCGGTCGATCATGCGCCCATCCTCTCCCGGGGCGTCGACCGCAGCCACGGATCGTCAGGCCGTGGTTGCGTGTGCACGACGCGGCGACGATCGTCTCGGGTGCCGGATCGGGTGCTCACCACGACGGAAGAGGCGGACCATGGCACGGAACGAACGACTCACCCTCCCGGACCTCGGCGGGCGCCGGGTCCTGGTGACCGGAGCGAGCGACGGCATCGGACTGGAGATCGCCGCGCGCTTCGCCGGCGCCGGGGCGGAGGTGGTCGTGCCGGTGCGCAACCGCGACAAGGGTGCGGCGGCCGTCGCCCGGATCACCGCGCAGCACCCGGATGCATCCGTGCTGCTCGAGGACCTGGACCTTTCCTCGCTGGAGTCCGTGTCGACGCTCGGGGAGCGGATGCGGTCCGAGGGCGCGCCGATCGACGTGTTCGTGGGGAACGCCGGCGTGATGAACCCGCCGGAGCGGCAGACGACCCGGGACGGCTTCGAGCTGCAGTTCGGCACGAACCACCTCGGGCACGTCGCACTCGTCGGCGCCCTGCTCCCCCTGCTCCGTGCCGCCGACGGTCGGGTCGTGATGCAGTCGAGCGTGGCGGCGCAGCGTGCCTCGATCCGGTGGGACGACCTGCAGTCCGAGCGGGACTACGACGTCGCGCGGGCGTACGGGCAGTCGAAGCTCGCGTGCGCGCTCTTCGCCCTCGAGCTCGGTCGGAGGAGCCGGGCCGGTGGGTGGGGGATCACGAGTGCGGTCAGCCACCCAGGCATCGCGCCCACGAGCCTGCTCGCCGCACGCCCGGAGATCGGACGCTCGGGCGACACCGTGGCCGTCCGGCTGATCCGCTGGCTGTCGGCGCGCGGGCTCCTCGTCGGGACACCGGCCTCGGCGGCGGAGCCGGCCCTGCTCGCGGCGACCGACGCGGACCTCGACGGAGGCTTCGTCGGTCCGACCGGACCCGGGCAGCTCGGCGGACCGGCCGGCCGTCGGAAGCCGTGGGCGCCGTTGCTCCGTGACGAGGACGCCGCTCGGCTCTGGGACGTGTCGGAGGCGCTCGTCGGGAGTTCGGTCAGCTGATGATGTTCACCGCGCGCGAGATCACGAGCGCCAGCAGGATGAACCCGCCGATCGACTGGTAGGCCATGATCATCTTCGCCCGGATGGTCATCGGCATCGTGTCCGTCGGGCTGAACGCCATCATGTTCGTCAGCGCGACGTA
This sequence comes from Curtobacterium sp. GD1, assembly GCF_020882855.1. Taxonomy (NCBI): domain Bacteria; kingdom Bacillati; phylum Actinomycetota; class Actinomycetes; order Micrococcales; family Microbacteriaceae; genus Curtobacterium; species Curtobacterium sp. GD1. Next base: position 119,423 of record NZ_JAFEVQ010000001.1, on the reverse strand, counting down.
GAGGTAGTCGAGGTACACCGGCCGCCAGGCCGCTGTCTTCGGGTCGGTCTCCTGCGGGAACTGGAAGTCGGCGCGGTCGGTCACCCACAGCCCCGGCTGCCGTCGGGCGACGGGGCCGCCACGGTCGAGCTCCCAGTACACGAGCCCGAACGCGATGATGCTGCTCACCCAGACCTGCAGGGCGGTCAGGAGCACCGCGCCGCCGTCGGGGTGCCCGTGCAGCAGCTCGTCGATCGTGCGGACGACGGTCAGCTGGTTCGCGACGGTCAGCAGGACCGCGAGGCCCGTGGACAGCCACCGCGACCAGGTGGTCTCACGGGTCAGCCGCCGAGGGTTGAACACGATGAGCGGGGTGAGGAGCAGCACCCCGAGGAGCGGGACCACCCAGGACGGGAAGAACAGGACCTCGTCGGGCAGGAACAGGCTCAGCGCGAGGTTCACCAGCACGGCGACGGCGACCGGCCCGCGGTGCTCGTGCCGGGGTGTGGTCCGCGTCGTCGTCACGGCTCCGAGTGTGGCACTCGAACACCGTTCCGGGCCCGAGCGACCCGTGAGGGTCCGGTCAGTACGACCCCCGTGTCGCTCTCACCGGAACATGGAACATCAGTAGGCTGGTGGCGGGCCGCGTCACCGCCGGAGCGTGGCCCGAGCAAAGATGAAGCCCACCGCTGGGGAAACAGCGATGGGCTTCGATTTGCTCTCCGAGTGGAGAACGAGGGACACGATGCGTCCCGAGCTTGAACTCGGAACCAGTGTAGCCCGATCACCGTCGGGTCGCACGTCCCTCGGCCCCTGCTCTTCGTGTCCGCCGGCGCTGACACGGAAGGTGGTTCGGATGTCCTCCGACGACGAACCGCGTCGACGCCGTCAGGTGCCGTGGTTGGGGATCGCGACGTTGCTCGTGACCCTGGCCCGGTTCCTGCACGACGTGTGGCGCAAGGGTTGAGCCCAGGGTGTCCCGCGCTCTTGCCGGCGCGGGGCACCCGTCGGACCCGCTCAGCCGACGCGCGCCGGCACCCGGTCGTCCTCGACCTCCGCTCGGATCACCGCGAGCGCGAACCCGCGCCGGCCGCGGGTCGCCCACACCGCGATGACCGACGTCACCGCGAGCACGAACGCGAGGAACGCGGAGAACGGGACGTCCAGGGCGAGCAGTGCCGCCCACCCGCCGGAGCCGAGCGCCCAGCGCACCACGCGCCTCCCGGTCCCCGGTGTCGGGGCCGGACGGAGCCGGACGACGTGCTCACCGAGGGTCCGGCCCGTCGCGAGCACGACCACGAGCTGTGCGAACGGGGCGACCAGGGCACCGGCGGTGATGAGCGTGCCGAGCACCGGGTCCTGGTCGTCCCGCCCGGCGATCGCCCACACCAGGGCGGTCCCGACGCTCAGCGTGCCGGACAGGAGCCAGATCGCCAGCACGTCCGCGAGCATGCCGGAGAACCGTCGTGCCGCGGTGACCGGGCGCGGGGCGTCCGCGTCGGTGGTCCGCCCCGACCCGGCGAGCAGCCCCACGAGCGGGGCGAGGAGCGTGCCGACCACGGCGCCGGTCGTGTTCGCGAGCAGGTCGTCGACGTCGAAGAGGCGGTACGAGCACGGGTAGAGGAACCAGTCGCCGGTGAGCTGTGTCGTCTCGATGAGCAGGGACACCACGAACCCGGCGCCGAGCCCGACGAGCAGGCCGGCGAACACGCGCCTCCGGGCGACCGCGTGCCGGGCGAGTGCACCGAGGGGCACGAAGAGCAGCACGTTGAACAGGACCTGCGCCGACGCCGGGTTGGACAGCAGGGACCGGGGTCCGGAGATCCCGCCCTCCTTCGCGACGTCCCCGAGGAACGCGAACGGCGTCAGCTGCGGCGAGGCCGCGTTCCGGCACATCGTCGCGACGTCGTCGGGCAGCGGCAGCAGCGTGTAGGTGACGAGCGCGAGGGCGTAGACGAGCGTGCCGAACGCGACGAGCGAGCGTCGGAAGCCGAGCTGCCCGTGACGGCGGTACTCCCACGCCGTCCACGGCACGAGCGCCCCGACGGCGAGGACGACCCCGACGACGAACGCGATCACGCCTGGCAGCACGGTTCCCATGCGGTCGACGGTACTGACCGCGCGGGCGGACGGAGCCGATGTCAACCGCTCGGAGGACCCGGGATCGATCCGTCGTCGCACGGGGTCGCGTCGCCCGGGGGACGATCCGCGGGCGCTCGCTGCGCAGGCTGGTGGCATGTCCGAACGCAACCGACCCACCGTCCGTCTCCTCGCCGCCGCCGTGGTCGCCGGCTCCGTCGCGGTGCTCGCGACCGGGTGCAGCTTCGTCCAGCAGCAGACGGGCGATGCCTGGTCCGTGACCTACGAGGTCCGCGTCGACCAGCCGAGCGGGGCCGCCCTCACCGACGTGCGGGTCGAGGGTGCCGAGCGACGGGGCGATACACCCGAGGTGCACCGGCTCGACGCGCAGGAGACCGGGTCCTCGGACGGCGACGGGTCGCGCTGGGAGCACGACGCGATCGTCCTCGCCGAACAGCGGGCGTCGGTGCGGGCGACGCCGGGCGCCGGGGCCACGGCGACGTGCCGGATCCTGCTCGACGGGAAGCGCGAGATCGCGAGCGAGACGTCGGCGCAGCCGGGCGACGCGGTGCGGTGCTCGGCGGACACCCCGGCCTTCGACTGACGGAGCGTCACGCCCGACCGGCCGGCGGGTGTCGGCCGGAACCGGCCGACACCGGCCCCGTCCGTCAGCCGGGCAGCGGCCCCGCCAACGACCCGGCCGACACCTCGTGCCCGAGCAGCCGCCCCGCCGCCCGCAGCCCGGAGAGCAGCGCCCCGTTCACCGTCGCGGGGTCGTCGCCCCACGTGGCCTCACCGGCGACCTGCACCCGCCCCGACGGGGTGCCGAGCAGGTCGTGGTCGTCCGGTGACGCCCCCACGTGCAGGTACGAGTACGACCCGCGCGCGAACGGGTCCGCCGCCCACCGGGTGATCCGAACGCCGTCCGCCGATGGGACCGAGGGCCCGAACATCCGGCGCAGCGCCTCGACCGCCTCGTCGACGACCAGGGCATCGGGCAGCGACTCGATCCGCCGCGCGCCGGCACCGCCCACGAGCGCCGCGAGCACCGGTTCACCGGTCACGCGGGACATGTCGTACCAGGAGTGCCAGTCGACTCCGGCCGGCCCCTGCTGGCGGACCACCCACGACTCGCCCCAGAACCGGGACGGGAACCGCAGGAACACCTTGTCGTAGACGCCCATCCCGAGTCGGCCCATCGCGTCGAGCACCGCGGGCTCGAGCGGTGGCTCGAACGTGATCGCGCCGGCCTGCAGCACCCCGAGGGGTGCCGTGACGACGACCTCCGCAGCGGACACGGTCGTCCCGTCGGCGAGCTCGACGACCACGCCCGAGGACGACGAGCGCACGGCGGCGACGACGGAGGACAGCCGCACGTCGAGGCCGGCCGCCAGGGCGTGCGCGTACTGGGCGTAGCCGCCGGGGAACACCACCTCGTCGCCGGCGACGTGCTCCTCGTCGAGCCCGTGCGCGTCGAGCACGGTGACCGGGGCGCCGCAGAGGTCCTCGGAGCGGTGCGCCGTGTACTCGCGGATCCGCGCGGCCCGGTCGCCCTGCCACTGCAGGGACCGCAGCGCGGTGTCGACGGCGGACGCGTAGGTCGCCGGCGGCGGGGCGTCGGCGACCACCGCGGCGAGGGCCGCGTCGACGGTGTGCAGGTCCGCGACGAACGACGCGGCCTCGGGCGCGGTCAACCGCCGTCCGGACGGGGCGTGCCAGCCGATCGGCCGCCCGTCGAACTGGAAGCTGCCGACGGTGAACTCGACGGTCTCGATCCCGAACGCGGACGCCAGGGACCAGAGCGGGTTGCCCTCGATGCCGTGGATCCACGAGGCTCCGAGGTCGACCGGCACCCCGATCTCGTCGTCGGTCCAGGTGCGGCCTCCGATGCGGTCGCGGGCTTCGAGCACGACGACTCGCTGCCCGCCCTGCACGAGCGCTCGAGCAGCGGCGAGCCCGGCGACCCCGGCCCCCACGACGACGACGTCGGCATCGCGTGCAGCCATCAGTGTCCTCCGGTCAGCGGTGCCATCAGGCGGGCGGCGAGGCTCGGCCGCCCGGTCAGTGCTTCCTCGCGGTCGGCCAGGTCGGTGGCCACGAGCCCGGCGTTCGCCCCGAGGAACCGCAGCGGCTCCGGCTCCCAGTCCGGCGACCGGTGGTTCACCCACGGCAGCGCGGTCAGCGGCGAGGACACACCCCGCACGAGGTCGGCGAGCGTCCGTCCGGCGAGGTTCGTCGTGGACAGGCCGTCGCCGACGTAGCCGCCGGCGGTCCCGACGTGGCCGTCCCACGTGACCGAGGCGCACCAGTCACGGGGCACCCCGAGGGGTCCGCCCCACGTGTGCGTGATCGGTGCGTCGGCGACGGCGGGGAACAGCTCGACCAGGGACCGCCGAAGGTGCTCGAACACGCGTGGTACCCGGTCGTAGCCGGGGGTGATCGCGGACCCCCAGTGGTAGCGGGCTCCGCGCCCGCCGAACGCCAGTCGGTCGTCCGCCGTGCGCTGCCCGTACACGAGCAGGTGCCGGTAGTCGGAGAACGTCTGCCCGTGTTCGAGCCCGACACGGTCCCACACCGCGGCCGGCAGGGGAGCGGTCGCGATCATGAGCGAGTACAGCGGCAGGATGCGCCGCTTCGTCTGCTCGAGCTGCGCGCCGTAGCCCTCGACCGCGATGACCACGGCACCGGCCGTGACGGTCCCGCGCGACGTGACCACGTGCCCTGGACCCCACGAGACGGCGGGGGTGTGCTCCGCGATCCGGACGCCCCGCGCCTCCAGGGCCGCCGCCAGGCCGCGCACCAGCGCTGCGGGCTGGACCCGCGCGCAGTCCGGTGTCCACGCGACACCGGCCGATCCGGCGGCATCGCCGGGGCGTGCGTCGCGGTACGTCATGTCGTCGCCCCACGCGGCCGAGGCGGCGACCTCGTCGCGGGCCGCGCGTTCCTGCACGGCGGAGCGCGCGTAGAGGACGGTGCCGCCCTTGACGTAGTCGCAGTCGACTCCGGCCTCGGACGCTGCGCGCCCGACCTCGTCGACGGTGTCGCGCATCGCCCGACGCAGGGCGAGGGCCGCGTCGCGGCCGTGCTCGCGGGCGATCGCCTCGGCGGACCGCGGGAACAGTGCGGAGCACCAGCCGCCGTTGCGTCCGGACGCGCCGAAGCCCGCGATCTCGCGTTCCACGACGACGACCTGGAGGCGCGGGTCGGCCTGGTGCAGGTACCACGCGGTCCAGAGACCCGTCAGTCCACCGCCGACGATGCAGACGTCCGCGGTGGTGTCGCCGTCGAGCGGCGGGCGGGGCGTCAGGTCGTCGCGGCCACTCGTGACGAGCGCGTCGAGCCAGAACGAGACGCCCCGGTAGCCGGTCACGGTCAGATCTTCGTCCAGGCCTCGGACAGGACGCTCCGCAGGATCGAGGTCATCTCGCGGAACTCCGGCTGCCCGATGGTGAGCGGCGGCGCGAGCTGCACGACGGGGTCGCCGCGGTCGTCGGCACGGCAGTACAGCCCGGCGTCGAACAGCGCCTTCGAGAGGAACCCGCGGAGCAGGCGCTCCGACTCGGCGTCGTCGAAGGTCGTCTTGGTGGCCTTGTCCTTCACGAGCTCGATGCCGTAGAAGTACCCGTCGCCACGGACGTCTCCGACGATGGGCAGGTCGCGCAGCGTGTCGAGCTCGGCCTTGAAGAGCGGGGCGTTCTGCTGGACGTTCTGCAGGAGCCCCTCTTCCTCGAAGATGTCGAGGTTCTCCATCGCGACGGCCGCGGAGACCGGGTGCCCGCCGAACGTGTAGCCGTGGTAGAAGGTCGTGTCGCCCGTGGAGAACGGCTCGAAGAGCTTGTCGCTGATGATCGTCGCGCCGATGGGGGAGTAGCCCGAGGTCATCGCCTTCGCGCACGTGATCATGTCCGGCACGAAGCCGTAGGTGTCGCACGCGAACATCGTGCCGATCCGGCCGAACGCGCAGATCACCTCGTCGGAGACCAGCAGCACGTCGTACTCGTCGCAGATCTCGCGGACCCGCTGGAAGTACCCGGGCGGCGGGGTGAAGCAGCCGCCGGAGTTCTGCACCGGCTCGAGGAAGACCGCGGCGACGGTGTCCGGACCCTCGAACTCGATCATCTCGCGGATGCGCTCGGCCGCCCAGAAGCCGAACTCCTCCTCGCTCTCGCCGGCGAAGCCCATCTCGGCGGCGCGGTAGTAGTTGGTGTTCGGCACGCGGAAGCCACCCGGCGCGAGTGGCTCGAACATCTGCTTCATCGCCGGGATGCCCGTGATCGCGAGCGCTCCCTGCGGGGTGCCGTGGTACGCGACCGCGCGGGAGATCACCTTGTGCTTCATCGGCTTGCCGCGGAGCTTCCAGTAGTACTTCGCGAGCTTGAACGCGGTCTCGACGGCCTCGCCGCCGCCGGTCGAGAAGAACACCTTGTTGAGGTCGCCGGGGGCGTGGTCGGCCAACCGGTCCGCGAGCTCGATCGCCGCGGGGTGCGCGTACGACCAGATCGGGAAGAACGACAGCGTCTCGGCCTGCTTGGCGGCCATCTCGGCCAGGCGCTTCCGGCCGTGGCCCGCGGCGACGACGAACAGGCCGGAGAGCCCGTCGATGTACTCCTTGCCGTGGCTGTCGTAGACGTGGTGCCCCTCGCCGCGCACCATGATCGGCACGTCGGCACCGGCCTGGTTCGCACCGTGCCGGGCGAAGTGCATCCACAGGTGGTCGCGCGACTTCTGCTGCAGCGCGGCGTCGTCCACCGGTGCGAACGGGTCGTACGAGCCGAGACGGGTGGTGGGTCGTTCGGAGATGGTCATCGCGTTCCCCAGTCGTAGAGCTGTTTGCGGAGTTGCAGGTAGACGAAGGTCTCGGTGCCGGCCACGCCCGGGATCGCCCGGATGGTGCCGTTCAGGAGTTCGATCAGGTCGTCGTCGTCCTCGCAGACGACCTCGACCATGAGGTCGAAGCTCCCGGCGGTCATGACGAGGTAGTCGACCGCCGGGAGCCGTTCGAGTTCGTCGGCGACGGTTCGGGTGTCGCCGCTGACCCGGATGCCGATCATCGCCTGGCGGTGGAACCCGAGTTGCAGGGGGTCCGTCACCGCGACGATCTGCATGACGCCGGTCTCGGTCAGCTTCTGGACGCGCTGCCGGACCGCCGCTTCGCTGAGACCGACCGCCTTGCCGATCTCGCCGTACGGACGGCGCCCGTCCGCCTGGAGTTGTTCGATGATCCGCTTCGAGGTGTCGTCGATCGGTCCCGGACGTCGTGGTGCTGCCGCCATGCCGGACAGCATTGCAGCGCCATCGCCCAGAAAGCAAGGGAATCCGTTGTGAACACCGTGTTTCACGACGATTTCCGTTGTTACAAGTCTTCCGAACCGGCTTTTTCCGTGCCAGTATCGCCGCCATGCGGGAGACCACGAAGACGAGCGAGGTCCGGAACTTCATCGGGGGCGCGTCCGTCGAGGTCCGTGCCGACGCGGCCTTCGACCTGATCGACCCGACCGACGAGCACGTCTACGGCACGTCGCCGGTGTCCAGCGCCGCCGACGTCGACGCGGCCTTCCGTGCGGCGAGCAGCGCGTTCGGGACGTGGGGCCGCACCACACCGGCGGAACGACAGCTCGCGCTCTTCCGGATCGCCGACGCGATGGAGCAGCGGGCGGAGGAGTTCGCCGACCTCGAGTCGCTCGACACCGGGAAGCCCCGCGCCACCCTCGTCGAGGACGAGATCCTGCTCTCCGTCGACCAGATCCGCTTCTTCGCCGGCGCCGCCCGGAACCTCGAGGGGCGGAGCGCCGGCGAGTACATGACCGACCACACGTCGTTCGTCCGACGCGAGCCGATCGGTGTCGTCGCCCAGGTCACCCCGTGGAACTACCCGCTCAACATGGCGGTGTGGAAGTTCGCGCCGGCGCTCGCCGCGGGGAACACGACCGTGCTCAAGCCGAGCGACACCACCCCGCTGTCGACCCTGCTGCTGGCCGAGGTCGCCGCCGAGTTCCTGCCGCCGGGCGTGCTCAACGTCGTCGTGGGGGACCGGACGACCGGTGCCGCGATGATCGACCACCCCACACCGCAGCTCGTGTCGATCACCGGCTCCGTCCGCGCCGGCGTCGAGGTCGCCCGCGCCGCCGCCGGTGACCTCAAGCGCACGCACCTCGAACTCGGCGGCAAGGCCCCGGTGATCGTGTTCGACGACGCCGACGTCCCCGCTGCCGTGGCCGGCATCGTCGCCGCCGGCTTCTTCAACGCCGGGCAGGACTGCACCGCCGCCACCCGCCTGCTCGTGCAGGACGGCATCCACGACGAGTTCGTGGCGGCGCTCGCCGAGGCGGCGCGGACCGACGCGCAGACCGGCCCGGACGCACCGACCCCGTACTTCGGCCCGGTGAACAACGCGGCTCAGCTCGCCCAGGTCCGGTCGTTCATCGACACCCTCCCCGACCACGCGTCCATCGAGCTCGGCGGCCACCGCCTGGGCGACCGCGGCTTCCACCACGAGGCGACGATCGTCTCCGGGCTCCGGCAGGACGACCGCGCCGTGCAGCAGGAGATCTTCGGCCCGGTGCAGACCGTCCAGCGCTTCTCGACCGAGCAGCAGGCCCTCGCGTGGGCGAACGGCGTCGAGTACGGCCTGGCGAGCTCGGTGTGGACGACGGACCACGCGCGGGCGATGCGCTTCGCCCGCGACCTCGACTTCGGGTGCGTGTGGATCAACACCCACATCCCGATCGTCGCCGAGATGCCGCACGGCGGCTTCAAGCACTCCGGCTACGGCAAGGACCTGTCCCAGTACGGGTTCGACGACTACACCCGCATCAAGCACGTCATGTCCTACATCGGCTGAGCCCGAACCCGACCCCGAGCAGCACGAGCAGCAGGAGGCACCATGGCAATGACCGGCACCTTCGCCGAATCGGGAGCCGATCTCCGGCTCGACCGGATCACCAAGTCCTTCCCCGGCCACACCGCGGTCGACGCCCTCGACCTCACCGTCCCGGCCGGCTCGTTCTTCGCGCTGCTCGGGCCGTCCGGCTGCGGCAAGACGACGACGCTCCGGCTCGTCGCCGGCCTCGAGGAGCCCACGAGCGGCGCGATCACGATCGGCGGCCGGGACGTCACCGACACGAAGCCGTACCAGCGGCCGGTCAACACGGTGTTCCAGAACTACGCGCTGTTCCCGCACATGAGCGTGCTCGAGAACGTGGCGTTCGGGTTGAAGCGCCGGCGCATCCCGGACCCGATGACGAAGGCGACCGAGGCGTTGCGGCTCGTCGAGCTCGAGGGTTCGGCGTCGAAGCGTCCGGCGCAGCTGTCCGGCGGCATGCAGCAGCGCGTCGCCCTCGCCCGCGCGATCGTGAACCGCCCGGCCTTGCTCCTGCTCGACGAGCCCCTCGGCGCCCTCGACCTCAAGCTGCGGCACCAGATGCAGCTCGAGCTGAAGACGATCCAGGCCGAGGTCGGTCTCACCTTCCTGCACGTCACGCACGACCAGGAGGAGGCGATGACGATGGCCGACACGGTCGCCGTCATGAACGGCGGCCGCATCGAGCAGATGGGCAGCCCGCAGGACCTGTACGAGCTGCCCCGCACGGCGTTCGTCGCGAACTTCCTCGGGCAGTCGAACCTGCTCGAGGGCGAGGTCCGCGGCACCGACGGCGGACTCCTCGTCGTCGCCACCGCGGCCGGCACGATCGCCGTCCCGACCGACCGGGCCGTCGCGACGACCGGACACGTGGTGGTCGGCGTCCGTCCCGAGAAGCTCAAGATCCGCACCGCCGAGCCGGCACCCGAGGCCGGTCGCAACATCCTCGGCCCCGGCCGTGTGGTCGACGTGTCCTTCTCCGGCGTCAGCACCCAGTACCTCGTGGACGTGCCGGGCGCGGGCCGCGTCTCCGTCTTCGCGCAGAACTCCAAGGGCGGACCGCGCATCGCCACCGGTACCGAGGTGTGGCTCACGTGGGGCGTCGACCACGGTTTCGGCCTGGAGGCGCACCCCGCGTCCGACGCGACCGTCACCGCCGGAGCCGACCCGCGCCTCCAGTCCGCACCCGCCACCGCGGGGGTCGTCGCGTGAGTCCGCGGCCGGACCTGGTGCGCGGACTGACGTCCGCACGCGTCAGCCGTCGCGGATTCCTCGCGGGCGGCGGGGCCGCCGCGGTCGCCGCCCTGCTCGCCGGCTGCAGCATCAAGGGGTCGGCGGCGTCGCTCGCCGAGCACCCGGTGGACTGGGAGCGGTTCTGGAAGGACCAGCAGGCGACGAAGCAGCTCAACTTCGCGAACTGGCCGCTCTACATCGACTCCGACCACGGCAAGTCCGAGTCGATCCAGCTGTTCGAGCGGGCCACCGGGATCTCGGTCGACTACCAGGCCGTGATCCAGGACAACGCGACGTTCTACGCGACGGTGTCACCGATCCTCCGCGCGCAGGGGGCGACCGGCTACGACCTCGTCGTGATGACGAACGGCTTCGAGCTGACGCAGATGATCAAGAACGGGTTCGTGTGCGAGCTCGACCACTCGCGGCTGCCGAACTTCGCGGCGAACGCGGGCGACTCCGTGAAGGACCCGACCTACGACCCCGGGAACAAGCACTCGGTCGTGTGGCAGACCGGGTTCACCGGGATCGCCTACAACCCGAAGTACATCGACCGCGAGATCACGTCGTTCCAGGACCTGCTCGATCCGGCGTTCCGGGGCCGCGTCGGGCTGATGAGCGACAACACCGAGCTCGGGTCCCTCGGGCTGCTCGCGAACGGCATCGCCCCGGAGACCTCGACCCCCGCGGACTGGCGGACGGCCCAGGACTGGCTGCGGAAGCTCCGCCCGAGCGTCACCGGGTTCTACGACCAGAGCTACATCAACAAGCTCGAGAACGGTGACACCTGGATCACCCAGGCGTGGTCCGGCGACGTGTTCCAGGCGCAGCAGTCCGGGTTCGAGCACTTGAAGTTCGTCACGCCGGAGGAAGGCCAGATGATGTGGCACGACAACCTCATGATCCCCCGGCAGGCGGCGAACCCGGTGTCGGCCCTGGAGTGGATGGACTTCTACTACACGCCGAAGATCGCCGGCATCGTCGAGGACTACGTCAACTACGTCTGCCCGGTGCCCGCCGCCGAGGACTACGTCCGGGACGAGCTGGACGACCCCACCGTGGCGGACAGCCCGCTGGTGTTCCCCTCGTCCGAGGTGCTCGAGAAGTCGCACGAGTTCCGGGTGTTCGAGAACTACGACGAGTACTCCGAGTGGAACGGCATCTTCAACGCGGTGGTGCAGTCGTGAGCGCCGTCGGGACGGCCGGGACCGCCGGTCTCGGGGCCGGACCGGGACCCGCGCCCGTGCGGCACGGTCGTCGCCTGCGGGTGCCGTTCCTGCTCGCCGTCGTCGGCACCGCGTACCTGGCCGTGTTCTTCGTCATCCCGCTCGTGTCGGGACTCATCGTCTCGCTCATGTCGGGCAACCCGGACGACGGCTACACGTTCACGTGGAACTGGGGGATCTACGGCTCGCTGTTCATCGACCCGCAGGTGCCGTACCTGACGTTCCTCGGCCGGTCGCTCTGGTACGGCGCGGCCGCGACCGTCGTCACGATCATCGTCGGGTACCCGGTGGCGTACTTCATCGCGTTCCGGGTGTCGCCACGGTGGAAGAACCCGCTCCTCATGCTCGTGTTCGTGAGCTTCCTCGTGTCGTTCGTCATCCGCACCGACATGTGGGCGTTCGTGCTCGCCTCGCAGGGGCCGGTCGTCACGGCGCTGCAGGCGATCGGCCTGGCCGGCAAGGACTTCCACATCCTCGGGACCGGTGGCGCGGTGATCTTCGGCGACGCCTACAACGACCTGGCGTTCATGGTGCTGCCGATCTACGCCGCGCTCGAACGCATCGACCCCCGACTCGGCGAGGCGGCGAACGACCTCTACGCCGGCAAGGTCCGGGCGTTCTGGCACACCACGCTGCCGCTGTCCCGCTCGGGCATCTTCGCCGGTGTCCTGCTCGTCTTCATCGACAGCGTGGGCGACCCGGTGAACTCGGCGCTCCTGGGCGGCACGAACACGTACACGATCGGGCAGGCGATCCAGGACGCCTACTCCGGCAACCAGCAGTACAACGTCGCCGCGGCGCTCTCGACCGTGCTCATGGTCGTGCTCGGCATCATCCTGTTCATCTACGCCCGCGTCTCCGGCACCGACGACCTCGAGGACCTCGTATGACCGCCGTCGCACCGCCCCGCGCCACCGCTCCCGCCGCACCCGCCACCGGGACGGCCGCGCGCCCACCCGGCCGGCACGGGGTGAACCGCCGCGGGCCGTGGCTCGCGATCGTGTACTGGGTCACCATCGCGATCACCCTCGTGCCGATCGTCTACATGATCGTGTACTCGTTCAACGACGCCCCGACGAACCGGCTGTCGTTCGCGTGGAACGGGTTCACGACCTACTGGTACGCGAACCTCGTGAACGTCTCCGGCCTCGGACAGGCGTTCGTCACCTCGGTCGTCATCGCGTTCCTCGCCGCGATCATCTCGGTCGCGATCGGCCTGCCGCTGGCCCTGGCGCTCGAGCGCTACCGGTTCCCCGGGCGCGGTGCCGTGAACGCCGTCGTGTTCGCGGACATCGCGGCGCCGTCGATCGTCGTCGGGTCCGCGTCGCTGTCGTTCTTCCTGTCGGTCGGGCTCGGCACCGGGTTCCTGACGATCCTGCTCACGCATGTGGCGTTCGACGTCGCCTACGTCGTCGTGGTCCTCCGGGCGCGGATCGCGGGGACGTCACGGGCGCTCGAGGAGGCCGCGGGGGACCTCGGGGCGACGCCGTTGCAGGCGTTCCGGCTCGTGACCCTGCCGTTGCTCGCGCCGGGCATGCTGGCCGCGGGGTTGCTCGCGCTGGCGATGTCGATCGACGACTACGTGATCACCTCGTTCGTCGCCGGGCCCTCGGTCACGTTCCCGCTGTTCGTGTACGGCGCCGCCAAGGCCGGGATGCCGCCGCAGGTGCTGTGCTTCGGCACGCTCGTGTTCGCGGTGGGGCTGCTCGTGGCGCTGCTGAACGGGGCGCTGAACCGGCGGTTGGCGCGCACCCGCGGTTGAGTGGAGCGTCCCGCACCGGTCTGCACCGCTGCGGGACGCCCTGTCTCAGCCCTTCCGCCACAGGTCGTGCAGGAGCCTGGCCACGGTCACGAGCAAGCTCGCGATCCCCAGCCAGGGAACCTGACGCCTGGGCTTGGATCCGTCGTCGTGCGACATCGATCCCACCTCCGGGTGTCGGCGCCGGCGGACACGAGGAGCGGGCCGGGACGGGCGTGCAGTGGGACCCCGGTCCCGCTACACTGATCCCGAGCGTTCAGACTCGGGAACGGCTTGTGCCCGTCCCGGCTTTCCACTCGGAGAGCACCCAGAAGCCCATCACCGTTGGCGCGGTGGTGGGCTTCACGCTTGCCCCAGGGGTGCAGTCCGGCTGTGCGGCACCCCCGCACCGATCCTACGTGGTATTCCAGTATCAGCCAGGAGGCTCGGGGGATGGACGTCATCGAGGTCGACGAGCGCGACAGCACGTGGGAGGACCCGCGCCCGCGCTTCCGCGTGTACGTCCAGCGCCCCGACGGCGACGTGTTCGCGACGGAGACGACCGACCTGCTCGAGGCCGACGTCCTGCAGGCCGTCGACTGGGCCCAGCGCCGCGCCGCCGAGCACGAGGGCGCGCTCTGGTCGATCGCACTCGTCTCGGACGACCGGCGCGGGTTGCGCGGGCTCACCTGGCTCGTGGGATCGGACGCGAACGACCCACCGGAGGACGACCTCGACGTCGACCGCCGTGCGCGCATGCGTGCGCGGCGGTCGGATCCCGTCGTCGTGCCGACCCGGGATCGGTCACCCGTCGACGACTGACCGTCACCGACGGTAGACGGGAGGCGCGGTGCCAGCCTGCACCGCGCCTCCCGTCACGCGTGACCGGCGTCAGGCGACGGCGGTCGCGGCCTGCTCGCGGTCGGACGAGGCGTCGTCGCGGAGCAGCCGGTCGGCGGTGCGGAGCGACAGCGCCATGATCGTCAGCGCCGGGTTCGCGATGAGGGAGCTCGGGAACACCGAGTTGTCCACGACCCACAGGTTCGGCACGTCCCACGACCGGCCGGCGGCGTCCACGACCGAGTTCCCCGCGTCGGTACCCATCCGCGCCGTGCCGACGGTGTGCGCCGTGCGGTCGAGGACCCGGACGTCCGCGCCGCCCGCTGCCTCGACGATCGCGGTCATCGTGCGGACCGCGTGGCGGGTGATCGCTTCCTCGTTCGACCCGGGAGAGAACGTGACGCGGGCCTTCGGCACCCCGTTCGCGTCGACCTCGTCCGCGAGCACGAGCCGGTTGTCGTCGTACGGCAGGCACTCGGCGTTGATGCCCACGCCGGCCATGCGCGGGTAGTCCTGCAGCGCCCGGACGAGCGCGGCGCCGCGGAGCCCGCCGCCCCGCACGAGCGAGGTGGCGAGCGTCAGCGGCTGCACACCGAGGCTCTGGATCAGGTAGCCGCCCGCGAAGTCCGCGTCGGTCGGGCGGACGAAGTCCTCGGTGATGATCGACGACGGGTACCCGCGGTAGGACCGCATCGACTCGTCGAACGTCGCCCAGACCTGGGTGGCCCCGTGCGCGGTGAAGTTCCGGCCGACCTGGCCGCTGCTGTTCGCGATCCCGGTGTGCAGCAACAGGCGCGGGGTCTCGATGCCACCCGCGGCGAGGACGAGCGTGCGGCAGCGCTGCCGGTGGTCGCGGCCGTCCTGGCGGTAGACGACGGCCTCGACCCGGCCCCGGGCGTCGAGCTCGATGCCGTGCACGAACGCCTCGGCGCGGATCTCCGCACCGAACGCGACGGCGGCGGGCAGGTAGGTGGTGTCCATCGACACCTTCGCCCCGTTCCGGCAGCCCTGGTGGCAGGAACCGCAGGACACGCAGGCCTGGCGGAGCCCGTGGTGCTCCTGGTGCCGGTCCTCGGTGGTGAGGCCGACGGGGGCGTCCGTGGCGGTGATGCCCACGGCGGCGGCACCCCGGATCATCATGTCCGACGAGGCGTTCCGCGGCGGCGGGCCCATGCGGTAGCGGCGCTCCGGGTCCCACGGGTAGTGCGCGGGTCCGGCGACGCCGACGTCGTGCTCGGCCTGCTCGATCCAGCGGGTGAGCTCGGCGTGGTCGATCGGCCAGTCCTCGCCCTGCCCGGAGTCGGTGCGGAGCCGGATGTCGTGCTGGTTCGGCCGCGGTGTGAACGCGCCCCAGTGCAGGGTCGAGCCGCCGACGCCGGTGCCGCTGTTGTTCGGGCCGAAGGCGGTCGGGGCGCTGCCGCCGCTGATCCGCTCGTCCATCCAGTTGATGTCCCCGGGCGCCTCGACCTCGTCGGGGGTGTACTGCTCCGGGTCGGTGTTCGGGCCGGCCTCGAGCGCGACGACGCTGAGGCCTCGGCGGGCGAGGGTCGCGAGCAGCGGTGCGCCGCCCGCGCCGGTCCCGACGACGACGACGTCGACGACCTCGTCCTCGCTGTGGTGGCGCTGGTGGTCGAGTCTCATCGTCCGGCTCCCGTCGGTTCCCATGCTTCGCGCTCGCCGACTCCGAGGAGCAGGAAGCCCTGTTTGCGCAGCCCGTCGCCGCCGTTGGCGAAGCCGTCGTAGTCCACCGCGGCCATCGTCGCCGGGTGCGCCATCCACTGCTTGGCGAGGTCGACGCTGGCGTCCTCGAGCCACGCTCGCAGCTGCGAACCGTCGAGCGGACCCGTCGTCGGTGTGTACTCGCCCGCGGTGACCGCGTCGAGCACCCCGGCGAGGTGCTCGTCGCCCTGCGCGGCGTCGGCCTCGAGTGCGTCGAGTCCGGCTCGGTAGGCCTCGACGTCGGCGGGAAGGCCGTCCGGTCGCCAACCGTCGCCGAGTTCGTCGGCCAGCTGGTCGTCGACGCGGAGTGCAAGGTCGAGGTGGCGGTCGCCCGGCTGCGGGACGACGACGCGGGCCACGGCGCGCAACGTGTCGAGCTGCTCGCGGGTGAGGGCACGCGGGTCGCGGTCCGGGGCGTCGGGGAGCGCTCGGACGGCGAGGATGCCGCGGGTCCGTGCGCTCACGCGGGGTGAGGCGATGACGCGGGCGGTCTCGGCGGGGACGAGCGGACCGTGGTCGACCTGGCGGTGCCAGAAGTCGCGGATGCGGTCGGCGACGGCGTCGGGCTGCTCCCACGGCAGCAGGTGCGCGGCGTCCGGCACCGCGTCGAACTCGCCCGCGGTCCAGTGCGGCAGGTTCAGCGTCCGCTGGGCCTCGGGGCCGAGGTCGCCGTCCTCGGCGCCGGCCAGCACCAGGGCGGGGACAGGGTTCGGCGGGAAGACGGTCGACCAGTCCTCGCGGCTGCCGCGGACGAGCCAGTCGGTCCAGGCCTGCGGGACGGCGCGCTCGACGTCGTGCACCGCGATCGCGTGCGGCTCCGGGTCGAGGCGGGACGCGGTGTTGGCGTCGACGAACGCATCCGCCTCGTCGGGGCCGATCTCGCCGTCCGACGCCCAGTCGAGCATGGTCTGCCGGCGCTCGTCGTCCATCGGCTCGGGGGAGAGCGGCGACGCGGCGAGCAGCACCACGGCGCGCAGGCCGAACAGGCCGTTGCTGCCGTCGACGGTGCGCGAGGCGACGACGGACGCCACCTTCCCGCCCATCGAGTGCCCGATCAGCGCCCAGTCGGTGGCACCGCTCCGGCCGATCGCACGTTCGACGAGCACGACCATCTCCTCGACGGTGGTGCCGGTCGCGGCCGTGCTGGTGCCGAACCCGGGCAGGTCGATCCCGACCAGGTCGAGCGTCCCGGCGAGGCGGGACCGCAGCCCGACGAACTCCTCGGAACTCGATCCGAGGGCGTGCAGGCAGAACACGGTGGTGGGCATCCTTCGTTCCTACGTGCCGCGGCGCCGGCGCTCCCAGCGGGGTGTACCCCGTGCGGCATTGTTTCGAGCATGCGACGATCTGCCGTCGGGCGGGGCCTTCCACAAGGTGCGGCGATAGGTTCGGCCCATGAGTGCAGAGCTGACGCTCGGCGCCGAGGAAGAACTGCACCTCATCGACCTCGATTCCGGACGACTTTCCGCGAAGGCCCCGCGCCTTCTGCCCAAACTGCCCGCCGACCGGTTCGGCGCTGAACTCCAGCGCACGACCATCGAGACGAACACCCCCGTGGTGCGGACCCTCGACGACCTGAGACGGGTGATCGTCGACCTGCGCAGCGAACTGAGCGCCGCGATCGCCCCCGCCGGGGTCACGATCGCCGCTGCCGGCACCGCGCCGCGGTCGGAGTACGCCGACTTCGAGCTGACCTCCGGTGGGCGGTACGGCCGCATGCAGGAGCAGTACCGGATGCTCGTCGACGAACAGCTCATCTGCGGCCTGCAGGTGCACGTCGGTGTGAGCGACCGCGACCTGGCGGTGCAGATCGCCCAGCGGGTGGCCCCGGTGCTGCCGGTGCTGCTGGCGCTCAGTGCGTCGAGTCCGTTCTGGAACGGGCAGGACACCGGCTACTCGTCGTTCCGCAGCATCATCTGGCAGCGCTGGCCCTCGGCGGGCAGCTTCGGGCGTGTCAAGGATGCCGCCGAGTACGACGCGATGCTCGACGACCTCATCGCGTCCGGGGTGATCGCCGACAAGAAGATGGCGTACTTCGACGTGCGGCCGTCCTCGCACGCCCCGACGCTCGAGCTCCGGGTGTGCGACGCGACGCCGATCGTGGACGACGCCGTGCTCATCGCCGGGTTGTTCCGCGCCGCCGTCCGCAAGGCGGAGAAGGCGGTCGAGTCCGGAGCCGAGTGGCGACCGCGCAGCGAGCCCCTGCACCGGGCGGCGATGTGGCAGGCCGCCCGCGGTGGCCTGACCGGCGAACTGCTCGGGCTCGGGCAGCACCCGGAGCGGCTGCCCGCCGAGACCGCCGTCCGCCAGCTCGTCTCACGGCTCCGTCCGGAGCTCGAGGAGCTCGGCGACTGGGGCACGGTGGCGGAGCTCGTCGAGGACACCCTCGCCCGCGGGAACTCCACGGACCGGCAGCGCACCGCGTACGCCGAGCGCGGCGAGCTCGACGACGTCGTGGCCTCGGTCGTCGAGGACACCGCCGGGACGCCCTCCGGCCGCACCGAGCACCCGACCGTGACGCTGCCGTCGTACCGCGTTCGCGCCGGTGACGAGGCCGTCGGTCCGGGAGCCCGGCCCCGCCCCGCGTTCCGCGACCTCGCGGTGTTCTTCCGCGGGTGGGACGCCGAGACCACCATCGAACGCTGCGCCGCCCGCGACACCTGGACCCGCGAGCACGAGGTCGGCTTCGTGGTCGACGGCGGCGTCCAGGCGTTCGGCTGCGACCTCGTCCCGCGGACCGTCAGCGCCTACGAGTGGAGCCAGCTCGCCGCCGGCCTCGGGCAGCGCGCCCGCGCGATCGAGCTGTTCCTCCGGGACGCCTACGGGCCCCGGCGGATCGTGGCGGACGGCGCGATGGACGAGCGCCAGTTCGTCGGGGCCAACGGGTGGGACCCGGCGGCCGCCCGGCTGCCGCAGGACGCCGTGCGTGCGCCCGTGATGGGGTTCGACCTGGTCCGGAACGAGTTCGGCGGGTGGCGCGTGCTCGAGGACAACGTCCGGTCGCCCTCCGGCGTCGCGTACGGCATCGCGCTCCGCGAGCTGATGGACGAGGTGGTGCCGGACGCCCCGCGGCCGGAGCACCTGCTCGACCCGCACGGTGTGGTCGACCGCCTCCGCGACACGCTCCGCGCGAACGCGACCGCCGTGACCGGCGAACCGGACCCGGTGATCGCGCTGATCAGCGACGGCCCCGCCGCCGGCGCGTGGTTCGAGCACCGCAGGCTGGCCGACGGGGCCGGGTTGCGCCTCCTGGCCGGCTCGGACCTGGACGTCCGCGACGGACACGTCGTCGAGGCACGGACGGGTGACGTGCTGCACGGGCTGTACCTGCGCATCGACCGCGACGTCAGCGCGCTCGCGGCGGAGCACGCACCGGACCTCGGTGCGCGCATCCTCGACGTCGCCGAGGTCGGCGGTGTGCACCTGGCCAATGCGCCCGGCAACGCGCTCGTCGACGACAAGGCGATGTACGTCACCGTGCCGGACCTCATCTGGTACTACCTCGACGAGAAGCCGCTGCTCGACTCGGTCCCGACGTACCGGACCAGCATCGAGGGCGAACGGCTCTCCGTGCTCGACCGCGTCGGCGAGCTCGTGACGAAGCCCGTCGACGGCGAGGGCGGTCGGGACGTCCTGATCGGTCCGAGCGCGAGCGCTCCCGAGGTCGCCGAGCGGCGCCGCGCGATCGCCGCGGACCCCGACCGCTGGGTCGGGCAGGAGGTCGTGCAGCTGTCGTCGCACCCGACCATCGGCCCGGCCGGTCTCGACCCCCGGCACGTCGACCTGCGTGCCTTCGTCTACGTCACGGGCACGGGGCCGGACGACACCCACCTCGCCGACGTCGCGCTCACGCGGGTCGCGCCGGAGGGGAGCATGGTCGTGAACTCCTCGCGCGGCGGCGGCGCCAAGGACACCTGGATCACCGGAACGGCAGGGGACAGCTGATGTGCGGACTCGCGGGAGAACTCCGGTTCGACGGGACGGCGCCGGACGTCGCGGCCGTGGCGCGGATGACGGGCTGCCTCGTGCACCGCGGCCCCGACGGCGACGGGCTGTGGGCGCGCGGACCGGTCGCGCTCGGGCACCGACGGCTGTCGATCGTCGACCTGTCCACCGCGGGCGCGCAGCCGATGGTGCACCCCCGTGCCGGACTGACCATCGCCTACAACGGCATGGTCTACAACTACCGGCAGCTCCGCGACGAGCTGCGCGGCCGGGGCCACGAGTTCTTCTCGACCTCGGACACCGAGGTCATCCTCGCCGCGTACGCCGAGTGGGGCACCCGGTTCGTCGACCACCTGGTCGGGATGTTCGCGATCGCCATCTGGGAGCACGCCAGCGGCCGGCTCGTCCTCGCCCGCGATCGGCTCGGCATCAAGCCGCTCTACGTCGCCGAGGTCCCCGGCGGGGTGCGGTTCGCGAGCTCACTGCCCGCCGTCCTGGCCGGTGGTGGCGTCGACACGAGCATCGACCCGGTCGCCTTCGCGTCGTACATGACCTTCCACTCGATCGTCCCGGCGCCCCGCACGATCCTGTCCGGCGTCGGCAAGCTGCCGCCCGCGACCGTCCGGGTCATCGAGCGCGACGGGACCTCCCGTGACGAGACGTACTGGGAGCCCCGCTTCGAGCGCGACCCCGACAAGGCCGACTGGACCGACTCGGACTGGCAGGAGGCCTTCACCTCGAAGCTCCGCACCGCGGTCGAGCGCCGCATGGTCGCCGACGTCCCGGTCGGCGTGCTGCTCTCCGGCGGGATCGACTCCTCGCTCGTCGTGGCACTGCTCGCCGAGGCCGGGCAGCAGGACCTCGCCACGTTCAGCATCGGCTTCGAGTCGGCCGGTGGCGAGTCCGGCGACGAGTTCGAGTACTCCGACGAGGTCGCGCGCCACTTCGGCACCGACCACCACCGCATCCGCATCCCCTCGTCGCGCCTGCTCGACGGCATCGACGGCGCGATCGGCGCGATGAGCGAGCCGATGGTCAGCCACGACTGCGTCGCCTTCTACCTGCTCTCGGAAGAGGTGTCGCAGCACGTCAAGGTCGTGCAGTCCGGGCAGGGTGCGGACGAGGTGCTCGGCGGCTACAGCTGGTACCCGCCGCTCGCCTCCGTCCCGCGGGACCAGGCCGCGGAGGTCTACCGCTCGGTGTTCATGGACCGCCGGTGGCCGGCACTCCAACCCCTGCTCGGGGAGCGCTGGCGGAGCGACGACGACACGCCCTCGGCGTTCGTGGACGCCGCGTTCGCCGTGCCGGGCGCCGAGACCAGCGTCGACGCCGCGCTCCGCAGCGACACGATGACGATGCTCGTCGACGACCCGGTGAAGCGCGTCGACAACATGACGATGGCGTGGGGACTCGAGGCGCGCGTGCCGTTCCTCGACCACGAGTTCGTCGAGTTCGCCGGCGCGATCCCACCCGAGCTCAAGCTCGCGGACGGCGGCAAGGGCGTCATGAAGCGCGCGGCCCGCGGCATCGTCCCCGACGCCGTCATCGACCGGACGAAGGGGTACTTCCCGGTGCCGGCGATCCGGCAGCTCGAGGGTCCGTACCTCGAGCGCGTCCGGCAGGCGCTGCACGCCCCGGAGGCGCGGGAGCGCGGGCTCTTCGATCCGGGTACGGTCGAGCGGATGCTCCAGGACCCGAACAGCACGCGGACCGAGATCGGCGCGAACGCGCTCTGGCAGCTCGGCCTGATCGAGATGTGGCTGCAGCAGCAGGGGGTGCGGTGAGCGGGCCCGCCGTGCGGCCAGGAGGCGCGACCCACCTCGAGCCGTCGGCACGCGCCCGGCAGGCGGCCGACCTGGGCGAGCGCCTCGTCGCGGCCTGGGGATCGTGGGGGCCCACCATGACGCGGAACGCCCGCCGCGTCGCGTTCGTGAGCGACCGGCACGGCACCCCCGAGGTCTTCGTGCAGGACGTCGTCGTCGGCGACGAAGCACCCGAGCCCGTGCGGATCCGGCTGTCCGACGACCCCGTGATCCGGGTGACGTGGTCCTCCGACGGGGAGTGGCTCGCCGTGGCCATCGCGACCGACGGCGGCGTGAAGCAGCAGGTCTGGGTGGTCCGACCCGACGGCACCGACGCCGCGCAGATCGCCGGGTCGCGGTACCAGCACGCCGAACTCGGCCCGTGGAGCCGCAGCGGCCACCGGGTCGTGATCACCCTGCCGTCCACCGAGGCCGACCAGCCCGCCCGCTCGTACCTCGTCGACCCCGTCTCCGGCGACCGCGACGACCTCGCGGTGGGGGAGCTCATCCACATCCTCGACCTCAGCGTCGAGGAGCGCCTCGTCGTGCTCCGGGACGGGCAACGCGGCCACGAGTTCGTCGTGGTCGTCGACCGGCTCACCGACGAGAGCCACGCGCTGCTCGCCGACTCGCCGGACGGCTCGGCGGAGATCGCCTTCCTCCGACCGGCACCCGCCAGCGAGACCAGTCCGCTCGTCGCCTACGTCGCCACCGAGGCCGGGCTGCCCCGCCGCGGGCTCGTCGCCCAGCCGGTCGGCCCGCACGGATGGCGCGGCGCACCCCGGCGGATCACCGAGCGCGACGACGCCGAACTGGAGTACCTCGACGCCGACGACGCCGGCCGGACCCTGCTGCTCGTCTGGAACGTCGACGGCCGGAGCGAACTCGACCTCATCAACACGCACGACGCCTCGCGGACGCCCGTGCCGGACCTGCCCGGGTACGTCGTCACCGACCCGGTCCTCAGCCGCGACGGGCGCAGCGTGCTCCTCGCCGTCGAGGGACCCCTGCGGCCGCGGGAGCTCTGGCGCCTCGACACGAACGCGCTGACGTGGAGCCGGGTCACCGGCGTCCCCGGGCTGCCCGAGGTGCCCCTGGTCGAGCCGACGCTCGAGCGCTTCGCGGCGCGCGACGGACTGGAGATCACCGGCTGGCTGTACCGGGCGGTGGAGCCGGCCACGTCGTCGACCGGTGGTGGTCCCGACGTCGGTGCCGTGCCTCCCGAGCCGCGCGCAGCGCTCGTCCACCTGCACGGCGGACCGGAGTCGCAGGAGCGACCCACCTTCTCCCCGCAGCACCAGGCGCTCGCCGCCGCCGGCATCACCGTGTTCGCGCCGAACATCCGCGGGTCCAGCGGGTACGGGCGCGACTTCGTGCACGCCGACGACCTCGGGCTGCGCTGGAACGCGCTCGCCGACGTCGTGGACTGCGCGCGGTTCCTCGTGTCGAACGGGTACGCGGACCGCTCCCGCGTCGCCGTCGAGGGCCGCTCGTACGGCGGGTACGCCACCCTCGCGTCCCTGGCGTTCACGCCGGACGTCTTCGCGGCCGGGGTCGCCGTGTGCGGGATGAGCGACTTCGCGACCTTCTACCGGGACACCGAGCCGTGGATCGCCTCGGCGGCCGCGACGAAGTACGGGCACCCCGTGGACGACGCCGCGCTGCTCGACTCGCTGTCGCCGATGCGGGCGATCGACGACGTCACCGCGCCGCTGCTCGTCGTGCACGGCGAGCTCGACACGAACGTGCCGATCGGTGAGGCGCACCAGGTGGTCGAGGCGCTCACGGCGAGGTCGCACGACGTGGAGTACCTCGAGCTCGCGGGCGAGGGGCACGAGTACCGCCGGGCCACGTCGCGCGCGGAGCTCGTGCGGCGGATGGTGGCGTTCGTGGCGGCGCGGCTGGCGTAGCGCCTGCCGCTGGCCGCCGGCCGCTGGCCGCCGGCCCCCGGGTGCTGTGTCACGCGGTGCAACGATGTGCGGTCGGTGTCCGCGGCGTCGCAGGATGGACCCATGACGACCGATGCCCCGACGACCGACCTGACCCGACCCGGAGCGGTCGTCCTGACCACCGCGACGGACGTCGAGGCCGTCGTCGACCACGCCCGCAACACCTACGCCGCCGCCGTCGTCGCGGACACGGCCGGCTGGGAGGACGGGGACCGGCGCCGCCTCGAGGACCTCGGCTTCCGCGGCGGCGACCCCCGCGGCGCGGCGGTGCGGACGCTCGACCTCACGATCGCCGACGACGGCACCCCGACCCGGCTGCTCGACAACCCCGCGCTCGCGTCCCTGAACGGCGAGCACGCCCGGTTCGCCGAGCGTCGCGGCGACATCGCGCGGTACCTGCCCGACGTGTCGGTCTGGACCGGGATCCCGGAGCGACCGACGGCCGCGGACTGGGACGACGTGCGCGCGCTGCTCGGACCCGGTGCGGTGTTCGGCGTCGGTGCGTCCGCCGTCCTCCCCGAGGGCTGGCACGCCGTCGAGGGTTCCGGGGGCGTGCAGCTCACCGGCGAGGACATCGAGGGCGCTCCGGACCCCGGGGCCGTCGAGCTCACCCCGGACGACGTCCCCGAGATCCTCGAGCTCATCGCCCGCACGAAGCCCGGGCCGTTCCTGCCCCGCACGATCGAGCTCGGCCGGTACGTCGGCGTCCGGCGCGAGGGCCGCCTCATCGCGATGGCCGGGGAGCGCCTGCACCCGCCGGGGTGGACCGAGATCAGCGCGGTGTGCACGGACGCCGACTTCCGCGGGCAGGGGCTCGGACGACGCCTCGTGCTCGACGTCGCGCACGGCATCCGCGCGCGGGGCGAGACGCCGCTCATGCACGCCGCCGCCGGCAACACCGGGGCGATCGGGCTGTACCAGCACCTCGGGTTCCGGTTGCGGGAGCGGGGTGCGCCGCGGTTCGTGCGGGTGCCCTGAGCACAGTCTCGGCGCGTGTGCACGGCCAGTTCGGGGGGTTGACCGCGCCGTCCGGGGGTCCGCACACTGACTGCGCCCGGCAGGGGGCTGCCGGTACAGGGGACCAGGAGGGTCGACAACGTGCGGATGTCCACCGTGACCGCAGGGGCGGTCGTGCTCGGGATCGCGCTCGCCGCGGTCGTCACCACGTCGGTCGGCGTCCCGCACGCCGATGCCGCACCGTCCTGCCGCGGGGACCGGATCACCGTCGCCGCGCTGTCGTCGGGGTGTGCCGTGTCGTCCGGCACGGTGGTGCTGCCGGACGGTCGGCAGTTCCGGGTGCCGCCGGTCGGGACGACGGTCTCCGCGATGCCGGTCGGCGCCGCGGGCAGTGCCGACGACGGGGACGTGTCGGTGACGAACACCGGCCGCTCAGGCGTCGCGGTCCTCGTGCACGACCAGTGGTCCGGGGCGCCGGCAGCCATCCGCCAGGAGCGTGCCGCCCTCGCGCACCGGACGCTCCCGGGCGGTTCCGGACTCCGGGCCACGGGCGGAGCGGCATCGTCGACGGCGGCCACGGGCAAGTCGTCCAGCTGCTCCGCGACGGCGTACACGAAGCTCGGGTTCCGCTGGGCAGACACCGTCGAGTGGAGTTACAACCCGAACAACCAGAAGGTGTCCGGCGCAGCAGCCATCGGCGCCGGTGCCGACGCCTGGACCGGGACCACGTCGGCGTGCGGCCGGACGGTGAAGTCGACGGCGGACGACACGCCCCTCGGCAGCCGGAAGCGCGCGATGGGCGTCACCGCCACCGGTGGCTGCGGCGCGTCCGACGGCTCGAACATGGTCGGGTGGGGATCGCTGCGCGCCGGGACCCTCGCGGTGACCTGCGTCTGGTCGCGCTCGGGCGTCGCGGTCGAGGCCGACCAGCGGTACTCGACGTCGGTCGACTGGTCCGCCGCGTCGACCTGCTCGGGGAAGCGCTTCGACCTGCGCGGGGTCGCCACGCACGAATGGGGGCACGCGTACGGCCTCGGGCACACCGCGGCGACGAGCGGCCTCGTGATGAAGCCCGCGTCGACGACGTGCGAGACCGGCCAGCGGACCCTCGGCCTCGGCGACCTGATCGGCATCGACGCGCTCTACTGATCCGGACCGGGGCGAGGCGCCCGTGATCCTGGATTCTCTAGGATCGATGCATGTCGACCACGATGCCGGGCTTCGGGACCGAGCGCATCACCCAGCTCGGGCTGCGCGACCGCGTCTACGACCGGGTGCTCGAGGTCCTGATGGGGCACGACGTCGAACCGGGCATGCGCCTGTCGATCGACGGACTGGCCCGCTCCCTCGGCGTCTCGCCGACCCCGGTGCGCGAGGCGCTCGTGCAGCTCGAACGCACCGGGCTCGTCACGCGTGAGGCCAACAAGGGGTACCGGGTGTCCCCGCCGCTCGCCGGCGACCAGCTCGAGGCCCTCTTCGACGCCCGGCTCATCGTGGAGTCGGGGGCCGTCGAGCTGGCTGCGCGCGGCGACGTCCCCGCCCTGCGGTCACGGTTGGCGACGGCGCTCGCCGAGCAGGCGGCCGTGGCCGAGGAGATCGCCGCGATCGGTGCGGGTGCGGCGTCCGAGGAGCTGATGGCGCGGTTCTTCCGTACCGACTGGCAGTTCCACCAGGTCGTCTTCGACGCGACGCGGAACCCGTTCCTCGAGGAGATGTCCGAGATCATCACGACCCGCGTCCACCGGATGCGGCAGATCGTCGAGGGTGGTGGCGACGACACCGACCGTGCCGTGCAGGAGCACCGCGCAGTCCTCGACGCACTGGCCGAGGACCCGGCATCGGCGGTCGCGGCGATGCGGCACCACATCGACGCCGTGCGGCTGCGGTCGCGAGCGGACGCGTCGCACACCGCCTGATCCGGCCCGGGCGGACGCCCGTCCCGAGGTTCGGGTCAACGGGACGGGCGTCCTGATCCTCCGTGCCCGCCCTCCTTCGGAGCCCCCCGGACGAGGGGTTTGGTCCGATCGGTTGCGATTCTCCGACGACAGAGTATCTTTCCTATAGGAAAGAGGTTCGATGACGAACCCCGACATGCGAAGGAGCATCCCGTGAGCACACCGCAGGACTGGGTCGACCAAGACTGGGACTCCAGCAGCTGGACGGCCGACACCTGGCCGATCGCGACGTGTCTGCACGGGTTCCCGCAGGTGACGCGGGACGGCGTCGCCTTCCACGACGCTGACCCGGCCGTGTGGGACGACGTGTTCGCCCAGATCGAGGCCGTCGGGTTCTCGCTCGCCGAACTCGCCGACAGCCACATCCGGCCCGCCGACCTCGAACGGTCCCGCCGCGACGAGCTGTTCGCGATCGCGAAGGCTCACGGCGTCGGCATCCCGTCGGTGCACCTGCAGCGCAAGAGCGTCGTCCAGCCCGGGCACGAGGAGGACAACCTCGCCTACGCCCACCGCACGATCGATGCGGCGGCCGAGTGGGGCATGCAGGTGTTCTCGACGGGGCTCCACCAGCCGTTCAACGAGGCCCAGCGGAAGGCGCTCTGGTTCTGGACCGCGCAGGGCCCGAAGGACCCGGACGACGCGGAGGTCCGTGCCGCTGCCGTGTCCCGTCTGCGTGAGCTCGGCGAGCACGCCGCGAGCGTCGGACTCCCGATGGCGCTGGAGCTGTACGAGGACACCTACCTCGGCACCGCGGACAGCGCCGTCCGACTCGTCGAGGAGATCGGCCTCGACAACGTCGGGCTGAACGCCGACGTCGCGAACCTCATCCGCCTGCACCGTCCGGTCGAGGACTGGAAGGAGCTGTTCGCGAAGACCCTGCCGTACACGAACTACCTCCACGTGAAGAACTACACGCGGGACGAGGCCGGCGACGGCAGCTGGGCGACGAGCGCGCCGAGCACCATGGAGGCCGGACTCATCAACTACCGCCAGGTCCTGCGCGACGCGGTCGCCGACGGCTTCCGCGGGATCGTCATGACCGAGCAGTACGGCGGGGACAGCCTCGGCGTCTGCGCCACCAACCAGCAGTACATCCGTTCCGTCCTCGCCACCTCGGTGGTCGGGGCGACGAAGCAAGGAGTCACCCGATGAGCACCCTCGACATCGCCGTCGTCGGATCCGGCTACATGGGCGGCGGGATCGCCCAGGTCCTCGCCCTCGCCGGTCACACCGTCCGGATCGCCGACGTCTCGGCGGAGATCGCCGCGTCCAACCGCGCCCGGCTCATCACCGAGACGGAGCAGTTCGTCGCGGACGGGCTGTTCCCCGCTGATGCCGTGTCGCGGGTGGACGCCCACCTCAGCGCCGCCGCCTCGATCGAGGAAGCGGTCGCCTCGGCCGACTTCATCGAGGAGGCCGTCCCCGAGAAGCTCGAGATCAAGCACGCGACGCTCCGGCGCATCAGCGAGGCCGCCCGCCCGGACGCCGTCATCGGCTCGAACACGTCGACGATCCTCATCGAGTCGCTGGCCGAGGCCGTCGTGGGTCCGGAGCGGTTCCTCGGCGTGCACTTCTCGAACCCGGCGCCGTTCATCCCCGGCGTCGAGCTCATCCCGCACCCGACGACGAACGAGCACGCGATCACGGTCGGCGAGACCGTCGTCGCGGCCACGGGCAAGCAGTCCGCGCGGGTGAAGGACTCGACCGGGTTCGTGCTGAACCGCCTGCAGTACGCACTGTTCGAGGAAGCCACGAAGATCGCCGACGAGGGCATCGCGACCCCCGACGACATCGACACCATCGTGCGGACCACGTTCGGCTTCCGCCTGCCGTTCTTCGGCCCGTTCGCGATCGCCGACATGGCCGGACTCGACGTGTACGCGTTCTGCTTCGAGTCGCTGCAGACCCGCTGGCCCGAGCGCTTCGCGACCCCGCCGTCGCTGCAGCAGCACGTCGACGCGGGCGAGCTCGGCACGAAGTCGGGTGCCGGGTACCTCGAGGTGCCCGCCGACCGCACGCCGGAACTCGTCGCCTACCGCAACAAGGCCTACGTCGCGATGCAGAAGCTCCTCGACGAGCTCGGCCCGGCCCCGATCCACTGAGGCGGAACACCATGGACAACGAACAGCAGCACCGCACCGCCGTCCTGACCGGAGCCGCATCGCCCCGGGGGATCGGCCGCGCCACCGCCCACCACCTCGCCGAGGCCGGGTGGGACATCGGCATCATCGACCTCGACCAGGACGCCAGCGCGGCGGTCGCCACCGAGATCCGCGAGCAGCACGGCGTCCGGGCCGTCGGGGTGGGCGCGAACGTCGCCGACGAGACCGCCGTCCGGGCCGCCTTCGACACGATCGAGGCCGAGCTCCACCCGATCGTCGCCCTGGTCAACCTCGCCGGGGTGTCCTCGGCGCACGCGTACCTCGACCTCCCGGAGGGGGAGTGGCACCGCGTGCTGTCGATCAACCTCGACGGCGTGCACTTCGCGAGCCTGCGGGCGGCGGAGTCGATGGTGCGGAACGGCTACGGCCGCATCGTGAACCTGTCGTCGGTCTCCGCCCAGCGCGGCGGCGGCACCTTCAGCAAGACCCCGTACACGGTCGCGAAGGCCGGCGTGATCGGTCTGACCCGCGGCCTCGCCCGCGAGCTCGGGCCGCAGGGCGTCACCGTCAACGCGATCGCGCCCGGTCCGATCGACACCGACATCATGGGCGGCACCCTGACCGAGGAGCGCAAGACCGTGATGGCCGCCGACGGCGTGCTGCCGCGGATCGGCACCCCGAGGGACATCGCCGCCGCGATCGCCTACCTCATCAGCGAGGACGCCGGGTTCGTCACGGGCCAGACGCTGAACGTCGACGGCGGCCTGTACATGCACTGACGGGTCCACCGTCCCCTCCACAACCACCGCACCGTGCTCGCAAAGGAGCGAACCCGTGTCACTTCCCCCTGCCCCCGCGCTCGGGTCCACGCACGACCCGGCCCTGAAGTCGGCGATCGGCAAGGCGACGAAGCACCTCATGCCGATGCTCGTCATCCTGTACTTCGTCGCGTTCCTCGACCGCACCAACGTCGGGTTCGCAGAGGAGGCCCTGAGCGTCGACCGCGGCATCTCCGACGCCGCCTTCGCGCTCGGTGCCGGCATCTTCTTCATCGGCTACGCGATCTTCGAGATCCCGTCCAACCTGCTGCTCAAGCGCCTGGGTGCACGCTTCTGGCTCGCCCGCATCGCGATCACGTGGGGCATCGTCGCCGCGCTGTTCTCGTTCACGACGAACGACACGATGTTCATCATCCTGCGGTTCATCCTCGGCGTGACCGAGGCCGGACTCTTCCCCGGCGTGATCATGTACCTGTCCGAGTGGTTCCCGAACAAGGTCCGCGTGCGGATGTTCGCGATCTTCTACCTGGCGCAGCCGTTCTCGCAGATGATCGGCGCACCGCTGTCCGGCGGACTGATCAGCTTCGGCGACCAGGCCACCCCGTTCCACGGCTGGCAGGTGATGTTCGCGGGTGAGGGACTGCTCGCGGTCCTGGCCGGCATCGCGGCACTGGTGTTCCTGACGAACAGTCCGCAGCAGGCGAAGTGGCTCGAGCCGGGGGAGAAGGACTCGCTCACGGCAGCGATGGCCCGCGAGGACACCGCCCGCAGCGAGGACGGCCCGACGGGCATCTGGAAGGCGTTGGCCAGCGGTCGCGTCTGGTACTTCACGATCATCTACTTCTGCCTGCAGGTCGCCGTGTACGGCACGACGTTCTACCTGCCGCAGCAGGTCTCGTCGCTGCTCGGCCAGGACGTCGGCTGGCAGGTCGGGCTGGTCGCGGCGATCCCGTGGCTCGTCGGGCTCGTCGCCTGCTACCTCGTCGGCTCGCGGGCGGACACCGTCGGGCGTCGTCGACGCTGGGGCACCTGGTTCTACATCACCACCGGCCTGTCGATCCTCGGGTCCGCCTGGGCCGGCGCGAACGGGCAGCCGATCCTCGGCATCCTGTTCATCACGCTGGCGGTCGCGAGCTTCCTCGCGGTGGGACCGATCACGTGGGCGTACCCGACGGCCTTCCTGACCGGGGCCGCAGCGGCCGCGGGCATCGGGCTCATCAACTCGCTCGGCAACCTCGGCGGGTTCGTCGCACCGATCATGCGCACGGCGATCAACGACGTGGTGCCGACGGACAGCGGAGCGTTCGGCATCGTGTCGCTCGGGGTCCTGGCGTTCGTGGCCGCGGTGATGATCTTCTGCACGAAGTACTTCCGTGGTGCGAAGGCGGACGAGCTGCTCGACACCACGCACGTGCGCACTCAGGGGAACGAGCGATGACCCGGCTCTTCAACGACCCGGCGGACTTCGCCGACGAGTCGACCGACGGGTTCGTCGCCGCGAACGAGCGGTGGGTCCGGAAGGTCCACGGCGGGGTCGCCCGGTCGACCACGTCGCCGGACGGCACGGTCGCGCTCGTGATCGGCGGCGGGTCCGGGCACTACCCGGCGTTCGGCGGGCTCGTCGGGCACGGGCTCGCGGCCGGTGCGGCGATGGGCAACCTGTTCGCCAGCCCGAGCGCCCAGCAGGTCACGGCGGTCGCGACGGCCTCCGAGCACGGCGGCGGGGTGCTGCTGAGCTACGGCAACTACGCCGGCGACGTCCTCAACTTCGACGCGGCCGCACGGTCGCTCGAGGCCTCCGGGATCAGCGTCCGCACGGTGCGGGTCACGGACGACGTGGTGAGCGCGCCCGCCGACCGCGCGCACGAACGGCGCGGGATCGCGGGGGACCTCTGCGTGTTCAAGGTCGCCGGAGCGGCCGCGGAACGTGGCGACGACCTCGACACCGTCACGGCGATCGCGGAGCGGGCGAACGACCGCACCCGATCGTTCGGCGTCGCGTTCTCCGGCTGCTCGCTCCCCGGCGCCGAGGAACCCCTGTTCACCGTCCCCGAGGGTCGCATGGCGATCGGCATGGGCATCCACGGCGAACGCGGCATCGACCAGACCGACGTCCCGACCGCCGACGGACTCGCCGCGCTGCTCGTCGACCGGTTGCTCGACGAGCTGCCGGCCGGGATCACCGCCGCCGGCTCCCGCGTCGTCCCGATCCTCAACGGGCTCGGGAGCGTGAAGTACGAGGAGCTCTTCGTCGTCTACCGCTCGGTGCAGCGCCGGCTCGTCGACGCGGGCGTCGTCATCGTCGAGCCCGAGGTCGGGGAGCTCGTCACGAGCTTCGACATGGCCGGCGTCTCACTGACGCTGTTCTGGCTGGACGCGGAGCTCGAAGAGCTCTGGGCCGCCCCGGCCGACACCCCCGCGTACCGCAAGGGCGGTGCCGTCCCCGCGGAGCGCGTCGCACCCTCCGTGGTGGCGGCCGACGCGGCACCCGACGAAGTCGGCCCGGCCAGCGAGGACTCCCGGGCCGTCGCCGTCCAGGTCGCCGCCGGCTTCGCCGCGGTCCGCTCGGTCATCGACGAGCACGCCGACGAACTCGGCCGCATCGACGCGGTGGCCGGTGACGGGGACCACGGCATCGGCATGCAGCGGGGATCGCACGCCGCCGCCGAGGCCGCGTCGGACGCCGTCGATCGTGGAGCCGGCGCGGGCAGCGTGCTGCGGATCGCCGGCGACGCCTGGTCCGACAAGGCCGGTGGCACGTCCGGCGCGATCTGGGGTGCGGCCCTGGAGGCACTGGGTCGCGTCCTCGGGGACGACTCGCGTCCGACGGGTGCGGACGTCGTCGAGGCCGTCGGTGCGGCGACCGAGGCGGTCCTCGCCTTCGGCGCGGTGCCCGGGGACAAGACGATGGTGGACGCGCTCGTCCCGTTCCGCGAGGCCCTCCGCGCGAGCGTCGACGACGGTGACGCGCTCCCCGATGCCTGGCGTGCGGCGGTGTCCGCCGCGCAGGACGCTGCGCAGGGCACCGCCGAGCTGCTGCCGAGGAAGGGCCGGGCGAGGACCCACGCCGAGCACGCCGTCGGGACGGTCGACCCGGGAGCGGTGTCCTTCGCGCTGATCGTGGAGGCCGTCGCGCCGTGATCACCATCGGGGTGTCGCTCAAGACGTACTTCTCGCACGTCCGGACGCTGTCGTGGGCGGCCGAGGTCGCGGACGTCGCCCGGCGACACCCCGCGGTGACCTCCGGTGCCGCGTCGCTCTTCGTGGTGCCGACGTTCCCGGCGCTCGTCCCCGTCCGCCGCATCCTGACCGACGCCGGTGCTCCCGTGCTGCTCGGCGCCCAGGACCTGTCGTGGGCCGACGCGGGGGCGTACACCGGCGAGGTCACGGGTGCGGAGCTGCGCGAGATCGGCGTCGACCTCGTCGAGATCGGCCACGCCGAACGGCGCTCCCTGTTCCACGAGACGGACGACGAGGTCGCGGGGAAGGTGCACGCCGCGTACCGCAACCACCTGCGGCCGCTGGTCTGCGTCGGGGAGCCGACCCGCGCCTCCCGAGCGGAGACCGTCGCCGAGGTGACCGCGCAGCTCGACCGGGCCGTCTCGACGGCGGTCGCGGACGGACTGGCGGGGCCGCTCGTCGTGGCGTACGAGCCGGTGTGGGCCATCGGCGCCCCGGCACCGGCGCCCGACGAGCACGTCGTGGGGGTGCTCGCGGGGATCGAGGAGCACCTGGCCACGCGGCCGGAACTCGCCGGGTCGGTCGTGATCTACGGCGGCAGTGCCGGGCCGGGGCTGCTCACCCGCGGGCAGGGGCGGATCGGCGGCCTGTTCCTGGGGCGGTTCGCGCACGACCCGGCGGCGATCGCCGCGATCCTCGACGAGGTGGCGGCGCTCGACGTCAGCTGATCTGGTCCTGGACGGGTCGCGGTGCACGCCCGAGCAGCTGGCCGAGCAGCGGGTCGGTCCCGGCGAAGCGGCCCTGTCCCGCTGCCTGGTACATGCCGAGCAGGAAGCCGGCCATGTGCGGGTCCTGGCCGGCGGCGGTCGACCGGGCCAGCCACTCGTCCTCGCCCAGTACCTCGAACCCGATCGTGCGGCCGGAGCGCTCGGACGCGAACTCCGCGAGCTCGCCGAACGTCGGTGCCGTCGGCGCGGTGAGCGTGACGGGGCCGTCGTACGGCTCGTCGGCGAGCAGGATGCGGGCGGCTGCTTCGGCGGCGTCCTCGCGAGCGGTCCACGACACCGGGCCGTCGACGGGGACCGAGACCGCGCCCGTCGACTGCCACGGTCCCATCAACCAGGCCGTGCTGTGCGCGTAGAAGCCGTTGCGCAGGCTCGTCCACGGCAACCCGGAGGCGCGGAGCAGGTCCTCGGTCGCGGCGTGGCCGTCGGCCGGTGCGAACGGCGAGCCGTGGGCTGCGCCCTGGTGGCTCGTGTACAGGATCCGTCCCACCCCGGCGTGCACGGCGGCGTCGATGGCCGCGCGGTGCAGCGCGACGGCATCGGCGCCCGCGTCGTTCGAGGAGACGAGCAGCAGCTGGTCCGCACCCGAGAAGGCCGCGGGGAGCGAGTCGGGCTCGGCGTAGTCGCCCTGGCGGACCGCGACCCCGCGATCGGTGAAGCGCTGCGCCCGGCTCGGGTCGCGGGTCACGACGGCGAGCCCCGACGGGTCGAGGTGCTCGAGGAGGTGGTCCGCGGTGGCGCCGTTGAGTGCGCCGGTGGCGCCGGTGATGACGATCATGGTTGCTCCGTACCGTTGGTAACCGATTGGTGTGATCGAAGGTAACACACTGCTATCGCTGCTTTGTTATCGTTGTTCCGTGATCGAGCAGGCAACGCAGCGAGACGAGACGCGGGCACGGATCGTCGAGGTCGCCGGTGCGATGCTCCGTGAGCGGGGGGCCGCGGCGGTGACCACGCGCGCCGTCGCCGAGGGTGCCGGGGTGCAGGCCCCGACGATCTACCGACTGTTCGGCGACAAGGACGGCCTGCTCGAGGCCGTCGCGGAACACGCGATGTCCACCTTCGCCGCGGTCAAGGCCGAGGCGGTCCGGGCTGCACGGGACGAGCGCACCGATCCCGTCGATGACCTCCGGCACGGGTGGTCGATGACGATCGGCTTCGGTCTCGCGAACCCCGACCTCTTCGTGCTGCTCAGCGACCCCGAGCGAGGACGGCGCTCGGCGGCGGCACGGGCCGGGACCGCACTGCTCGCCGAGCGCATCCGGCGCGTCGCCGAAGCCGGACGGCTCGCCGTCCCGGAACGCCTGGCGGTGGACCTCGTGCACGCGGCTGGGACGGGGGCGGTGCTGGCGATCCTGTCGACACCGGCGGACGAACGCGATCCGAGCCTGGCGGACGAGGCGTTCGCGGCGGTGTCGGGGAGGATCCTCGTGGCGGACCCGCCGGAGCCATCGGCGTCGCCGGCTGCGGACGCCGTGACGACTGCCGCGATCACGCTGCGGGCGGTCGCGTCGGACCTCGACGTGCTCTCGGTCGCCGAGCGCGCAGTGCTCGCCGAGTGGCTCGACCGGGTGGCCGGCCAGCGCTAGGTCGACGCCGGCGCGTCAAGCGTCGCGTGCGCCCGCCAGCCCGTGGTCGTGCGCGTACACCACGAGCTGCACCCGGTCCCGCAGCGCGAGCTTCCCGAGGATGCTCGAGATCTGCGTCTTCACCGTGGACTCCGTGACGAACTCCTTCGCCGCGATCTCCGCGTTCGACAACCCGCGCGAGGCCCAGCCGAACACGATGCGCTCCCGGTCCGTCAGTGACTGGAACGCCTCGGGCTGCGGAGCCGGCGCGCGCTCGACGTCGGCACCGAACAGCTGCGAGAGATCGTTCGGCGCGATCACCGAGCTCCCCTCGTGCACCGCCCGGACGGCCGCGAACAGGAACGGCGGCGTGGTGTCCTTCAGCAGGAACCCGCTCGCGCCGAGGCGGATCGCGGTGGCGGCAGCGGGGTCGAGGCCGAACGTCGTCAGCACGACCACGCGGGGGAGCGGCCCCTCGACCGCGCCGGAGAACAGCTGCCGGACGGTCTCGACCCCGTCCATGCCCGACATCCGCATGTCGAGGAGCATCACGTCCGGTCGCAGCTCGGGGATGCGCGCCAGGGCCTCGGCACCGTCGGACGCCTCGCCGACGACGACCATGTCGTCCTGGGCGTCGAGCACGACGCGGAGGCCGGCTCGGAACAGTGCCTGGTCGTCGGTGAGCAGGATGCGGATCGGATCGGTCATCGGTTGGTCCCCCCAAGGACGTCGAACGGGATGCGGGCACGTGCGGCGAACACGTCGTCGAGGACGGCGGCGTCGAAGGACCCGCCGAGTGCGGTGAGCCGGGACTGCATGCCGGCGAGGCCACGGCCGGACCCGCGGGTGCTCACCGGCGGGACGGCGACGGGGCCGGTCCCGACGGCGACCGGGCCGGTCCCGACGGTGCCGGCGCCGGGCGCGGCCGTCCCGGCGGTCGGGACGAGGTTCTCGACCTCGAGCACCAGGTCGGCCGACCGCCACGTCTCCCGCACCGTCACCGGCATCCCGGGGGCACCGTGTCGGAGCGCGTTCGTGAGCATCTCCTGCAGCACCCGGCGGGCGGCGGTCCCGCTCTCCGGACCGAGCACCACCGGGACCCCGCGGACGGCCTGGTCGACGTCGACCCCGGCCTCGCGGATGCCCTGCACGATCTCCTCCAGCGACCCCGGGTCGGTCGAGGCGCCGGAGCCGTCGATGTGCCCGAGCACCTGCCGGACCTCGACGAGGGAGCTCCGGGCGGTGCTCGCGATCGTGGCGCTCACCTCGCGGATGCGGGCCTCGTCGGCGAGGAACGGCACCGAGTCGGCCTGCGCGATGATCACGGCGAGGGAGTGGCCGACCACGTCGTGCACGTCGCGGGCGATGTCCGCTCGGATCCGCTCGGACTCGGCGACGTCGATGGCCCGGGTGGCGGTGGCCTCGGCCTCGGTGGCGACGGCCTCGGCTCGGGACGCAGCGGCCTCGGCGTCCGCCCGGCGTTCGGACTCGCGGTCCCGCGAACGGAAGGCCCGGACGGCGACCCCGCCCGCCCAGACCCCGAGGAGCGCCGTCACCGGTGCGGCCATCGCCAGGAACGCCTGGTCGCGCGGGCCGTTGATGAGGACGAGGAACCGGAAGCCGGTGAGTGCGAGGTAGAGCGTCGCGCTGATGCCGGCAACGAACGCCAGCAGGCCGGACACGATGACCTCTCCGCGCGTGCCGACGACCGCCGCCGTGCCGATGACCACGAAGATGGCGATGTCGACGAGCGACGGCCGCTCGCCGCCGCCGACCTGGACGATGCCGAGGACGACGATCATGAGCATCGCCGCGGACGGTGAGACCCGTCGGAGCGCGATCGCCCCGGCCGCGGCGAGGACCGCGAAGAAGCTCGCGTGTTCGAGCTCGAGGTCGATCGGGAGCAGGAAGACGAACGCCGCGAAGACCGCCCATGCCACGTCGATGATGATCGAGCGGGTGGCGAGCGGCCGGATGAACGTGCGCCGTTCCGTCACGGCACGATCATCGCACGGGGGCGTCGTCCGCCGGTCACGGGACCGGCGACATCGCGATGAGGGCGGTGGCCGTGACCGTGACGATCGCGGCGCAGACCAGCAGGGTGGCGATCGTGTGCTTCGTCGAGGACTCCATGCTCCGAGCCTCGCCGAGCGGCGCGCGCCGGGCATCGGGCGCACGGGTGAACGCGTTCATCCGCACGGATGAAGGCGTCTGGTCCGTCGCGACGCGACCGGGTGGCGGCCAGGAGGCGCGGGTCGGGCCCGCACCGCGCCTCCAGGCCCGCGATTCGCACGGATCTGCCGGACCCGCCCGTCGGTCAGATGGTGATCTGGCCCAGCACGCGGTGGGCGATCGAGATCGACTCACCGGACACCACCGACAGCGGCGACGCGAGGAACGCGACGAGGTCCGCGATCTGCTGCGGGCTGGAGTCGCCGGGGCCACCGGGGCGGACCTCGGTGCTGGGGGTGTCCGTCACCAGCCCCGGATTGACGACGTTCACCGTGACGCCGGAGCCGGCGGCCTCGTCGGCGAGGTTCTTCGCGATGACGCTCACCGCGGTGTTGCGGAGCGACGCGGTGATGTTGCCCGACAGGTAGGCGTTCTGTCCGCTGATCACGACGACGCGTCCGAACCCGGCCTCACGCTGGGTGGGCAGCACCGCGTTGGCCACGCGGAGGAATCCGAGTGCCTTGCCGTCGATCGCGGTGAGGACCTGCTCGGGGTCGGACTTCTTCGCCGGGTCGAGGGTGCCGGCGCTCGGGGCCGCGGTGACGACGAGGGCGTCGATGCGGCCGTGCTGCTCGAGCACCCGTGCGACTCCGGCATCGACGGAGGCCTGGGCGGCGGTGTCGATCGCGACGCTGTCGGGGGAGTCGCCGGCGCTCCGGGAGGCCACGACGACGGTCGCCCCCTCGGCCCGGAGTCGATCGGCGACGGCGGCGCCGATGTACCCCTTCCCTCCGACGACGAGCGCGACACGGTTCTTGAGTTCGAGGTCCACGCCGTCACGCTACGCCCGGAACGCCTCGGGCTCGGCACACGTCGTGCACCGAGCCCGAGGCGTCGTCGGTTCGATCAGCTGCGGCGCCCGCTCCCGCCGACCGTCAGGAGGGCGCCGGTGTCGGTCTCGTCCGCACGCGGCGGCTCGAACAGGCCCGAGTACGCCCGGACGGCGCTCCAGCCCGCGATGAGCAGGACGGTGCCGGCGACGGCGGCGACCCACGGCACCACGGCCCACCGGTCCCAGAGCGACGGGACGGCCAGCCACGTCAGGAAGTTCCCCGCGAGGCCGCCCGTCGCCCCGAGCAGGACCGCGGTCCGTCGGTCGAGACTGGACAGCGCGAGCGCGACCGTCACGGCGGCGATCGCGGCCAGGGCGTTGACGAGGTCGAACACGGCTGCCGCTCCTACTCCCCGCTGCCGACGGCGAGCTGCTCGCGGCCACCGCCCGTGGTGACGGCGATCTTGCGGGGCTTCGCCGACTCCTTCACGGGGATCGTGACGCTCAGGACGCCGTTGTCGTAGCCGGCCGTGATGCGCTCGGCGTCGAGGCCGTCGCCGAGCGTCAGCTGACGGACGTACGTGCCCGGCTGGCGCTCTCGGGTGAGCCACTGCGAGCCCTCGGGAGCGCCGAGGGTGCGCTCGGCGCGGATGGTCAGGACCGAGCCGTCCACGTCGATGTCGACGGAACCCGGGTCGATGCCGGGCAGGTCGACGTCGAGGACGTAGTGGTCACCCGTGCGGTAGAGGTCCATCGGCATCGAGCGGGGGCCCGCGGTGCCGAGGAGGGAGCCGGCGAGACGGTCCAGCTCGCGGAACGGATCGAAGTTCATCGTCATCGGTGTCAACTCCTTCGTGTCTGGTGTTGAGTCCCCTCGACTCAACTGCGACATGTTTTAGCACTCAAGCCTGGCGAGTGCCAAAAGAACGCTCGGAATCCGCTCGGAGCCGGGGATCCGCGGCGACAGGGAATGACAGCGATGTAGTTCGGCTGGGCTGACTGTTCAGTGCGTGAACCGTACAGAACACGAATCGTTCGTTTTGCTGATCGTTCACGTTGTGAAAGACTTCGGGCGTCCGTTGGGGACAGCAACGACGACGAGGGGCGGTATCGCAATGCACAGCACGTACACCGGGATGCCGCGACAGGCACGGCTCGGCGGCACCCACACGCGCGTCGGTCTGACCGACCCCGCGATCATCGACGCCTACGTCGAGCGCCGCATCCAGGACCCGTCGCTCCTGTCCGGTCGCTCCGAACCGTCCTACGCCGACTTCTTCTCGGTCCCGGCGGCCTAGGCCCCGCACCCCCGATCCGCACCAGGCAGAGAGCACACCCGACCAGATGCCGTTGACCGTCGTCCGCCGTGAGCACATGCACCTCTACGCCCGGGAACCCCGGTCGCGTGCCGCGAAGGGCGCCGTGGACGCGCTCCTCCGCCTGCAGCACGCCGAGGAGCAGCAGCTCGAACAGGCTCGGTCGGAGAGCGGTCTCACCAAGAACGAGTTCCTCGCCGTCCGGTACATGCTCCAGGCGCACCGGGACGGCCGGGCCATGGGCCCGAAGGACCTCGCCGTCATGCTCAACGTGTCGAACGCGTCGGTGACGAAGATCGTCGACGGGCTCGTCGAG
This sequence comes from Curtobacterium sp. GD1, assembly GCF_020882855.1. Lineage (NCBI taxonomy): Bacteria > Bacillati > Actinomycetota > Actinomycetes > Micrococcales > Microbacteriaceae > Curtobacterium > Curtobacterium sp. GD1. The sequence continues at coordinate 80,092 of NZ_JAFEVQ010000001.1, read as the reverse complement.
AAGGGCGACCTCGTCCGCGCGCCGCACCCCACCGACCGTCGGGCACAGGTGCTCGAGCCCACGGTGCAGGCGGCGAAGAAGATCGACGCGTCCTACGCACGCTTCCACGAAGCCGTGGTCGAGGTGATGGACCACCTGTCCTCCGAGGAGAACGACGTCCTCGCACGCTGCCTCGTCCAGATCACCGAGGCCCTCGTCGGTGGCGCGCCCGCTCCCGTCGACGAGTACACGGTCGACCCGGACGGCGACGCGGAGCCGTACGACTCCTGAAGCGCGCGGTCCGTGACGGCGCCGAGCCGCGCCTCCCGGAAAAAACCTTCCAGCGGTAAGTTGGGCGCATGACGCACCCTGCCGACGACGACGCGGCCCTGCCGCGACGCGGTTACCGCAAGGGTGCCGAACGACGGACGCAGATCCTCGACGAGACGATCCGCATGGTCGCCGAGCAGGGTGTCGACGCGTCGTCGCTGCGATCCGTCGCCGACGCCCTCGGCATCACCCACGCGGCACTGCGGCACTACTTCCCGAGCCGCGACGAACTGCTGCTCGCGGTCTACCGCGAGCACGAGGTCCGCGAGCAGGGGGCACCGGACCGGATGAAGTCCGCGATCGGGGACATGCGGGAGAGCGCCTCGCGGAATCGCGCGGTCCCGGGGCTGGTGCAGCTGTACACGACCCTGGCGGCCGATGCCGTGCAGGAGGGGCACCCCGCCACGCGGGAGTTCATGCGGGAACGGTTCACCCGGCTGCGGGCGGACCTGGCGGAGTTGATCGAGGCGGACCAGGCGTCCGGGCGGATCCGGGCCGACCTGGACCCCGTCGACCTGGCGTCCCTGAGCATCGCGGCGTCGGACGGACTGCAGGTGCAGTGGCTGCTCGACCCCGACGCGGTCGACGGCGAGCGGGTGCTGCGGTTGCTCGAACAGATCGTGCCGCCGGCGGGCTGACCGGACCCGCCGCTCCTGCCACACTCGTGTCAGCGGGGCCGTGGGTCCCGCGCACGACCGGATCGGAGCGGGACCATGCACGCCGTACTCGAGTACACCTACGTCGACGACTACCTCGAGCGCCGAGACGCGTTCCGCCAGCAGCACCTCCGGGCGGCCTGGGCTGCGGCGGAGCGCGGCGAGCTGCTCCTCGGCGGTGCGGTCGGCGAGGGGACCGGGCCGTTCACCGCGCTGATCGTCTTCGTCGGCGACGACGCGCTCGGGCGTGCGCGGGCGTTCGCGGCGACGGACCCGTACGTGACCGGGGGACTCGTGACGTCGTGGACCGCGCGACCGTGGACGACCGTGGTGGGCGATCTCGCGGCGGGACCGGTCCGCCCCGACTGAGGCTCTCGTGAACCGGCGACGGCATCGGGTCAGCCGTAGCCCTCGTCGGTCAGGCGCCAGCCGGCCGGCGTGTGGCGGAAGCAGAACTGCCACCCGGGGAGCGCGCCGGGTTCGGCGCCCGTCATGTTCGTCTCGGTGACGTCGACCGGGATGCACTCCTCCGGCGCCCGGCCCGTCTCCTTCGCGCTCAGTCGCGAGACCGCCCCGATGTGCCGGTAGCCGAGCAGGTCGGGGTGGTCGTCGAACCACGAGGACGGGGACCGTCCGCCGCACCAGGCCGTGTCCGAGCCGCCGCTGTCGTCGGTGAGGGCCTCGGTGACACCGCAGTCGTGGGCCTTCGCGGAGCGGAGGTAGACGCGGAGGACCTGTTCGGAGGACGCGCTCGCGGGCGGGAGCCGCGCGGCCACGGTCTGCGCGTGCGTCACCGACACCACGGTCACCGTGCCGGCCGCCACGAGCACGGCGGCGACCACCCCTCCGAGCACGAGCCGACGTCTCCCCACGCGCTCATCCTGGCAGGGGGTGGACCCGCCGATCACCCGGGGTCGCTGGGCGTGGGTGAGGGCGCGTTCAGCTGCGCGGCAGCCCTGCGACGTACGCGCCGAGCACCGCTCGGTCGTCCACGGGCGCGACCCCCGCGACGCGGTAGAGCAGCAGTGCATCGACGAGTCCGACGAGGTCGACCGCGGATCGCCGGGGGTGGTCGACGCCGATGCGGACGAGGAGGTCCTCCGCCGTGGCCAGCAGCGCGGCGCGCACCGGGTCGGCGCCGGTCAGGGGTGCTCGGAGCGCTTCGTCGTCCCGGAGCTCCAGGAGGAGGGCCAGGCGAGCGGCTTGCGCCTCCGCCCGCTCTGCGAGGCCCTGGAGGAACGTGGCGGCGACCTCGACGACCGTCGCGTCGTCGGGTGGCTCGGGGAGACGCAACGCGCCCAGCTCCGTCGACAGCTGCTCCGTGATGCGCGCGACGACGAGCGCGGTCAGTTCGCGCCGCGTCGACGCGTAGTACGACGTCGATCCGGCGGGCACGCCGGCCTCGGTGTCGACTGCTCGGTGCGTCAGGGCTCGGACCCCACCGCGAGCAGTGAGCCGTACTCCCGCGTCCGCCAGGTCCTCGCGTCGCCCCATGCTCTTCCCCTCTCGCCTCTACCATCGTAGTGTTCTCTACGGATGTAGAGTCGAAGGGGGCACGATGCGGGTTGCAGTGGTCGGAGGCGGGATCTCCGGAGTCGCGATCGAGGCAGCGCTGGCGGCACACGGCTGCTCGGTCACGAGGTTGTCCCGGTCATCGGGGTTCGACGTGCTCGCGGACGACGCGGTCGATCGGCTGGCGTCGGTCCGGCCGGAGGTCATCGTCGAGGCGACCGGGCGGTTCACGACGAGTCGGCGGCGTGCGACGGACTTCTTCACGCGCTCGACGGCGGTGGTCGGCGCGGCGGCCCAACGGTCCGGGGCGCGACACGTGCTGCTGTCCATCCTCAACTGCACCAGGTCCGAGGTGCAGGGCTACGGGTACTTCGCCGGCAAGACCGCACAGGAGCGGGCAGCGGGAGCGGCGGGCCGGGGCGCCACGATCGTCCGTTCGGCCCAGTGGTTCGAGTTCGCCGCGCAGAACCTCGAGCGGTTGCGCGTCGGGCCGATCGCGCTCGTGCCGCGGATGACCATCGCTCCGGTGTCGCTCGAAGCGGTGGCGACGGTGGTCGCCGAGGTCGCGACGGGCCGGCGGTCCGCGCCGGTCGTGGAGGTCGCCGGGCCCGAGACGACGTCCCTGTGGGCGATGACGACGGCGCTACCGCATCCGGGCGTGGTGCCCGTCCCGATGCCGATTCCGGGCCGGACGGGCCGGGCGTTCCGGGACGGAGCGCTCCTGCCCGCGGGAGACGTCGAGGTGGTCGGTCCGACCTTCCACGAGTGGCTCGCGACCGCACGGCCGTAGCCGACGCACCGGAGCCGCGCCGCGCCTCCTGGCCCCAGCATGCAGGACGGCCGGCTCCTGTCGGAGCCGACCGTCCTGTAGAGCGGGGACCTACGCGGTGAGCACCGCAGCCGACGGATCGAAGTCCTCCGGCAGCGGCGGGACACGGTCCACCGTCGACGTGATGTCGACCGCGGACCCCGACGCCGCCGCGTCGCGGATGCCGAGCAGCACGTCGAGGACGTGCAGCGCGACCGCACCCGAGGCACGCTCGGGACGGTCCTCGGCGATGGCGCGGGCGAGCTCGACGACCCCGGTGCCACGACCCCAGGTGGAGCCGATCGCCTCGAGGGTCTCGGGCTCCTCCTGGCCGTAGCGCCAGAGCTGCGACGAGCCCTCGAACGTGTTCGGGTCGGGCAGCGAGATCGTGCCGAGCGTGCCGTTGATCTCGACGAAGCCCATGCGCGGCAGCGCGTGCTGGAACGAGAACGTCGACTGGGCGGACTGCCCGCCGGCGAACTCGATCAGCGCGGCGTGGTGCGTGGGGACCTCGACCGGGAACGTCTCGCCGGCGCGGGGGCCGGACGCGATCGTGCGACGGTCGAGCGACTTCGAGGACACGGCCTGCACGCGGCTGGCGGTGCCGAACGCGTGCACGAGGGTCGTCACGTAGTACGGGCCCATGTCGAACAGGGGACCGGCGCCCTCGGCGAACAGGAAGTCCGGGTTCGGGTGCCACGCCTCGGGTCCGGGCACGTGGAACAGCGTCGTCGCGGTCAGCGGCTCGCCGATGTCGCCGCGGGCGATGGCACGGAGCGCCGTCTGGATGCCCGCGCCGAGCACGGTGTCCGGAGCGGTCGCGACCCGGAGTCCCTTCGACGCAGCGGAGGCGAGCACCGCGGCGGCCGACTCGTGGTCGGTCGCGATCGGCTTCTCGCTCCACACGTGCTTGCCGGCGTCGATGATCTGCTGGTCGACCTCGGCGTGGGCCGCCGGGATCGTCAGGTTGATCACGATGCTGATGTCGTCGCGGGCGAGGAGCTCCTCGACCGAGCCGGACGCGCCGACCCCGTACTCCGCTGCCTGGGCCGCTGCGCGGTCGAGCAGCACGTCGGCGACGAACCGGACCTCGACGTCGGCGAACTTGGTCAGGTTCTCCAGGTACTGCGTGGAGATGTTGCCGGCACCGATGATGCCGATCCCGACACGGGTCACTTGTCGTTGTCCTTCAGCCAGGCGAGGGACTCGGTGATGCCCTCGAAGACGTCGCCGGAGTACGCGTCGAACTCGACGACGCGGATGGCCTGCGGCGCTGCGGCGAGGATGGCCGGGACGTCGACGTCGCCCTGACCGGCGGGGGTCTGGTTCTCGAAGGCACGCTGCAGCGCCTCCGGAACGACGAGCGCGCTCTCGGACGAGGGCAGCGCGGTGAGGATGTCGCCGTCGACCTTGCCGTCCTTGACGTGGATCGCGACGACGCGGTCGCCGAGCGAGCGCAGGACGGCGGGGGCGTCGGCGCCACCGACGGTCGCCCAGAAGGTGTCGAGCTCGAGCACCGTCTCCGGGCTGATCTGCGAGACGAAGTGGTCGTAGACCGTGCGGCCGTCGACCTTGTTCGTGAACTCCCACTGGTGGTTGTGGTAGCCGAACTTGAGGCCGCGCGAGGCTGCCTCGGCGGTGAGGACGTTGACGCGCTCGGCGATCTTCGCGACGTCGTCGGCGGTCTGCCAGCGGTCGGTGGGGATGAACGGGTCGATGACGGTCTGGATGCCGAGGCGCTCGGCCGCGTCCCAGATCGGGGCGGTGTCCTCGGCGTCGATCACGGCGACGTGGCCGGACGGGGCCTTCAGGCCGGTGGCGGCGAAGGCGCGCTCGAGGTCCGCGGCACGCTCGACGAACGCGTAGGGCTCGACGTTCTCGTACCCGATCTCGGCGACACGGGCGATCGCCTTGTCGAGGTCTTCCGCGATGGCGTCGCGCAGCGAGTACAGCTGCACAGAGGTGGTGGGCATTGCGTGAGGCTCCTTCGGTCCTGACTGGGTGTCGCGGCACCGGGTGTCGCAGCACCGGGTGTCGCAGTCCGTCGAGGAGCGATGCTCCACGGCGAGATCGATGACGACGCTACCCCAAAAACCACCCGGTGTGTAGTTTTTGCTGCGCTCCGTGACGCACGCAGGTACATGAACGACACCTGTCGATGTATGCTCAGCCAGTCAAAACCGTGCGCAAGATGGTTTTGGACGGCGAAGCATCGACTCAAGGAGGCGTCATGAGCACACCCGAACCCGGCAGCCCGGCACTGCTGAACCCCGAAGAGGGCATCACGCAGCCGGTCAGCACGATGCGGGTGGGCATCGGCTACCAGATCGCGCTGTTCCTCGGACAGTTCGGCCTCTTCGTCGCGCTCATGGCACCGGTCTACGTGAGCATGCAGCTCAAGGCGCAGGCCCTGGTCGGGGACGACGCCGCGAACGTCATCGGCTCCGTCCTGCCGATCGGTGCGTTCGGCGCGCTCATCATGAACCCCCTGGCCGGCGCGCTGTCCGACCGCACCCGCACCCGCTGGGGCCGGCGTCGTCCGTGGCTCATGAGCGGTGTCGTCGTCTTCGCGATCGCACTCGCCTGGATCGCCTACGCACCCGACGTGCTCAACCTGACGCTCGCGTGGCTGCTCGCCCAGCTCGCCGCAAACGCGACCCTCGCCACCCTGCTGGCGAGCTTCGCCGACAACGTCCCGCAGCTCCAGCGCGGTCGGTCGTCGAGCATCATCGCGCTCGCGCAGAACCTCGCCGTGCTCGCCGGCACCTACCTGTCGGTGTTCTTCGTCGCGAACCTGCCCGTGCTGTTCATCGCGCCCGGCATCCTGGCGATCATCCTGGTCGCCGTCTACGCGGTCGTCGCCCGGGACGAGCTGCCGACGTACACGCTCAAGAAGTTCACGTTCCTCAACCTCATCTCGTCGTTCTGGACGAACCCGATCAAGAACCCGGACTTCGCGTTCGCGTGGTGGTCGCGCTTCCTGATCATCCTCGCGACGTTCATGTTCACGACGTACCGGTTGCTCTACATGCAGGAGCACATCGGCATCGAGGACGCGAAGCAGGCCACCGAGGCCGTCGCGTTCGGCGTGCTGCTCTACACGATCGCGCTCCTGGTCAGCGCGGCGCTCTCGGGGTGGGCGTCCGACAAGCTGGGTCGCCGCAAGGTCTTCGTCGGCGGCTCGACGGCCCTCTTCGCGGTGGGCCTCGTCGTCCTCGCGCACGCCGAGACCGTGAACGGCTTCTACGTCGCCGAGGTCATCATGGGCTTCGCCTACGGGATCTACTCCGCGATCGACACCGCACTCGTCGTCGACGTGCTCCCGAACGCCGACCGTCCCGGTAAGGACCTCGGCGTCATCAACATCGCGAACGCGCTGCCCCAGTCACTCGCGCCGGCGATCTCGCTCTTCTTCCTGTCGATCGGCAGCTCGCACGCCGACAACTACGTCCTCATGTGCTGGGCCGCGGGTGTCGTCGCACTCCTCGGCGCCCTTGTGGTGATCCCCATCAAGCGGGTTCGATAGCCGGATGCACCAGCTCGGGGTCGACGAGGACCGCAGACAGCTCGCCGGGTGGCGGAACGCCATCGTCATCGCATTCGCGATCGGTGGGGTGAGCCTCGCAGCGTGGGGTCCGCGGCTGCCCGAGCTCCGGCTCGAGCTCGGTGTGGACGTCGGGACCATCGGACTCATGCTCGGCGGCGTCACGATCGGGTCCATCGGCGGCCTGCTCAGCGCGGCCCCGCTGCTGCGCCGACTCGGCGGGCGCCGGGCGCTCACCGCGGTGGTCGTGCTGGTCCCGGTCGCGATCGCCGTCATCGGGACGGCAGCCGCGCTCCACTCCGTCCCGCTGGCAGCGGTCGGGTTCGTGGTCGCCGGCGCGGGCATCGGCTCGCTGGACGTGATGGCGAACGTCGAGGGCACCGCGATCGAGGCGCTCGCGGGGCGCACGCTGCTCCCGCTGATGCACGCGGCCTGGTCGGGAGGCGCGGCCCTCGGCGCCGGGATCGCCGCCCTCTGCGCGTGGCTGGGTATCACCCCGTCGGCGCAGCTCCTCGGTGAGGCCGTCGTCATCCTCGTGGTCGGTGTGCTCGCGATGCGGGGCATCCCGGACGGCACCCGTGCCGAGGAACACGACACGACGCTCACACCCCGGCAGCGACTCCGGCAGTGGGCCCGAGGGTGGGCGGACGTCCGACTGCTCCTCATCGGGGTGGTCATGCTCGGCGTCGAACTCGGTGAGGGCTCGGCGAACAACTGGCTCGCCCTCGCCACCACCGACGGGCACGGGCAGACCGCGGCCGTCGGTGCGCTGTTCTTCACGGTGTTCGCCGTCTCCGAGGCGGCCACCCGCGTCTTCGCCGGCCCCGTCGTGGACCGGCTCGGTCGAGTGCGGACCGTGCGGTGGACGACCGCGCTCGGCATCGTCGGCGCCGTGCTCTTCATCGTCGGCGGGAGCTGGTGGCTCACGCTCGTGGGCGTCGTGCTCTGGGCGGTCGGCGTCTCCATGGGCTTCCCGCTCGGGATGTCGGCGGCGGCGCAGAGCGGCCCGAACCCGGCGGCCCGTGTCAGCGTGGTCGCCTCGATCGGGTACTTCGCGAACTTCGCGGGGCCGCCCGTCATCGGTGCGATCGCGGAGCACGTCGGCGCGCTGAGCGCGCTCTGGCTGGTGGCGGTGCTGTTCGTCGCGGCGTTCGCCGCGTCCGGCTCGTTGCGGCCCGTCGTGCGCCGCGAGTGACGGAGGGACTGCGGGACGGGAGGCGCGGTGCTGGCCCGCACCGTCCCTCCAGGCCGTCCACTGGTCACGCTGGCTAGCGTGGACGGATGCTCGACGCCGCCTCGCTGACCTGGGACCCACCTGCCGGACGCATCACCGGCGTCGCGGACGGGAGTGTCGTCCGAGCCCTCGGCATCCCCTACGCCCGCGCCGAGCGCTTCGCGGTCCCGGAGCCGGTCCCCGCGTTCGCCGAGCCGTTCCCGGCGACCACCCCGTCGCCCGTGGCGCCGCAGTCGCAGGCGACCTTCGTCGACCAGCTGCTCCACCCGGTGGCGGGCCTCGTCGTCGACGAGCACTGCCAGCGGCTGTCGATCACGGTGCCCGCCGACGCCCGCCCGGGCGAGCGGCTGCCCGTCATCGTCTGGATCCACGGCGGCTCCTACGTCATCGGCGGTGGTGACCTGCCGATCTACGACGCGCGCGACCTCGTCACGGAGCAGCGGGTCGTGTTCGTCTCGGTGACGTTCCGGCTCGGTGTGCTCGGGTTCCTCGGCGACGGGGAGACCGTCCCGGCGAACCTCGGGCTGCTCGACCTCGTCGAGGCGCTGCGGTGGGTGCAGGCGAACATCGCGGCCTTCGGTGGTGACCCGGACCTCGTCACCGTGGCTGGTCAGTCCGCCGGGGGCGACGCCGCGGCCCACCTCATGATCAGCGACGGAGCAGCCGGCCTCTTCCGGCGGGTGATCGTCCAGAGTGCACCGCTCGGGCTGTCGCGGGGTCGGGCGCGGATGAACCGGGCGATGGTCCGGGCCGTCGGGGCCGTGCTCCCGGACACCCCGCTCGACGAGGTGCTCGATCGCCAGGCCCTCGGCAGCCGGGCCGCCGCACCCTTCGGGTTGCCCGGAGGCATGCCCTACGGCACCCAGTACGGGTTCGCGCCGCTCCCCGCCGAGCGTGACACCGGGCAGGCCTGGCGCGACGCGGCTCCGGACGTCGACGTCCTGATCGGCTCCGGTGCGGACGAGACCGCGATGTACGTGCCGCTGATCCCCGGGCTGCGATCACTCGCCCGGGTGCGAGCCGTGCGACCGCTGCTGCGCTGGCTGCTCGTGCGCCCGCTGTCCGAGGTCATCTACGGGCGGGACGTCCGTCGGTTCGCGGCGCGGCACCGGGCCGCCGGTGGTCGGGCGACCTCGTACCGGCTGCACCGCGGCGTGACCGTGCAGCCGACCGGGGCCGTGCACATGAGCGACCTCCCGCTGCTGCTCGGCGGTCGCGAGGCCTGGGCCGGCTCGCGCTTCGTGCCGCAGCGGGACTGGCCCGAGGTCGAGCGGCGCGGGCGGGCCTTCCGGGCGATCTGGGCGGAGTTCGCGCGGACCGGCCGGGTCACCGCGGCGGACGACGAGACGCTGACGTTCGACCGGGGCTGACGGGGCGGCCTCGTGCTGGCGTGGCGGCGGTCCGCGGGGCGGGGCTGACGGGGCGCCTGGTACCTGCCTCTCCGGCGGGGCCGGCGCGGTGCGCCTGGTACCACCCCTGAACTGGCGACTCGCGGGGCCGCCGGGTCCCCCGGAGAATCGACGGCATGCCCGAGTCCGACGCCGACCTGCGCGCCCGCATCGTCACGGGCGCCATCGAGGCGTACCGCGCGTCGGACTTCCACACCGTCGGTCCCGCCGAGGTCGCCGCCCACGCCGAGGTCCCCGAAGCCGAGGTCCGACGCGTCTACCCGCTGTGGGAGCTCCTCGTCGTCGCCGTCATGGACCGGTGGAACAACGGCAGCCGTCGTGCGCTGTGGGTCGTGGCCGAGCGCTCGGGCGCGGTCGCGTACCTCCGCGCGCGACTCGAGGTCGGCCGTGACGACCCCGCACTGGTCCGACTCCGGGTCGCGTTGCTCAGCGCCGCCTCGAGCCCCGACCACCCCGCGGCCGGCTGGTTCCGCGGGCAGTACACCCGCTCGTTCGAGGACGTGACGCTCGCCCTCGTGCGGGACGTCGTCGCCGGACGGGAGCCGCGCGGCACCTCGCCCCGGCACGCCGCCGAGCAGCTCGTCGCCCTCTACGAAGGGCTGCAGCTGCAGTCGCTCCTCCGCGACGACGCCGATCCCCTCGCCGGGTTCGACCGCGCGGTCGCACGGATGCGGGTCGGCTGGGCGTCTGCCGCCGCGACCGTCTGAGCGGACACGGGCCTGGTCGTCAGCAGTCCTTCCGGTAGACCCAGCGACGCGGCGTCGGGTGCGACACCTCGGTGAAGCCCGCCGACTCGAACACCGAACGCGGCCCGACGAACATCGCGCCGCCGCCGTCCGTCGCACCCGGAGCCGGTTCCGTCGGGTACCCCTCGACCGCCGTCGCACCCGATCGACGCGCGTGGTCCACCGCCCCGCCGAGCAGCGCGTGGCTGACGCCCTGCCGACGGAAGCCCCGCCGGACGACGAAGCACGAGACCACCCAGACCGCCGGGTCGTCGGGGTCCTCGTCACGCCCGCTCCACGGCACCTTCGCGCCGCGCAGCCGCACCAGCCCGGGCCGGGGTTCGACCGCCACCCACCCCACCGGCTCGCCGTCACGGTAGGCGACCACACCGGTCGACGTGCGTGCCGCGGGGTCGTCACAGCCGGTCTCCCGGTGGAAGCGCTCGCGGCGTTCGTCGTTCGGCATCGCCCGGAACTCCGCTGCCGAGGCCTTGAACCACCGACACCAGCAGTGCGCCGGATCGCCGCGCTCGCCGAAGACCAGTTCGAGGTCCGTCCACGCCGCCTCGTTCGCGGGCAGGCAGGTGATCGCGCCGAGGGGCGTCGGGGTCGAGGTCGTCATCGTCACCGTCCGGGAGAGCGTCGGTACGGGGCACGGTAGTCCGGTCCCGACGCGTCGGTCCTGGAGGCGCGGCGCGGCTCGCCGACGTCGGCGCACGCACCTGGCATGGTCGGCTGATGGAGTACACGGACTACGACACGCGGCTCGCCGCCTACGGCGTGATCACCGACGGTGACCGGGTGCTCCTCGCCAAGCTCCGGATTCCCGAGGCGGGGACGTGGACGCTCCCCGGCGGCGGGGTCGAGTTCGACGAGAGCGTCGAGCAGGCCGTCGTCCGCGAGATCCGGGAGGAGACCGGGTACGAGGCGTCCGTCGGGGAACTGCTCGGTGTGCGGCACCACATCGTGCCGGCCGAGCGTCGCATCCACGCGAACGGCCGGGCGATGAAGGCCGTGCAGGTGGTCTTCCGGGCGTCGATCACCGGTGGGGCGCTGCGTTCCGAGGAGGACGGGTCGACCGACGAGGCCGCTTGGATCCCGATCGCGGACCTGCCGCACCGTCGACACGGGCTCGTCGTGCCGATCGCCCTCGGCTGGGCCGGCGTCCTGCCCCGCTGACCCGCCCGTTCGTCAGCTCGCGAGCAGACTCACGAACGGCGCCGGCACGTGGTTCGGCACGGGTGGGCGCACCTGCCACCCGAGCGCCCGGAGGGCAGCTGCCGTCTCGGCCGAGAACTGCCGGGCGGTAGCGGCGGCTTCGTCTCGCCGCCAGTGCTTCCGGTACTCGTGCACGGCTCGCTCCCAGCCCGGACGAGCGTCGACGCCGCACTCCGTCACCACGAACTCGACGACGTCCGCGAGGCTCGGCCGGAAGTGGGGGTCGCCGAGCGGGAAGTGCAGCGACGAGAGCCGTGCCGGATCACGACGCCCGGCCCCGCGGTCGCCGGTGCGCGACAGGAGAGCGCTGAAGGACCCGCGCTCGGCATGGAGGTGCCAGTGCGACGGGGGCGTGTTGGTCAGGGCGTCCTGGAACTCGAAGCGGACGAGCGGCTGCCGGTCGGTCGTGAGGAAGAGCGTGAACCGGCTCTCCTCCACTGCCAGCACGGCATGATGCGGGTGCCAGCGGTACCTGAAGAAGATCCGGAGCCGGGCGACGTGCTCGCCCCCCGCGTGGAGCATCGCGGCAGCACCGCGTTCATCGCCGGTTCCGAGCATGATCGAGTTGCTCGGTACCTCGTGGATGACGCTCAGCTCGGCGCCGTGGTCCGGCAGGACCGCGTCGAGCAGTACCTGAGCGCGATCGATCTGCAGCGTCGCAGCGTCGACGAACTCGGCGATCATCGGTCGCCCAACACGAACGAGATGTCAGCGAGGGCCTCACGAGCGCAGTACTCGTCTTCGTCGAGGTCGCGCCACGCCTCGACGGGGGCGAACTCGCGTTCGTCCAGGTTCCACTTGCGGTACAACTCCGCGCGCTCAGCACGCAGTTCGTCGCGATTGACGATCCGGATCTCCACGGCTCTCTCCTTCGTCGGGAGAGCGAGCGTAGGACGGCCACGCACGAGGGCGCGAGCTTTCTGCATACAGAATGTCGCGCGACTCCCGCTACTGCTCGAGGACGCTCAGCACGTTGCCCGAGGGGTCGGTGAACCACGCGATGAGTGGGCCGCCCTTGCGGTTCACGCCCTTCTCGTCGGTCATCCCCTCGTAGTGCAGGAAGGGCACACCCTTCGCCGCGAGCTCGTCCACCGCATCGTCGACCGACGGCACCGGGAAGTTCAGCACCGTGAAGGACGCCGGCTCGTGCGCGGGACCCTTGGGGTAGACGAGCACACCGTGCCCGTCGCCGAGCTGCAGGAAGAGCATGCCGTGGTCCTCGGTGACCTCGACCCCCAGGACGTCCTCGTAGAACGCCTTCGCCTCGGGCACGTCACGCACCGAGAACCCGCTGAACGCCTTCGTCGCATCGACCATGCGGCAAGTGAACCACCCGGGGCCGGTGTCGGCGCGCTCTGCCAGGATGAAGCCGTGCTCCCGCCCGAGATGTCCGTCGACGACGCGGTCGACCGCGCGATCCGGCTCGCCACGGACGGGCAGCGCACCGTGCTCGGCATCGCGGGTGCTCCCGGTGCCGGCAAGTCGACGCTGGCACGCCGGCTCGTCGCGGGGGTGGACGCAGCGCTCGGTGCCGGCACCGCCGTGCAGGTCCCGATGGACGGGTTCCACCTGGCGAACACGGCGCTGGACGCCCTCGGCCGCCACGACCGCAAGGGCGCGATCGACACCTTCGACGGGGACGGCTACGTCGCGCTCGTCCGTCGGCTGGTCGCAGGCGACGAGGCCGTGGTGTGGGCACCTGACTTCGACCGGCGCGTCGACGAACCCGTCGCGGGCAGCATCGCCGTCCCGCAGCGCACCCGGCTCGTGGTGTCCGAGGGGAACTACCTGCTCGACGACAGCGCTCCCTGGGCAGCGCTCGCCGACCTCTTCACCGAGACGTGGTTCTGCGCCGTGGACGACACCGTGCGCGTCGATCGTCTGGTGGGTCGGCACATGCGGCACGGCCGCGACCACGAGGCGGCCCGCACCTGGGCGGTCGAGGTCGATGGCGTGAACGCGGTGCGGGTCGCACCCACGGTGATCCGCGCCTCCAGGACCGTGCGGACGTGACCACGAGACCCCAGCGACGACCACGACAGGAGCGACCATGACCATCGCACTCACCGGCGCGACCGGCAAGATCGGCGGCGCCGTGGCGCGCGCCCTGGCGGACGGCGGTGTGCCGTTCCGGATGATCGTGCGGGACGCCTCCCGGGCGCCGGATCTCCCCGGAGCCGAGGTGGCGGTCGCGTCGTTCGGCGATGCCGAGGCGAGCCGCGCGGCGCTCGAGGGCATCGACCTGCTGCTCATGGTCTCCGGCGCCGAGGCGGTGGACCGTCTCGCCCAACACCGCTCGTTCGTCTCCGCTGCCGCGACGGCCGGCGTGCGGCACGTGGTCTACACGTCGTTCGTGGGCGCGGCGGCGGACGCGACCTTCACGCTCGGTCGCGACCACTGGGCAACGGAAGAGGCGATCCGGGCGACCTCGATGGCGTACACGTTCCTCCGGGACTCCTTCTACCTGGACTTCGTCGAGGACCTCATCGGCGAGGACGGCGTCATCCGGGGGCCGGCGGGCGACGGGGCCATGGCAGCGGTCGCGCGAGCCGACGTCGCCCGGGTCGCGACCGAGGTCCTGCGGAACCCGGCGGCGCACCTCGATCGGACGTACGAACTGACGGGGCCCGCGGCGATCACCCTGCACGAGGCGGCTGCCACCGTGTCCGAGGTGCGTGGGCGCGAGGTCACGTACCACCCGGAGACGCTCGAGGAGGCGTACGCCTCGCGCGCGCGGTGGAACCCGGAGCCGTGGCAGGCGGACGCGTGGGTGAGCACTTACACGGCGATCGCCGAGGGGGCGCTCGCGCGGGTGTCGGGCGACGTCGAGCGGGTCACGGGGCGCCGGCCGATGTCGTTGCGCGAGGTGCTGCTCGCCGGCTGACGGTGCCCGCGCCGGCGGCGGCGGGTCGGGTGTCGAACCACGATTCCGACACCGAACCACGTGATCGGCGCGGTTCGATGTCGGATTCGTGGTTCGACCCCGCCCGCGACTCCGCCGAGCGCGTCCCCGCCCGCGACCGCGGCGCCGCCGGCCCGCCCAGGCGGTCCACGGACCGGCCCGGCAGCCCGCACCGCCACACCGTCCACCCGATGCCCGTCACCGCCCACGGGTGCGCCGGCACCCGCGCCCCCGGGTCGACGTCGGCGACCGCCCGACATCCTCCCGCCAGCGCCGCCCGCAGCACCGGATCGGTCCGTGGCGCCCCGGCCTGCACCACGAGCACCCGGAGTCCGCCGGCGATCCGCTGCCGCACCTGCCGCGCCGTGAACACCGGCACCGTCCCCGAGAACCCGCCGTCGGTCAGCACCGGCAGCCCCGTCGCGTCGATCACCGGCGACGAGATGCGCCACGTGTCGGTCAGGAAGAGCGGCACGCCGGCGCGGTACCCGTCGAGGCGCCGCGCCGTCCGGACGAGGTGCCGGAACACGACCGGGTACGGCGCCGAGGACCCGCCCCACCAGTCCGGCCGGGAGACCCGGAAGGCCTCGGCCCGACCGTCCGGAACCCGCCAGCGCGGGACCCACGAACCGACCGAGGCGTCGCTCCCGCTCCCGTCGCGTGCGGCGTCGAGCGCCTGCAGCGAGAAGGCCGCGGGGCCGGCGACGAGTGCGAGTCCGGCTGCCAGGGCGATCGCGGCCCGGGAGGCGCGGTGCCGGCCCGGCCCGCGCGTCCCCTCCCAGCGTGGTCGCCACAGGAACGCGACCACCGTCGCGAGCACGGCCGCGACCCCGACGACGAGGGCCGGCGTCGCGAGCACCGCCGGCATCGCGGCACCTCGGGCCAGGAACGCCCACCACGCGAGCTGCGCGGTCGCCAGGAGCACCGGCACCACCCGGAGCCACGCCGACTGCGCCCGGACCAGGCCGACGGCGCCGTGCCACCCCAGGGCCGCGAGGACGGCGAGCTGCACACCGATCGCAGCGACGTACGCGGTGTGCGGCACCTTCGCCACCGAGAGCACGGTGGCCGCGGTCACGAGCCAGACGGTGATCACGAGCAGCGTGGCCGAACCGACCCGGGTGTCGAACGCCCGACCGAAGACGCTGCCGACCCGCGTGCCGGACCGGCGGACGAGGAGCAGCACGACCGCGAGCACGACGGCGAACAGGGCTGCGGGCAGGAGCCAGGCCACCTGGGACGCCAGGTGCGGCTCGAGGAGCTTCGTCACACCGCCCGGACCGCCGAGGCGCGCCGGTCGGGCGGCGGGACCCTCGGTCGTGCTGACGGAGCCGGGCACCGCTCCCGGCAGGAACCGGTCGATGCCGTTGTAGCCGAACACCATCGCGAACGGGCTGTCGTCGGTCGAGCCGTCGATCCAGGGTCGGGCACCCGCCGGGGTGAGGGCCAGCCCGACCACCCACGCGAGCGACGCCGCGACCGACACCGCACCGAGGACCACCGCGCGACCGATGCGGGCGCCGGTGCCGAGCCGGGTGCCGTCCCGGCCGGCCGTGGCGACGAGCGTCCCGAGCACCAGTGCGGGCAGCACGAACCACGACTGCAGCATCTTCGCCTGGAACCCGACGCCGACCGCGAGCCCGGCGGCGACGAGCGGCCACCACCGGCCCGTGATCGCCGCCCGTTGCCAGCAGAGCAGGGCGACCGCCAGGGCCGCCGTGACCATGCCGTCCTCCATCGGGTGGGCGAACATCGACACGAAGATCGGCGTCGACGCCGCTGCACCCGCGGCGACGAGCCCCGTCCCGACCCCGGCCCACCGGAGTCCGACGAGCGAGCAGGCCCACAGCGTGACCAGACCCTCGACGACCTGGGGGAGCGCGAGTGCGGCGGTGGAGTCGCCGAACAGCCGGATGCTCAGCGCCTGGGGAACGGCGAACCCGCTGAGCTTGTCGAGGGTCACCGTCGCCGAGGGGTCGAACGCGCCGGAGAAGAGCGCCGGCCACGACTCGGACATCGACCGGGCGGACGCCTCGTAGAACCCGGAGTCACCGCCACGGGCCAGGTTCCACCCGAGCAGCACGGTCATGCCCGCCGCGATCAGGAGCAGGGCGCAGCGTGCCGCGAGCGGCTGGTCCCGCCACCGTGCGGGTCGTCGAGTGTCCACCCTCCGGACCTTGGCCGTCCGGGATGACGGTGGACCGGGACGGTGCCGCCAGCTCGCCCCGAAGTCTTGCGCGGCGCTGAGACGACGTGCGGGTGCGACCGGGCGGCACCAGCGGATCCCCGGTCGAGCCGGAACGGGGTCTCAGGCAGCAGCGTGCCGGACGGCAGCAGGCCGGACAGCGGCCCCGACGGCAGCGGCCCGGTGGACTCAGGCCACCCGTCGGGCCGCGAACGTCCCCACGATCCCGAGCGTCAGCACGGCGACGAGCACGACGAGCAACGGTGCCGTCCAGTCTCCGGTGATCCCGTGCAACGAACCGGCGACGAGCGGCCCCGCGGAACCGAGCAGGTACCCGCCACCCTGCACGAACGCGGACATCCGCCGGGCGTCGGCGTCGCTCGACACGATCCGGACGATCACGATGAAGATCACCGTGATGCCGCCGCCCTGTGCCGCGCCGCCGAGGACGGACCAGAGCAGCCAGAGCTGCGGGGCGAACAGCAGCCCGAGCGGCATCGCGAGCCAGAGGAACGCGACGAGGGCGATGATCGCGCGGGGACGCCACTTCGCCGCGAGCACGGGGACACCGAGCGCCCCGACGACCGCGAGGATCTGGAACACCGACGAGCTCGCCCCGGACGCCGCCTTCGAGAAACCGATCTCGTCGTGCAGCAGCGTCGGGATCCACGCGGTGAGGGCGTAGTACGAGAACGCCTGGCCGCCGAACGCGAGGGTCAGCCCCCAGGTGATGAGCCGACGAGCGGGGCGCACCTGCGCGGACCCCGCACCGCCGTCGACCGTCCGGATCGCACCCGTGCCGAGCACCTGGTCGATCGGCCCCGTCTCGACGACGGGCTCGGACGCCGTCGGGCGGCGCCACGCGGCCCGGGCGCCGACCGCGTAGGTCCAGGCGAGACCGGCCACCACGGCGAACACCGCCCAGACCGCGATCGCGACCGGCCAGCCCCAGCTCGCGGCGATCGGCGCGGTGCCGAGCGAGGTGATCATCGACCCGACGTTGAGCGCGGACGTGTAGACGCCGGTGACCAGGCCGACCCGCTCGGGCGACGTGTCCCGTCGGATCACGACGGGGATCACGACGTTGCCGATCGTGATGCCGATGCCGATCACGGCGGTGCCGACGAGCAGCGCCGCGGACGACGGCATCGAGCGGACGACGGTGCCGACCAGCACGATGACGAGGGAGAGCGACACCGCGCGCTCGGGGTCGGCCTTCGCGATGACCCAGCTGGCGAACGGCGTCGCGAGCGCGAAGCAGAGGACCGGGATCGTCGTCAGCAGCCCGGCGACCGTCGCGGTCAGGCCGAGGTCCACGCGGACGTCGCCGATGACCGGGGCCGTCGCGACGATCGGCCCGCGGAAGTTCAGCGCGATGAGGACGATGGCGGCCGGCAGCAGCCAGGCGGCACCGCGGAGTCCCGCCGCCGCCCGGCCGCCCGCCCCGGTCGTCACGAGGACGGCAGCAGGATCGGGAGCAGGTCGAGCGGGGTCGCGGCCTGCGCGATGGTGCCCTCGGCCTCGGCGGGGGAGCCGTAGCCCCACTCGGCGAAGATCGTCGGGACACCGTGCACGGCCGCACCCTGCACGTCGTGCAGGCGGTCCCCGATCAGCACCGGACGGCTCGTGTCGAACCCGCGGGCGTCGAGGCGGCGGAGCGCTTCCTCGACCACGTCGGCCTTCGACGAGCGGACCTCGTCGTCGCTGGCGCCCGTGATGATGTCGATGTCGCCGGTGAGGCCGTAGTGCTCGAGGATGTACGTCGCCGGCGTCTCGGGCTTGCTCGTCGCGGTCGAGATCGGCAGCCCGGCGTCGTGGAGGGTGCGCAGGACGACGTCGATCCCGGGGAACATCGCCGAGTCGAGGGCACCGTGCGAGAAGTAGTGCTCGCGGTACACGGACAGCGTGTGCTCGGCCTGTTCGGCGTCCATGCCCATCGCCGTCGTGAAGGTGTCCATGATCGGCGGGCCCACGAACGACAGCAGCGTCGCGTGGTCCGGCACGGGGACCCCGACCTTCCGGAACGTGTGGGTGAGGCTCTCGAGGATGCCCGGCGCGGAATCGCTGATGGTGCCGTCGAGGTCGAAGAGGATGGCGGAGAACGGGCTGGTCATGTCCCACTCAGCCTAGCCGGGGCCCTGGTGGCGACCGCCCGGCGGGCGCGGCGTCACCGGCGGACGCGAGCCGCGCCTCCAGTCCGACCGCTCAGAAGAGGCGGGTGTGGCCGCCCTCGATGCCCCGCATCGCGTCGTAGTCGAGCACGAGGACGCGGATCCCGCGGTCCTCGGCGAGGGTGCGTGCCTGCGGCGCCACCGTCTGCGCGGCGAGCACACCCTGCACCGGCCGGAGCAGCGGATCGCGGTTCATCAGCTCGAGGTACCGGGTGAGCTGCTCGACCGCGTCGATGTTGGCGTTCCGCTTCATCTCGACGGCGACACTCGCCCCGGCCTCGTCGCGGGCGAGGATGTCCACCGGGCCGATCGCGGTCATGTACTCGCGGCGGACCAGCGTGTGGCCGTCGCCGAGCAGCTCGATCTGCTCCGCGAGGAGCTGCTGCAGGTGCGCCTCGACGCCGTCCTTCACGAGGCCCGGATCGACGCCGAGGTCGTGGGACTCGTCGGAGACGACCTCGTACAGGGAGACGATGAGCTTGTCCTGCGTCTTCTTCTGCGTGACCGTCCACACCTGCGTGATGCCGGCGCTCGACTGCTCCTCGTCCGGCTCGGTGATCTCGATCGAGCACGGCGGGCTCATCCAGTTGAGCGGCTTGTAGCTGCCGCCGTCGGAGTGGACGAGCAGCGAACCGTCGGCCTTCAGCATGAGCAGACGGGTCGCGAGCGGCAGGTGGGCTGAGAGCCGGCCCGCGTAGTCGACGGAGCAGCGGGCGATGACGAGACGCACCCGGAGAGCCTAACCGGCGTCGCGACCGCCCGTGGTGCTGTCGGCGCTCGTGGCCGCGTCGGCGCGCTGGGCCTGGAGGCGCGGCTCGCCCCCGCCGTCCACGTCGCCGCCACGGCGGGTCGGCCGGGCGGCGGCGCCGCGCTCACGGGCAGCGCCCGACGCGAGTCCCGCCGCGATGATGAACACGAAGACCACCAGGAGCGCACCGAGCAGCCCCACCTGCTCGCCGAGGAACCCGATGAGCGGCGGTCCCGCGAGGAACGCCACGTACCCGATCGTCGCCACGGCGCTGACCCGGGCGGCGGCGGTCCGGGGGTCGTCGGCCGCGGCGGACATGCCCATCGGGAAGCCGAGGCTCGCCCCGAGACCCCAGAGCACGACGCCGACGATCGCGAGCGGCACGTTGTCGATGAAGATGAGCATGCCGAGGCCGACGACCGCGACGGCGGCGCTGATGCGGAGGATCGGCACCCGCCCGAACCGGTCGATGAGCGGACTGCCGGCCACCCGGCCGACGGTCATGGCGGCGAGGAACACCGTGAGGACGGCGGCGCCCGCGGCGTTGTCGAGGCCGTGCCCGTCGATCATGGCCAGTGGCAGCCAGTCGTTCGCCGAGCCCTCGGCCAGGGCCATGCCGAGCACGATCACGCCGATGAGCAGGGTCGACGGCTGGGCCCAGACCTGCCAGCGGCTGACCGGCGTCGGCACCGGGCTGGTGTCGGTGGCGACGTGCTCCTCGAAGCGGTGCTCGTCCTGGAAGCGCGTGACGGCGACGAGCATCGCGGCACTCGTGACGACGACGAGGACGATGAAGTGCCACGCGACCGGGACCTCGAGCGCCTCGGCGAGGGCTCCGAGGCCGGCACCGGCGAGCGTGCCGAGGCTGAACGCGGCGTGGAACAGCGGCATGATCGTGCGGCCGCCGGCCTTCTCCGCCGCGGCGCCGGACACGTTCATCGACACGTCGCACAGGCCGTTGCCGAACCCGAAGGCGATGAGCGCGATCCAGATGGCGGCGAAGCCCCACCCCAGGCTCACCGCCAGCCCGGCGAAGACCATCCCGAGGGCCAGGCACGCTGCGGCCACCTGGACGCCCCGGCGAGCCCCGAGCTTCGCGACGATGTGCCCGGCGAAGGTCAGGCCGCCGATCGAGCCGACCGCCATGCCGAGCACGAGCAGGCCCATCTCGAAGGTGCTCGCTCCGAGGGAGTCGCGGACGCTCGGGATCCGGCCGAGCCAGGTCGCGATGTCGAGGCCGGACAGGGTGAACACGACGAACACCGCGGTGATCCAGGCCCGTGTCGAGGGTGTGGTGCGGGCGGACGTCGTCGTCATGGTGGTCCCATCGTGCTTCGCTGCTGTGCTGCCGTGCGTGTCGCGGCTCGATCGAATCGATTCGACCGCTGTTTCCGGCTACGCTAACGGGCGATGGACGAACCGGCAACAGGACCCGGCGCGTCGCGGACGGAGCACCACCGCGAGGACGCCGCCGATGCCCCGCGCGCCGGTGCGGTCCCGGCCGGTCCCGTCCCGGTCCGCCCCCGACGTCCGACCCTCACCGCGGTGGCCCGCGCTGCCGGGGTCGCGCCCTCGACGGCCTCGCTCGCGTTCAGCGGCAGCGGCCCGGTCTCCGAGGACGCCAAGGCCCGCGTGCTGGCCGCCGCCGCCGAGCTCGGCTACGGCGGCCCGGACCCGCGTGCCCGTTCCCTGCGCCGCGGTCGCTCCGGCGTCATCGGCGTCGTCATGGACGAACGGCTGAGCGATGCCTTCCGCGACCCGGTGAACGTCCTGACGCTCGACGGCATCGCCGAGGTGGCCGGTGCCGCCGGTGCCTCGCTGCTGCTCGTCCGCAGCCCCCTCGACGACGAACAGGGTGCCGTCCCCCTCGTCGACGCCCCCATGGACGCCGTCGTCCTCGTCGGGTGCAACGTGCGGATCGACCCCGCGGTCGCCGTGCTCCGGCGCCGGCAGATCCCCGTCGTCGCGATCGAGGCGGACGACATCGAGGGTGCGGTGCCGATCCAGCTCGACAACCGCGAGGCCTCCCGCCGCGCGGCAGCATTCCTGCGCGACCTCGGGCACGAGGCCGTCACCATCGTGTCGCTGCCGCTCGACGGTGCGCACCGCCGCGGGCCGATCGACGCCGAGCGCGAGGCCGCTGGCATCGCCTTCACGTCCCTCGAACGCCTGCGCGGGGTCCGTGGGGTCTACCCCGACTCGGTTGCGATCGAGGCTGCAGGCAGCTCGGTCGAGGAAGGCCGGATCGCCGGCACCGCGCTCTTCGCCCCCGACGGGCCCCGGCCGACCGCGGTCATCGCGCAGAGCGACGTCCTCGCCGTCGGGGTGATCTCGGCCGCGCTCGACGCCGGACTCCGTGTGCCCGAGGACGTCAGCGTCGTCGGGTTCGACGGCATCACCGTGGACGACAGCCTGTTCCACCGCACCCGCATCCGGCAGCTGACCACGCTCGTGCAGCCGTTCGTGCAGAAGGGGCAGGCGGCGGCCCGTGCTGCCCTGGCGATGCTCGAAGGGGCCGAGCCCCAGCCGGCGGCGTTCCGCTCGGAGCTCCGCATCGGTGACACGACGGGGCCGCCGCGGGCGGAGGGGCCGGCGGACGGGAGCCGGCACTGAGGTGTCCCGCGGGCTACGCTGCACACGAGGCTCGACCGAGAGCCTCGTGACCGATGGGGGCGCTGCGTGTTCTTGACCTTCCTGGTCCCGGTCGTGCTCGTGCTGGTCGTCGTGATGATCGTGCTCGCAGCGCGGGGATCGATGCAGAAGAGCCCGCTCCAGGAGCAACAGGACGCCGAGGCGCGAGCACGACGCGCTGCCAAGCGTGCAGACCGCGAAGCCGACCGTGACTGACGGCCGGAGACTCGTGACGGCTGGGGTCGTCGTCCTCGGGATCGGCTTCATCGCGACGGCCGCCGGGTCGGTCTGGGTGATCCTCAGTCCGATCGGCGGGGGCGTGAACTTCGGTGCCGCGGCGGTGTACCTCGGAGGGATGCTGTGCGGCGTCGTGGGCCTCGTCCTGGGCATCGCCGGACTGGTCGCACTCCGGCGGGGACGAGCGCGCTAGCGTCGCGCCTCGGTCGTCGGCGGTGCTGCAGCAGTCGGTCGGAGGTCGTGCCGCCGACGTTCGCGTCTGCGGTGGGCCGCGACGACGAACAGCGTCGACACGGCCGTCACGGCTGCCACACCGATCACCTGAGCCGTCACGGGCCACGGGAACAGGTACGGCACGAGCAGTTGGGCGAGACCCGACGTCCCCGCCACGAGCAGTGTCAGGATCAGCACGGCGGCCACGTCGCCGGTGACGCTCGGACGGCGTCGACCCAGCCACCGGTCGGGTAGGCCGGCGAGTGCGCCCGCTGCGAGTCCGAACACGAACACCGCCGCCGCACCGCCGATCATCGCCGGCGTCATGATGAGGATGAACGGCAACGCGGCGGGGGAACGCTCGACGACGGCACCCACCACCACGCTCGCGGTCGGCACGACCACGACGGCTGCCGCTCCCGCCCACGCCGTCGTCAACGGGAGGACGGCGAGCAGGGTCCGGCGTGTGCCCGTCGCCTCGGTCTCAGTCGTGGTCGTGGGACCGGGGGCCTCGGCGGGGGAAGACACCCGATCACCCTAGGGTGCGACCCGTCGTGCGGGGCCTGCCTCGTCGCAGGGGACGGCGTCCAGTACGATCGTGCGATCCTGCTCGGACCGTCCGCGCCGGAGCGGTTCGAGGGTGGGGTGCCGTGGGGCTCGGGAGACGCGATCCGGATGCGAGGACGACGGCAGCCGCGGGTTCCCGCGTGAAGCGCAGCATCGCCGTCGGCCTGGTGATCGCGATGTCGGCGGCAGTCGTGATCGGAGCGGACGCGATCGGCGGGTCGGCGGGCACTGCTGATGCGTCCGGAGCTCCGCGGCTGGTGGTCACCAAGGTCACCGCGAGCAGCACCACCACGTCGACACGCACCACGGTGCGCACGACGCTGACGGTCAAGAACACCTCGGTGGCCCGCAAGCCGGCGGCCGACGCGTGGCTCTCCCTGACGGCTGGGAGCAAGCGGTACACGCTCGGACACGTCTCGGTGCAGTCACTCGCTGCCGGTGCGAGCGCGACGATCCACGCGACGCACACCGCGCCTCCTCGTGCGCCGGCCGGGAAGTACGCGGTCCTCGCGTGCACGGGAGCGTTCTCCCTGTCGAAGTGCGGCACCTCGGCCACGACCGTCACCACCGCCCGCGCGACCCGGGCACGTCCCGACACCGGCGTGATGCTCGACGTGGCTCGTGCCTACTACCCGGTGGCGCTGATCGAGCAGTACATCGCGCTCCTCGCGGATCACGGTGGTCGCTTCCTGCACCTCCACCTCACCGACGACCAGAACGTCGGCATCGAGAGCGAGGTCCTCGGCCAGACCCTCGCGAACGCCGATCTCCGGGACGGCGTCTACACGAGTCGGATCACCGGTCGGCCGTTCCTCAGCGCGGCACAAGCGCGAGAGATCTCCCGGTACGCCGCGCAGCGAGGCATCGCGATCGTTCCCGAGATCGACACTCCCGGCCACATGGCTGCGGCGTTCGCCCTCCTCGAGGCCGGACACGGCAAGCAGTGGGTGGACCGGATCCGTTCGGGCGAGAGCGAACTCGACACGTCGGCGCCCGGGAGCTCCGCGTTGGCCGCACGACTCCTGCAGGAGGTCACGCGGACCTTCCCGTCGAGCCGCACCGTCCACATCGGCGGCGACGAGTGGGGCGACGACGTCACCGCCGACGAACGCGTCCAGTGGTTGAACACGATGGCGGCCGCCGTCGGCAACCGTGCGGTGTGGGCGTGGAACGACGGGATCGACCGGGCTGCGATCGGGCGACTGGATCCGCGTATCCACGTCACCTACTGGAGCTTCGACGGCGACACTGAGGACGCGACGGAACGCCGCGAGCGCCGCGAGCGACGGGCGGGTGCGAACGACCTGTACGCGGCCGGGATCGACCTGCTGAACTACAACTCGTACTACCTGTACGAGGTGCCGACGGACCTCGATGCGGCCGACAGTGAGTACACCGTCGCCGATCTCCGCGAGAACTGGTCGCTCCGGGCCTGGGACGGGGACTCGGGCGCACGTCTGGCGGGTCCGATGTCCGGGGCGGCCGTCGCGATCTGGGGCGAGGACCTCGAAGCACCGCCCTCCGACGCGCTCCTGCGCTGGAGCGCCCCACACGTGCTCGCGATGATCGAGACCGCCGGCTCGTAGGCCCGCGCACCGGCGATGAGGACAAGGTCGTGAGGAATCGGTTCCGTCCATCGGCGGCAACAGCGACGGCGAACGTTTGTCACGGGAGTCTGGGTAGACAGCTCTTCTCGCATTGATCCGATCTGTCGGCCGCAGCCGCGTACTGCTCAGCCGACGCTGAGCTGCAGCACCGCACCCTCGGAGGTGGTCGCGACCGCCGAGGCAGCGTCACGCCCGATACCGCTCTTGAGCGCGTCTGCGACGTCTTCTGATGACGGGCGTCCATTGCGTTGTGCTTGCATCACGGCCTTTGGGTCGCCCGATCGCAGCCCGTCTGCAACGTCGGCTTCGACGCCCTGGAACATTCTGACGATCTCCGAACCAACCTGGAAGACGAGCTCCTGGCCGATGTACGACGTCCCACCCGGCCCTGCTCTCGTTTCCGTGACGAGGTCACTGCGGCCTTGCGTACCGAACCGCGTCAGCCATCTCGTCGTGGCAGAGGACATCCCGGCGAATTCTGCGAGTGTCGCGTAGTCGACGTTCGTCGCCTTCGCCACCAGCTCTTCGGGAGCAAAGTCGACCACGGGCTCCTCGCCGCTCCACTTGGGCTCGTCCCCACGCCAATGATCCGTGTCGTGCTTGGTTGGCGCCCAGGAGACCGGATCCTCTTCAGGATCGACCGCCATGAGAGTGATCCCGCTCTCGGTCGAGATGGTCGACACGGCGAGTCCGGTCAACGTCCGTCCGTTCACGGTCAGGCCGGCGAGTTGCGTGACTGCTCGACCGAGCTGCGACTTCGCGGTCGCTGAACTCACCGTGCCCTTGGACTCGAGGAGTTCTAACCGCCTGCGACCGGGGGCCGTCGGATCGTCGAACGCAAGGAGATAGTCGGGTTGTCGCTTCCCGTTCCGTTGGAGTTTCGGCATGGAGCCATTGAGGAGAGTTCGATCCACGTCGATGACCGAGATGGCACCGACCCCTGGGTAGCGCGTCCGACACCAGTGCTTCGCAGCGTGTGCGGCAAAGCCGATCCCGAGTTCCTCAGAGATGACTCGCCGTTGGTTTGCGCCGACTTCGGCGAGCACGCTCGGGCTCAGGTTCAGCGTCCGCGCCTGTGGGTCGTTCTCGAAGAGGCCGAGGTACTTGAGGGTGGACCAACGTCGACCGAACGAGGCTGCCGCGTCGGACACGTTCAGCGTGGTTCCCAGGGCGAGTTCCAACATCACCTCGACCGGTTTCGCGTCGAGCGGCCCGTCCAGGCCGTCGGCGCGGGACAGCGCGGCTTTCACAGGGAGCCTCGGGTCGGTAAGGAGATATTCCTTCTGTAGCTCGGCGACCTTCTGAACGAGCGCGACGTCGCTCTGCGCGCGGACGATTCCAGGATCGTTCATCGTGTCGATGGCTTGCCGGAGCGTTGGCATTTTCCCCCCAAAGGATCATCGCCGAGACAGCATGGCACATTGATTCGTTGGAGCTTCCGCGCACCTCAGCCTCGACGCACCCCGAGCCCCACCACCGCCACGAGGTTCACCGCACTCCCCACGAGGAACCCCGTCGTCCCCCCGGCCACCCCCGCGACCGGCCCGAGCACGGCCATGAGCACCGCTCCGACAACGAACCCGGCCACCGACGCCAGCGCCACCTGCCGCGACCGCCCCGCCGCGAGCAACAACGCCGCCGGCACGAGCCCGACGGTGAACACCCACACCCCGACCATCAGGTACCGCAGGTCGGCCACGGCCGCAGCGCCCTCGGCCGGGTAGACGATCGGCAGGAACCACCCGGCGAGCAGCGCCACGAGGCCGAACACCACGGCGGTGCCGGCAGCGAAGCCGACCACCAACAGGACGGCCCCGCGGGACCGGAGCGACCCGCCGTCCGTCCGGTGGGCGAACGCCGGCACGAGCACCTGCCCCAGCGCCTGCCCGAGCATCGACGCCGGGGTCGCCAGGGTGAAGGCGGCCGCGTAGACGCCGGCGTCGTGGGCGGAGACGGTGACCTGCGCCGAGATCATCGTCAGCTGGAGCAACCCGTTCGAGGTCACCACCGCGAGCACGTTCCACCCCGCGAACCCGAGCACCCCGCGGACGGGTTCGCGAGCAGCAGGCCCGAACCCGTTCCCCCGCGGCCAGCAGGCGACGGCGAAGACGGTGTACCCGATCGCGAGCGGCAGCAGCACGAACGGCTCGAGCCGGGCGACGCAGGCGAGCACGAGCAGCCCGAGCGCGAGCACGCTCGTCACGCCGTCCCACAGCGCGACCTTCGGCGCACGGCCGTAGCCGAGCTGCGCTCCGCGGGTGTAGCAGTACAGCCCGTAGCCGACGACGACCGCGACACCACCGAGGACCGTGCCCGGGCCGTTGCCCCACGCGAGGGCGATCGGCACGGTGACGGCGGCGAGCACCAGGGTCGAGACGAGCATGGACAGCCCGAGCAGCCGGTTCACCGCGGCGTCGGAGTGCCGTCCGCGCAGCGCGATCGCCAGGTACCGCGATGCCGTGTTGCCGGCGGCGTTCGGCCAGAGCAGCGCGACGAAGACGGAGAGCGACAGGAGCGCGGTGGTCTGCCCGAGGGTCTCGGTGCCGAACACCCGGCCGACGACGACGGTCACGAGCAGCTTCGCGACGCCCTGCACCCCGATGCCGACGGTGGCGAGCACGGCCGACGACGCGACGGACGAGGCCGCGGCACGAGCGGGAGCCGGACGCACGCTCACCGCGCCAACGCCTGTTCGACCCACCCACGCCGGTGCGCCCGCACCCCGAGCGTCACCGCCCGCACCCCGATGTACCCGAGCGCGAACGCGGCCCACAGCCCCGCGAGGGTCCCACCCGCCCACCAGAGCAGGGGCAGGTACACGACGAGGTTCACCCCACCCGCGATCGCCAGGTACCGCGCGTCCCCGGCGCCGATCAGCACGCCGTCGAGCACGAACACGTAGCCCGCGACCGGCATCCCCACGGCGATGAGCACGAGGACGACGGGCAGCGCGCCACGCACGGCGGACGAGTCGGAGAAGACCGGCCCGAGCACCCCGCTCACGGCGAGGGTCAGCACCCCGAGCAGCACACCGCCGGCGATCCCGAGCAGGACGAGCCGCCGCGTCACCAGCCGCACCCGCGCCGGGTCCCGCGCCCCGAGCCCGTGTCCGACGAGCGCCTGCCCGGCGATCGCCAGGGCGTCGAGCGCGAACGCCAGGGTGGAGAACACGGTCAACCCGACCTGGGTGGTCGCGAGCCCGGTCGTCCCGAGCCCCGCGGCGGCGCCGACCGTCGCGAGCATCGCCACGCGCAGCGAGGCCGTCCGCAGGAACAGCCAGGCACCGGACCGGAGCGCCCGCGCGACGCCCGAGGCGCCCGGGCGCAGTGGAGCCCCCGACGCACGCGCCGCGCGGACCGCGATCCGGACGTAGACGATCGCCATCGCCCACTGCACGATGACGGTACCGGCGGCCGACCCCTCGACGCCCCAGCCTGCGCCGTAGATGAGGACGGCGTTGAGCAGCCCGTTCGCGACGAACCCGACGGTGGCGACGACGAGCGGCGTCCTCGTGTCCTGCAGCCCACGGAGCAGCCCGGTCGAGGCGGTGACGACCAGGATCCCGGGCAGCCCGACGAGCGACACCGTCAGGTACGCGGTCGCCGCCGCCGACACGTCGGCCGACGCACCGAACAGGTCGACCAGCGGTCCGGCGAGCGGCCAGCCCACGAGCGCGAGGACCACGCCCAGCACGAGCGCGAGCCACATCCCGTCGATGCCGGCGTGCACGGCCCCGCGTCGGTCCCCGCCGCCGAGCGCGCGGGCCACGGCCGGGGTCGTCGAGTACGCGAGGAACACGAGCAGCCCCGTGACGGTCTGCAGGACGGCGCCGGCGAGGCCGACGGCAGCGAGGGCCGTCGCACCGAGGTGCCCGACGAGCGCGGTGTCGGTCAGCAGGAACAGCGGTTCGACGACGAGCGCACCGAGCGCCGGCACCGCGAGGCGGACGATGTCGCGGTCGACCGCGCGCCGCTCGGTGGTCACTGCGGGTCGCGTCGGTCCGGGCACCGACCCATTCTGGCGGCGATGCGGACCACGCGTGGTGCGCGCACGCCCGGACCGGTGACGGGTCGGACGGGAGGCGCGGGTCGGCGTCGACCCGCGCCTCCCGTCCGGCGGGTGCTCGCGTCAGTCGGCGCGCGGTTCGGCGGGGACCCCGCCGGTGGCGGCGTGGGCCGCGTCCGGCACCTCGGGCGTCGCCTCGTCGGTCCCGCGGGCACGGCCCACGAGGTCCATCACGTGGTAGACCACGATCGCCGCGACCGTGCCGAGGATGATCCCGCCGAAGCTCGCCTGACCGAACGAGAACGTGAAGTCGGCGATGCCGATGATGAGCGCGATGCCCGCGGTCAGCTGGTTCTTCGGCTTCGCGAAGTCGACGCGGTTCTCCACCCAGATCCGGATGCCGATGACGCCGATGAGCCCGTAGAGCGCGGTGGTCGCTCCGCCGAGGACCCCCGGCGGGACGGACGAGATGACGGCGCCCACCTTGGGGGAGAGGCCGAGCAGGACGGCCACGATCGCGGCCACCCAGTACGCCGCGGTCGAGAAGACCCGGGTGGCGGCCATCACGCCGATGTTCTCGCCGTAGGTGGTCGTCGCCGAGCCGCCGCCGACGCCCGCGAGGACGGTGGAGATGCCGTCGGCGAAGAGTGCTCGCCCGGTGAGCGGGGTGAGGTCACGACCGGTGAGCTGTCCGACGCCCTTCACATGGCCGACGTTCTCGGCGATGAGCGCGAGGACGACCGGCACGAACGCCAGGTAGATCGCGAGCTGCGACGGGTCGAACGCGGGCGCGGTGAACTCGGGCAGACCGATCCAGGCGGCCTTGCCGACGGCGTCGAACGAGACCTCGCCGGCGATCAGTGCCGCCACGTACCCGACGACGACGCCGATGACGATCGACAGGCGTCCGATGAGCCCCTTGAAGAGCACGGTCACGAGGATGATCGCGGCGAGCGTGATCACCGCGACGACCGGGGCCTTCGTGAAGTTGTCGCGGGCGGCCGGAGCGAGGTTGAAGCCGATGAGGGCCACGATCGCGCCGGAGACCACGGGCGGCATGAGGCGGTCGATCCACCCGGCGCCGGCCAGGTGCACCACGGCGCCGACGGCCGCGAGGAGCACCCCGACGACGATGATCCCCGACAGCGCCAGCGGGATGCCGCCGATCTTCGTCGCGGCGGCGATCGGGGCGATGAACGCGAAGGACGACCCGAGGTAGCTCGGCAGCCGGTTGCCGGTGATGAGCAGGAACAGGATCGTGCCGATGCCGCTGAAGAGCAACGTCGTCGCCGGCGGGAAGCCGGTGAGCAGCGGCACGAGGAAGGTCGCGCCGAACATCGCCACGACGTGCTGCACGCCGAGGCCGATCGTCCGGCCCCAGGTGAGGCGCTCGTCCGGCGCGACGATCGTCGTCGCGGAGACGGTCGCGCCGTCCCCGTGCAGCTTCCACGGAAGTCCCATGGGGTCGACGCTAGCGGCAGTCCACCGCTCGTGACGATCCCGCCGAGGATGTCCGCCGCTCCGTATATGGTGTGTGACGTACCACAGGAGCGTTGCCCATGTCGAAGTCCGTCCGATCCACCCCGCACCGGCGGATCGCCGCCTGGTGCGCCGCGCTCGCCGTGGCGTTCTCGCCCGTCGTCGGCCTGACCGGTGCCGTCGCCGCGCCGGCCCACGAGCGGACGACCCCCGCGGCGGACTTCACCGCGCAGGTCCGCTCGATCGAGCACGCCACCGGACGCGTCGAGCTGACCGGGACCGGACCCACGGGCGGCAGCGTCGCGATCGCCGTCGACGGCGCAGAGACCGTCTGGACCGAGGTCCGCGACGGCGTGTGGAGCGTCGGACTCCGGGTCGGCCCCGGGCCCCGCGTGCTGCACGTGACGTCGCAGGTGACCGGCGAGACGGTCGACCTGCCCGTCGAGGTGCTCGGGCTGCTCCCGCCGACGTGGGTCCCGACGATCGATCCGTTCACCCGCACCATCACGCTCGAGGGCAGCGGGGTGAGCCGTCCGGAACGCTACGTCGTCACCGACGACGGCGAACCCGTCGCGGACGTCGTCGCCGAAGCCGGTGCGCCCTGGCGCGCGGTCCTGCGCGACCGCGCCCCCGGCCGACACGACATCGTGGTGGAGCGCGTGTTCGACGGCACGGTCAACGGCATCGGCCGGGACTCGTACGAGCTCTCCGGAGCGGCCGAGGTCGGCACCGTCTCGGCCTCCCGCGAGACCCGGCGCACCACCCTCGCCGGACGGGCGCCGGTCGGCACGACGCTCCGGTTCGCGGACGCGTCCGGGCCGGTCCTCGGTGCCGACGGCGAACCGGTCGTCGCCACCACCTCGAGCGACACCACCTGGCGCGCGGAGCTGCCCTTCCCCGAGACCGCGCGGTTCCACCGGATCACGGTCACGACGTTCGGCGACGGGACGCCGATCGGGACGACGGACGCCCTCGTCACCGTGCCGATCGCGATCACCGGCTCGGTCGAGGAGCTCGCCGACGGCTCCGTGCGACTCTCCGGCACCGGCGAGCCCGGCGGTGTGGTGGCGCTCGAGACCGCGAGCGGGACGCCGGTGGACGGGGCCGACGGCCGACCGATCACCGCCGCGATCGGTCGCGGCTGGGAACTCGTCGTCCCACGGGCGACGCTGCCCGGGGACGTCGTGGTCGCCCGGCAGCGGGTGCAGGGGGTCGAGCAGGGTGCGCTCCGACTCGTGCTGCCGAAGCTCCCGGTCCGCCCCGCACCCGAGCACGGTCACGGTCCCGGCGCGGGTCCCGGCGTCTCCACCGGCAACCACCAGGCCGCACCGCAGGCCACCGCGGGCCGGATCACCGCCGTGCCCAGCGGGCGGCTCGCGTACACGGGTGAGGACCCCTCGGTGCCGCTCGGCGTCGCCGGGGTGCTCCTCGCAGCGGGGCTCGGCGGGCTCGCGGGAGCGCGGGCACTCGGGCGCCGGGGTGCCCACCGTGGCTGACACCGCTCGATCAGGGCGACGGTGGCTATCGTTGACCGCATGACCGACGTCGCAAGCACCTCCGGGATCCACACCGACGAGCTGGACGCCACGGTCCGCCCGCAGGACGACCTGTACCGCCACGTGAACGGCTCGTGGATCGCATCGACGCCGATCCCCGACGACAAGGCACGGTACGGCTCGTTCACGGTGTTGGCCGAGGCCGCCGAGATCGCCGTGCGGGACATCATCGAGCGCTCCCAGCAGGCCGCGCCCGGCACCGAGGACCGCAAGGTCGGCGACCTCTTCACCTCCTTCACCGACGAGGACCGGCTCGAGGCCCTGGGCACCGCGCCGATCGAGCCCCTGCTCGCCGAGATCGCCGCCGTGGACTCGGTCGACGACGTCATCCGCATGGTCGGACGCTTCGAGCGTCTCGGCCTGCCGAGCTTCCTGCAGCTCTTCGTCGACAACGACCCGGGCGACCCGGAGTCCTACGTGGTCTTCCTCGAACAGTCCGGCCTCGGGCTGCCCGACGAGTCGTACTACCGCGAGGACCGCTTCGCCGACATCCGCACGAAGTACCGCGAGTTCGTCGCCGCGATGTTCCCGCTCGCCGGCTTCGAGGACGGCGGCGACCGCACCGAGCACGTCATCGCACTCGAGACCGCACTGGCGTCGAAGCACTGGGACAACGTCACCACCCGCGACAGCCAGAAGACCTACAACAAGCTGCCGTGGGCCGAGGTCGCGGCGCTCGCCGACGGCATCGACCTCCGCCTCTGGTGGGAAGCGATCGACGCGCCGGCCGGCGCCTTCGAGACCGTCGTCGTCCGCGAACCGTCGTTCGTGACCGGTCTGGCGGAGCTGCTCCGCGACCAGCCGTTGGACGTCTGGAAGGACTGGCTGCGCTGGCAGGTGATCCGCGCCTCCGCGGCCTACCTGACGAGTGCCTTCTCGGCGACGAACTTCTCGTTCTACGGCACCGCGCTCACCGGTGCGCCCAAGCAGCGCGAGCGATGGAAGCGCGGGGTCTCGCTGGTCGAGGGGGCCATGGGCGAGGCGGTCGGCCGCATCTACGTGCAGGAGCACTTCGACGAGACCTCGAAGGCGACGATGGACGACCTCGTCGCGAACCTGGTCGAGGCCTACCGGCAGAGCATCACCGCCCTCGACTGGATGACCGACGAGACGCGTGCTCGGGCCCTCGACAAGCTCGACAAGTTCACGCCGAAGATCGGGTACCCGGTGAAGTGGCGGGACTACTCCGCGCTGCCGGTGTCCGCCGACGACCTCATCGGCAACGTCCGCGCCGTCGCGAGCTTCCAGGTCGACCGCGAGCTCGGCAAGATCGGCAAGCCGATCGACCGCGACGAGTGGTTCATGACCCCGCAGACGATCAACGCGTACTACAACCCCGGGTTCAACGAGATCGTGTTCCCGGCGGCGATCCTGCAGTTCCCGTTCTTCGAGGCCGGGCGTGACGCCGCCGCGAACTACGGCGCGATCGGTGCCGTCATCGGGCACGAGATCGGGCACGGCTTCGACGACCAGGGCTCCCAGTACGACGGCGACGGCCGACTCGAGAACTGGTGGACCGAGGCGGACCGCACCGCGTTCGAGGAGCGCACGAAGGCCCTCATCGCGCAGTACGACGCGCTCGTCCCGACCGAGGTCCCGGACGGCCACGTCAACGGCGCTCTGACGATCGGCGAGAACATCGGCGACCTCGGCGGGCTGTCGATCGCGTGGAAGGCGTACCTGCTGTCCCTCGACGGGCAGGAGCCGCCGGTGGTCGACGGCCTCACCGGTGCCGAGCGCTTCTTCCTCAGCTGGGCGCAGGCCTGGCGGATGGCGATCCGTCCGGAGGAAGCCGCCCGTCTGCTGAGCATCGACCCGCACTCGCCGACCGAGTTCCGCTGCAACCAGGTGGTCCGCAACATCGACGTCTACTACGACACCTTCGGCGTGACCGAGCGGGACGCGATGTACCTCGACCCGGCCGAGCGCGTCTCGATCTGGTGATGGCCGAGCCGGACGCGGCTCCGTCGTCGGAGCCGGGAGCGGCTCGCCGGTCGCGGCGACGGCAGCACGCCGGCGGGGCCGACGGGCGTGCGCGCGGGCGGCACCGCGGTGGTGCCGACGACCGGTTCGCCGCGACGCTGCAGGCGCTCGGCGCCATCGCCCGGGACGGCGCGTCCGTCAGCGCCTCGGTGATCGACACCTCGACGGGCAAGGCCCTACTGGCCGTGGACGACACGCTCGTCCAACCGGTGGCGAGCCTCGGCCGCGTGCTGCTCCTCGTCGAGGTCGCGGCACGGCTCGAGGACGGCGGGCTGCACGGGGACCGGCTGCAGCGCATGGCGCGCGACACCGCGACCGGTGCCGGGCTCTGGCAGTTCCTGCAGGAGCCGACCATGCAGGTGTCCGACCTGGCGACCCTCGTCGGTGCCGGTGCGGACGCCTGGGCGATGAACGCGCTGCTCTCGACCGTCGGCATCGACGCCGTCCGCGAGCGCGCCGAGTCGCTCGGGATCGAACGGACCGCCCTCATCGACCGGGTGCGGGACCGTCGCGGGCCGGACGACGCTCCGGACGCCTCGGTCGCGCCGACGGGCGAGCTCGCCTGGCTCATGCGGGGCCTGGCACTCGGCGAGGTCGTCGACGAGGCGGTGTCGAACCGGGTGCTCGGATGGCTGTCCCTCGCGTCCGACCTCAGCCTCGTCGCGGGGTCGTTCGGGCTGGACCCGCTCGCGCACCGGGCACTGGACCACGGGTTGCAGGTCGTCTCGGCGACCGGGTCGAGCACGGGCGTGCGGGCCGAGGCCGGGATCCTGCGCGGGCCCGGGTCGTCGGTGAGCTACGCCGTCACGGTGACGTTCGACGACGACTCGCTGCAGCGGCGGCTGGCGGTCATCGACGCCCTGCGGACGATGGGCACCGAGGTGCTCGAGACGGTGCACGAGCCCGCGGCCCGCTGAGCGTACCCTCACGCTCGTGACCGAGTACCTGATCTCCTTCGACGAGGGCACGATGGTGTTCCCCGTGGCCGACTCCGGTCAGCGGAGCAGGACGAACGAGCGGAGCGGAGTCGGCACGACGTCGTGCACCTCGACGAAGCCCCGCGACTCGTAGAACGCCCGCTGCCCCGGTTCGGCATCGGTCGTCAGTACGGTCTGGCGCACGTGTGCGTACCGCTCGAGGACGCCGTCGAGCAGGGCCCCGCCGATGCCGGCCCGGTGGTGCTCGGGTGCGACGAGGACGTCCTGCACGTACACGATCGTCACGCCGTCGGACACGGTCCGGACCAGCCCGACGAGCGAGCCCGTCGCGTCCCGGGCGGTCAGCACGAGGTGCGACCCGAGGACCGCGGCGACGAGGGTCTCCGGGTCCCGCGTGTACGCCGTCCACCCGACGTCGCGGTACAGCGCCAGGAGTTCGTCCCCGGCCGGTCGTTCCTCCGCGATCACCACCACGGTCCCATCGTGGCAGACGTCAGTCGGCGGCCTGCCCCGCGGGGACGAAGGCCTGCACGTCGAGCTCCGTCACGTCCTCCGACCGGCACGCGGCGAACGCGGTGTACGGGACGAACAGCGACTCCTTCGACCCGGGCGGGTACACCCGGAAGCCGTCGGGCGAGGTGGGGTCGCACGTCGACCCCGGGTAGTTCTCCGAGTTCGTGACCTTGAGCGGTGCCACTGCCTCCTGCCCGGAGGCCAGCGTGACGGTCGGGTGGGGCGCCGCACGGTCGAGCGTCGCCGCGTTGCCGATCTGCGTGCCGTTCGTGTCGCCGACGAAGGACACCCCCGGCCACCCCTGCAGCGTGCAGGTCGACGACCCGGTGTTCCGCAGGACGAGGTGGACGTACGTGCTCCCGGCAGCGCCACCGCTGCCGGCCTCGATGCTCCCCGCGAGCGAGGACGTCGCGCACGCCGAGGACCCTGCACCCGAGGAACCACCTGAGGAACCACCCGAGGAGCCGCCGGACGATCCGCCCGACGCGCTCGGCGACGACGCCGAGCCGGACGCCGCGGACGAGGGCGTCGGTGCCGACGTCGGTGTCGCCGTGACGGTCTCCGTCGTCGTGGCCGACGGGGTCGTGGCGCCGCCCGACGAGCAGCCGGCGAGCAGACCGACGGCGACGATGCCGACGGCGACGAGCAGTGGGGAACCAGCGCGACGTTGCATGAGCCAACGCAACCACCGCCCCGGGGTACACGACTCGGGTGGCGCCCAGCCGCCCCGAGGACACTCCAGGGCACGCGCCAGCGCACGAGCAACGGAGGTCGACATGGCAGGCAAGCACGAACAGGCACGCGGCGACGAGGGCCGGTCGGACGGCGTCGAGCCCCGCGCCGGGTCCTTCACGGACAGCGAGATCCCGGGCGAGCCGCCCGTGGCGTCGAACGAGCCCGCGGGCGAGTTCGTCTCGAGCGACATCCCCGGCGAGACCCGTCCCGAGGGCGGCGACGGCGAGGGCGAGTACGTCGAGTCGGACATCCCCGGCGAGGCCGAGCCCACCCCGGACGGCGAGGTCGGGCACTACACCGACCGCGACCAGGTCTGACCTAGTCGATCAGCTCCGCCGCCACGAGGCGGCGGAGCGTCTCCACGCCCGCCGGCGGGCACCGGTCCGCGTCCGCGGAGGTGACCCACTCGACCTCGTCCACCTCTGCCGAGGCGACCGGCGTGGCGGAGTCGAGCGCGCCTCCTGGACGGACCAGGAACAGCGCCATCGCGACCATCGTCCCCGGGGCCTGCCCGTGCGCCGGCTCGGTGACGGTGCCGAACGGCTCGACGTCGTCGGCGGTCAGCCGCAGGCCGGTCTCCTCGAAGGCTTCGCGGACGACGGCCTCGACGTCGCTCTCGTGCGGCTCCGCCTTGCCCCCGGGGAGGTACAGGACGTCGCGCATCCGCGCGCGCACCATGAGCACGCGGCGGTCGCGCACCAGCAGCAGCGCACTGACGCGCAGGGTCGCGGGGTGGCCCTGGAGGCTCAGCTCGCGTCCGCCTCGTCGGTGCGGTCGCGGTCGATCCGCTCGGGCGCGGTGCGCTCCGCGAGCGGCACGACCGGCGACGGCAGCTCCGCCTCGGGCTCGGGACGGACACCGAAGAGGGCGTCGAGCGCCCCGACGAACTCCTCGCCGCGACCGGCGCGACCGAGTTCGCGAGCGCGCACCGAGGGACGGTGGAGCAGGACGCCGACGAGGTGCCGCAGGGCGCGCTCGGTCTGCTCGGCCGAGGCGTCGTCGCCGTCCGCCCGACGCTTCGCGCGGTCGATCTCGTCGTCGAGGATGTCGAAGACGTGCTTGCGGAAGGCCACGAGCGCGGGCGTCGTCGACTGCTCGAGGGCCTGGGCGCGGAAGCGGGACACGGCGTCCTCGACCATCGCGCGGGCCTCGGACTCGGCGTTCAGCTCGGCGATCGGGGCGTGGATGCTGATGGTCTCGAGGTCGAGCAGTTCGACGCCGTCGACGTCGGCCGCGTCGGGGTCCACGTTGCGGGGGAGTCCGAGGTCGATGACGATGCGCCGGACGCCGTCGTCGAGGTCGGCCGGTTCGACGACCGGAACCTCGCTCGAGGTGCAGGTGATCACGACGTCGCTCGAACCGATGGCCTGGCGGAGGTCGTGCGCGGCGACGAGGTCGTGCTTCGCGGCGAACCACGGCGCCCGGCCGGAGGGGGAGAAGACCTGGATGGTGTCCGCGCCGCGGTCGCGCAGGGCGGCGATGGTCGTCGCTGCGTAGCTGCCGGTGCCGATCAGGAGCACCCGGGTCCGGCCCCAGTCGGTCACGCGGGAGGACGCGAGCTCGAGGCCGAGCCGCACGAGCGACCGGCCGGCGGCGCCGATGCGGGTGCGGGTCTTGACGCCGCGGGAGGTGTGCGCGGCTTCCTGGAAGAGCCGCTCGAGGTCCGAGGTGGTGGTGCCGTTCGAGCGGGCGTCCTCGAGCGAGCGGCGGACCTGCCCGGAGATCTCGGTCTCACCGACCACGACGGACTCGAGGCCGCTCGAGACGGCGAAGAGGTGCTGCACGACGTCCTTGCCGCCGAGCACGTTGACGGACCGGAGGACCTCGGCTGGGTCAAGGTCGCTCGCGGTGGCGACGGCGTCGACGGTGGCCGAGACGGCGGAGTCGCGGTCGTCGCCGGCGATGTCGAGGTAGGCCTCGAAGCGGTTGCACGTGGCGAGGACGACGGCCCCGTCCAGCACGTCGGAGTCCGTCACGAGACGGCTCGCGGCGGTCGGTGCGCCGATGCTCAGTCGCTCCAGGAGATCGAAGCTGGCGTTGCGATGCGACGCCGTGAGACAGATGAGCACGTCTTCCATGGTAACTCGCGTTGCGCCCGGTTCCCGCTCCCGTCGTGCGTGCTCGGGATACGTTCCGTTCGCCGATGGGAGAATCGTGCGGTGACCGACGCATCCACGACCGCCCTCCCCGCCTCGCACCCGCTCGTCTCCGGGCGGACGTCGGGCTCGCCCCTCGTCCGGGCGCTCCGCGGCGACCGGCCGGAGACCCTGCCGGTGTGGTTCATGCGTCAGGCCGGCCGGTCCCTGCCGGAGTACCGCGAACTGCGCGTCGGCACGGCCATGCTCGACGCCTGCCTCGACCCGGCGATGGCGTCGGAGATCACGCTGCAGCCGGTCCGCCGGCACGGGGTCGACGCCGGCATCTTCTTCAGCGACATCGTCGTGCCGATCAAGCTCGCGGGCGTCGACGTCGAGATCGTCCCCGGGCGCGGGCCGGTGCTGGCGTCCCCGATCCGCACCCCGGCCGACGTCGACGCGCTGGGCCAGCTCGACGCGACTGCCCTCGCCCCGATCACCGACGCCGTGGCGCGCACGGTCGAGCAGCTCGGCGACACCCCGCTCATCGGGTTCGCCGGGGCACCCTTCACGCTCGCGGCCTACCTGGTCGAGGGCGGACCGTCGAAGGACCACATCCGCGCCCGGACGCTCATGCACTCGGACCCGGAGACCTGGTCGCGCCTGCTCGCCTGGGCCGCCGGAGTGTCGGGGGCGTTCCTCCGGGCCCAGGTGCTCGCCGGGGCCTCCGCCGCACAGCTGTTCGACTCGTGGGTGGGCTCGCTCTCCCGCGAGGACTACGTCACCCGCGTCGCACCGCACTCGGCCGACGCCCTGGCCCACGTCGCCGACCTCGGCGTCCCGCGCATCCACTTCGGCGTCGGCAGCGGCGAGGTCCTGCGCGACATGACGACCTTCGGCACGGACCGGGTCGGCGTCGACGCGGTCGGCGTCGACTGGCGGCTGCCGCTCGACGAGGCCGTGCGCCGGGTCGGCACCGGGGTCACCGTGCAGGGCAACATCGACCCGGCGATGCTCTCCGCCCCGTGGGAGGTGCTCGAGGCCCACGTGCGCGACGTCGTCCGCCGCGGTGGTGCGGCCCGGGCGCACGTCGTCAACCTCGGGCACGGTGTGCCGCCGGAGACCGACCCGACCGTGCTCACCCGCATCGTGTCCCTCGTCCACGAGCTCGGGGACGGGACGGCCGCGGCGACCGGAGTGCGGGCGTGACCGACGTCGTCGTGGTCGGCGGCGGGGTCGCCGGACTCGTCGCGGCGCGGGACCTGGCGAAGGGCGGCGCGCACGTCGTCCTCGTCGAGGGCTCCGGCGTGCTCGGCGGCATGGTCCGTCGGCACACCGTCGCGGGACTCGACCTCGACATGGCGGCGGACTCGTTCGCGACCCGCAACGACGCCGTCGGCCGGCTGGCGATCGAACTCGGCCTCGGCAACGAGGTCACCACGCCGGACCCGCGCGGTGCGTGGCTGATGACCCGCGACGGCCGGACGTCCCCGATCCCGCAGACCGGACTGCTCGGGATCCCGGGAAGCCCGATGGCGGCCGACGTCCTCGCGGTGGTCGGGCAGAAGGCAGCGCTCCGCGCGCAGATGGACTCCCTGCTGCCGTCCCTGGTCGGGTCGAAGGCGCCGTCGCTCGGCGAGCTGGTCCGGAAGCGCATGGGCGAGCAGGTCCTCGACGACCTGGTGGTGCCGATCGTCGCCGGTGTGCACTCGACGCACCCGGACGACCTCGACCCGGACCGGGTGGCTCCCGGGCTCCGGGCGGCGCTGCTGCGCGAGGGCTCCCTCGCCCGCGCGGTCCTCGCCCTCCGTGCCCGTGCGACGGCGGGGTCCGCCGTGCAGGGCATCCGCGGCGGCACCGTGCGACTCGTCGACGAGCTCGTGGCCGACATGGAGACCTACCGGGTCGACGTCCGCCTGCACACCCGGGCCACCGCGATCGAGGAGCACGCCGTCGAGGTCCGCACCGACGACGGCGAGACCGAGCGACTGGTGGCCGAGCACGTCCTCGCGTCGACGGCGGACCCTGCCCGCACGGCCGGACCCGTGCGCACGGGCATCGAGCTCGTGACGCTCGTGGTCGACCAGCACGAACTCGACGCGGCGCCGCGCGGTACCGGGATGCTCGTGCACCCGGACGCACCCGGGGTCCGGGCGAAGGCGATCACGCACGCGACGGTGAAGTGGCCGTGGCTGGCCGAGGCGGCCGGGGGCCGGCACGTCCTGCGGCTGAGCTACGCGACGACGGACGCGGGGGTCGCGGCGACCCCCGCTGGAGCCGCGGCCGACGCGGTCGAGACCGGGAGGAGCCTCCAGGTCGACCCGTACGACGCGATCGGGACCCGCGCCGCCCAGGACGCCTCCGCCCTGCTCGGCGTGCCGATCGCGCCGTCCGCCGTCGTCGGTGCCGCACGTGTCCGGTGGCACGGTCCGGACACGACCGCCGCGGGGCTCGCCGACGGGGTCGTCGGGATCGGTGAGGCATCGACGGGCCGGGGGCTGGCCGGCATCGTCGCGGCCGCACGGACCGCCGCTGAGC
Source organism: Curtobacterium sp. GD1 (assembly GCF_020882855.1). Taxonomy (NCBI): domain Bacteria; kingdom Bacillati; phylum Actinomycetota; class Actinomycetes; order Micrococcales; family Microbacteriaceae; genus Curtobacterium; species Curtobacterium sp. GD1. The sequence goes on along the minus strand of NZ_JAFEVQ010000001.1, from coordinate 39,594 downwards.
ACATCCTGGATTCCTGAGCGGACCGCACACTGGGAGAGGGCTACTGTTGCAGGAACGCCGGACGTATTCCGTTCGGCGCATGACCACGCACACTGACCCAACGGAGGAATCGCACATGCGAGGCAAGCTCCTGTTCGTCGCCGGCGCCGCTCTCGGGTACGTCCTGGGATCGCGAGCCGGACGGGCGCGGTACGAGCAGATCAAGACCGTCAGCGGCAAGATCTGGAACAGCAACGGCGTCCAGAAGGGCGTCCACGTCGCCGAGGAATTCATCGCCGACAAGACCCCCGACGTCGCCGAGTTCGTCGGTGAGCAGACGAAGAAGGTCGTCCGCAAGGTCGGGCAGAAGAAGGACAGCCAGGCCTCATGACAGACACCCGCGACCGCAAGCCGCGTTCGCTGTTCGGCCTGGTCGGCGACGTCCCCAAGCTCGTCAAGGAGCTGGTGACGGGTGAGTTGAACCTGCTCAAGGCCGAGATGCTGACGAAGGCGAAGATCTTCGCCCTCGCCGCAGGTCTGCTCGTGGGCGCGCTCGTCATCGTCCTCTACGCGGTCGGCGTGCTGCTGACCGCCGCCGTCATGGGGCTCGCGACCGTGATGCCCGCGTGGCTCGCAGCACTCGTGATCGCCGTCGTGATGCTCATCGTCGCCGGCATCCTCGGCCTGCTCGGCTGGAAGCGCCTGAAGAAGGGGCTCCCGATCACGCCGAAGCGCACCATCGACAGCGTGAAGAACGACGTCAACGCGGTGAAGGGGCTCGGCAAGAAGCCGACCCCGCCGACCCAGTACGGCACCCGCAAGCCCGACGTCGGCGGCCGCTTCTAGCGACGACCGCCCCGTCCACCACCCCACACCCCGGAGGACCCACGTGACCGATCAGCACGACGACCTGGCCGACCGCGTCGCGTCGACCCGCGCCCAGCTGTTCGACACCCTCGACGCGATCGAGGACAAGCTCAACGTCCCGAAGCAGATCGGCATCGCCGCGTCGAAGGTCAAGCGCGGGATCGACGAGAAGCCGGTGCCGTACCTGGCCGGCCTCGCAGCGGGCGTGGCAGTGGTCGGGGGTATCGTCGTAGCGGTGCTCCGACGGCGGTAGCGCTCGCCGTCGAAAGGGGAGCGGCGTCACCTTTGTGACCGATAGGACAATGGACACATGAGTTCCAACGTGCCCACGCACGACGCACACGAGACCTCCCCCGACGGCATCGACCCCAACATGCTGACGGCCTACGCCCTGTGGGCCGTCTTCCGCCGTCCGCTCGGGCCGATCCACACGGTCGGCGACGACGCGGTGGCCGAGCTCGACGCCGTCATCGCCGCCGCTGCCGAGCGCGGCGTGACGATCCGCGGCTTCTACGACGTGTCCGGCTTCCGCGCCGACGCCGACGTGATGGTCTGGCTGCACGGCGACGACGCGCAGGCGATCCAGGCGGTGCTCCGCGAGATCCGCCGCACGGCGCTCTTCCAGGACGCCGAGCCGGTGTGGCACGTCATGGCAATGCACCGCGAAGCCGAGTTCAACAAGCGCCACACCCCCGCCTTCCTGCGCGGCAAGGAGCCAGAGGCCTGGATCACGGTCTACCCGTTCGTCCGGTCCTACGAGTGGTACCTCCTGCCGGAAGAGGAGCGCTCGAAGATGCTCCGCGACCACGGCATCGCCGGTGCGAAGTACCGCCGCGTGCTGACGAACACGATCGCCACCTTCGCGCTGAGCGACTACGAGTGGATCCTCCCGCTCGAGAGCCCGGACCTCGTCGACCTCGTCGACCTCATGCGCGACCTGCGCTACACCGAAGCCCGCATGCACGTGCGGGAAGAGGTGCCCTTCTTCACCGGTCGTCGCGTGACGACCACCGAGCTGCCGGAGGTGCTCTCGTGACCGACACCAGCATGATCACGAATGGTCAGGCCGTCCTCGCCGCGACCCCCGCGGCCGCCGACGGTCCCGAGCACGTCGAGGTCCCGGTCGCGTACGACGCGATCCTGCTCGCCGGCTTCGGCGGACCCGAGGGCCAGGACGACGTCATCCCGTTCCTGCGCAACGTGACCCGGGGCCGCGGCATCCCGGACGAACGCCTCGAAGAGGTCGCCCACCACTACCGGCACTTCGGCGGCGTCAGCCCGATCAACGCGCAGAACCGTGCGCTCAAGGCCGCGCTCGAGGCCGAACTGGCCTCGCGCGGCATCGACATGCCGGTCCTCTGGGGCAACCGCAACTGGGAGCCCTACCTCGAAGAGGCCTTCACCGAGGCGGCCGACAAGGGCTACAACAAGCTCATCGCGATCGCCACGAGCGCCTACTCGTCGTTCTCGAGCTGCCGCCAGTACCGCGAGGACTACGCCCGCGTGCTGTCCGAGACCGGTCTGATCGACACCATCCAGATCGACAAGGTCCGGCAGTTCTTCGACCACCCGGGCTTCGTCCGCCCGTTCGTCGACGGCGTCCGTGACGGCATGGCGCGTGCGATCGCCGAGAACGACGGCCTCGACGTCGCGACCGAGCTGCACGTGCTGTTCTCGACGCACTCGATCCCGTCGACCGACGCCGCCAAGTCCGGCCCGGACTACCGGGGCTTCGACGAGCACGGCGCGTACGAGGCCCAGCACCTCGCCGTCGCGCAGGTCGTCCTCGACCAGGCGTGGGCGGAGCTGCTCGAGCAGCCCGAGCACGCGTCGCTCCGCGGCACCAGCGCGCCGCCGTGGAAGCTCGTCTACCAGTCGCGCTCGGGCCCCCCGACGCAGCCGTGGCTCGAGCCCGACATCAACGACTACATGAACGAGGAGCTCAAGGGCGGCCCGACCCGTGCCGTGCTCATCGTCCCGCTCGGCTTCGTGAGCGACCACATGGAGGTCATGTGGGACCTCGACGAAGAGGCAACCGAGACCGCTCAGGAGCTCGGCTTCTGGTCGGTGCGCACGCAGACCCCGGGCGTCGACCCGGCCTACGTCTCCGGTCTGGTGGACCTCGTCCTCGAGCGTGTCAACGGCACCCCGACGAGCGAGCGCCCGCACCTGACCGACCTCGGTCCCTGGTACGACGTCTGCCGTCCGGGGTGCTGCGAGAACGTGCGCGCCGGGTTCAAGCCCGCCGCGGCCGGGCTCGCCCCGTGACCGACGCGTCCGCTCGGACCGGCAGCCCCGACGGCCCGGTCCCGATCCGGCTCGGCACCCGTGCAAGCCGGCTCGCGGTCGCCCAGTCGCAGGACGTCGCCGACCGCTTGGCGACGGCGTCCGGTCGACCGGTCGAGCTCGTCACGGTCACGAGCGAGGGCGACACGAACCGCGCCTCGCTCGCGAGCCTCGGCGGCACGGGCGTGTTCGCCAGCGCGCTCCGCGAAGCACTCGTCGCGGGCGAGGTCGACGTCCTCGTGCACTCGCTCAAGGACCTCCCGACCGCGCCGTACCCGGGGCTGACGATCGCCGCGGTGCCGAAGCGTGCCGACGCCCGAGACGTCCTCGTCGCCCGGAACGCCGCGACCATCGAGACCCTGCCCGAGGGCGCGAAGGTCGGGACGGGCTCGCCCCGCCGCGTCGCGCAGCTCAAGGCCAAGCGTCCCGACCTCGACGTTGTGGACATCCGCGGCAACATCGACACCCGCCTCGGACGCGTGGACGACGACCTCGACGCGGTGGTCCTCGCGGCCGCCGGACTGACGCGCATCGACCGGCTCGACACGGCGACCGAGCTGCTCGACCTCGGCTTCTGGCCGAGCGCCCCCGGGCAGGGAGCGCTCGCGATCGAGACCCGCGCGGATGAGACGGACCGGAACCTCCTCGCGGCCCTGCGGAAGATCGAGCACGCGCCGACCCGCCTGACCGTGTCCGCCGAGCGCGAGGTGCTCGCGAAGCTCGAGGCCGGGTGCTCCGCCCCGATCGGTGCCACCGCGATCGTCGATGCCGAGATGCTCCTCGTCTCCGCGACGGTCTACCGGCCCGACGGCTCCGAGTACCGCACCGCATCACACGCCGCCGTGCTCGACGGCTCCGCACAGGACCGCCTGACCGAGGCGCTCGAGCTCGGTGGCCGGGTCGCCACCGAACTGCTCGAGAACGGTGCGGCCGACCTGGCGGACCTCGCGACCTCGGCGGAGTAGGCGGTCGCCACGCACCCCGACGTCAGCACCGCGGACGCGGCACGACAGCCGGTCGTCCTGGTCCCGCGCGGCGGGGCGTGGGGTGACCGGGTCGCCGCGGCCGCTCGCGAGCGTGGGCTCGACCCGCTCGTCGTCCCGCTGATCGCGGACGCGGCACCCACGGATCGGTCCGCCCTCGAGGCTGCGGTCGACCGGTTGATCGCGTCCGGCGGGTCCAGGAGGCACGACGCACCCCCGCCGGCCGGGTCCGGTCCGCCGTCGGCGAGTGGGCAGGACGCGCAGTCGGCGAGTGGGCAGGACGCGCCGTCGGTGAGTGGGCAGGACGCGCCGTCGGTGAGTGGGCAGGACGCGCCGTCGGCGAGTGGGCAGGACGCGCCGTCGGCCGGTCGGCGAGCGGGCGGAACCGGCCGCCCGGCCGGGCCGACCGGGCCGGATCGTGCCCGCTCGGGACCCGCGACCGACGGCACCGGCGGCACCGGCGGCACCGGCGGCACCGCCCGCACCGGCGGCACCGACGGCGCCGGGTACGCGTGGATGGTGGTGACCAGTGCGACGGCCGTGCGCGTGGTCGCGGAACGGGTGGCGCGCCTCCCGTCCGACCTGCGGGTGGCGGCGGTCGGCGAGCCGACCGCCCGTGCCGCGCGTGCTGCGGGCTGGGTCGTCGACCTGGTGCCGTCCGAGTCCTCGGGCGCCGCGCTCGCGCACGCGCTGCCGGACACCTCCGGCACCGTCCTCTTCCCACGCTCGGACCTCGCTGCCCCGACCGTCGTCGACACCCTGCGCGCCCGCGGGATCGACGTGGACGACGTGGTCGCGTACCGTACCGTGGGGACCGGCGACGAGCCGGTCGTCCTCGACTCCCCGCCCGCCGCCGTGCTCGTGACGAGCGGCAGCATCGCTCGCGAGATCGCCCGGCGGATGACCCCGCTCGACCCCCGCACCGTGGTCGCGTGCATCGGACCCGGGACCGCTGCCGAAGCCCGCGCCGCCGGCCTGCCCGTGCACGCGGTCGCCCGGACCCGATCCGCAGAAGCCCTGCTCGACGCCGTCGTCGAGTCCCTGAACCCCACCGCCCCGAACAGGAAGGCACCGAAGTGACCGGCCGTTTCCCCCAGGTCCGCCCCCGACGACTCCGCGCGACCGGCGCGATGCGTCGACTCGTCGCCGAGACCCGGCTCCACCCCGCCGAGCTCGTGCTGCCGATGTTCATCCGCGAGGGGGCGACCGAGGCGATCGACATCACGAGCATGCCCGGGGTCCAGCAGCACTCGCTCGACTCGTTCCGCCGTGCCCTGCACGAGGCGGCGTCGGTCGGGATCGGCGGCGTGAACCTGTTCGGCGTGCCGACGTCGAAGGACGCGCAGGGATCCGGCGCGACCGACCCGGACGGCATCCTCAACGTCGCGATCCGCGTCGCGCGCGAGGAGGTCGGCGACGCCCTCGTCGTGCAGTCCGACCTGTGCCTCGACGAGTTCACCGACCACGGGCACTGCGGCGTCCTGGCCGCGGACGGCTCGGTCGACAACGACGCCACACTCGAGCGGTACCGCGACATGGCGGTCGTGCAGGCCGAGGCCGGCGCCGAGCTCGTCTGCATGAGCGGCATGATGGACGGCCAGATCGCCGCCGCACGGGAAGCGTTGGACGCGGCCGGGCACAGCGGCACGGCGCTGCTGGCGTACGCGGCCAAGTACGCGAGTGCGTTCTACGGACCCTTCCGCGAGGCCGTCGACTCCTCGCTCGTGGGCGACCGCCGCACGTACCAGATCGACGCCGCGAACGGTCGGCAGGGCCTCCGCGAGGTCGAGCAGGACATCGCCGAGGGTGCCGACATCGTCATGGTGAAGCCGGCGATGAGCTACCTCGACGTGCTGGCCGAGACCGCACGCACCTCGCCGGTACCGGTCTGGGCGTACCAGATCTCCGGCGAGTACGCGATGATCACCGCAGCCGCGCAGAACGGCTGGATCGACCGCGACGCCGCGGCGATGGAGGCGCTCGTCGGCATCAAGCGCGCCGGCGCCGACGCGATCCTCACCTACTTCGCGGTCGACATCGCTCGCAAGCTCAACGAGGAGGCGGGACTCCGCACCTCCGGCAGCACCAGTGCCGTGGACGGCATCGCCTCGACCGGGAAGGCCCCAGAATGACCACGAACGACCAGCTCTTCGGCCGCGCGAAGAACAGCATCCCCGGCGGGGTCAACTCGCCGGTCCGGGCGTACGGCTCCGTCGGCGGGACGCCCCGCTTCCTGACGAGCGCGAAGGGCGCCTACGTCACCGACGCCGAGGGGCGTGAGTACGTCGACCTCGTCGCCTCGTGGGGGCCCGCGATCCTCGGGCACGCCCACCGTGCGACGGTCGAGGCCGTGCAGCAGGCGGCGGCGCGCGGGCTGAGCTTCGGGGCGTCGACCCCGGGGGAGACCGAACTCGCCGAGCTCGTGAAGCAGCGGGTGTCGGTGGACGGCGACGGCCCGATCGAGAAGCTCCGCATGGTGTCCACGGGCACCGAGGCGACGATGACCGCGATCCGGCTCGCCCGCGGGTACACCGGCCGCGACCTGCTCGTGAAGTTCGCCGGGCACTACCACGGGCACTCGGACTCCCTGCTGGCCGAGGCCGGTTCGGGTGTTGCCACGCTCGCGCTCCCCGGCAGTGCCGGCATCACCGCCGAGACCGCCGCGCAGACCCTGGTGCTGCCCTACAACGACCTCGACGCCGTCCGCCGCGCGTTCGACGAGCACTCCGAGCGCATCGCGGGCGTGATCGTCGAGGCCGCGGCCGCGAACATGGGCGTCCTCGCCCCCGAGCGTGGGTTCAACCGGGCCCTGGCGCAGATCGTGCAGGCGCACGGCGCGCTGCTCATCGTCGACGAGGTCCTGACCGGCTTCCGGGTGGGCTCCGCCGGGTGGTGGGGCCTCGAGGCGTCGAAGGTCGTGCCAGACGGCGCCGGGTGGAAGCCCGACCTCGTCACGTTCGGCAAGGTCATCGGCGGCGGCATGCCCCTCGCCGCACTCGGTGGTCGGCGCGAGGTCATGGACTACCTCGCCCCGCTCGGCCCCGTCTACCAGGCGGGCACGCTCTCGGGGAACCCGCTCGCCGTCGCCGCGGGCATCGCCACGCTCCGGGCCGCGACGCCCGAGGTCTACGCGCACCTCGACCGGACTGCGGCGACCATCGCGACGGCGACGAGCGACGCCCTGTCCGCCGAGGGCGTCGCCCACACCGTCCAGCACGCCGGGAACCTCTTCTCGTTCGCGTTCACCGAGACCGCCCCGCGGAACTACGACGACGTCCGAGCGCAGGAGGCGTTCCGGTACGCGCCGTTCTTCCACGCCATGCTCGACGCGGGGGTGACCCTGCCGCCGAGCGTCTTCGAGGCGTGGTTCGTCACGGCGGCGCACGACGACCGGGCCGTCGGACGGGTGCTCGACGCACTGCCGGCCGCGGCGAAGGCGGCCGCGCGCGCCACGGCGTGACGCCACCACCTGCGTGACGTCAGGCGCGGGTCGGGCCCGACCCGCGCCTCCCGTCCGCCGCACCCGGCGGTGTGCCGCGTGCGCTGGTTGGATGGCGACATGCAACTCGCCGAGGCCCTCATCGAGCGCGCCGACCTGCAGAAGCGCATCGAGCAGCTGCGCTCGCGGATCGCCGCCAACGCCCGCTACCAGGAGGGCGAGGAGCCCGACGAGGACGCGGCGTCCCTGCTCGCCGAGGCCGAGCGCGCCGTCGACGACCTCGAGGTGCTGCTCGCCCGGATCAACGCGACGAACGCGTCCACCCGGCTGGCCTCGGGCGAGACCGTCACGACGCTCCTCGCACGCCGGGACGCCCTGCGCCTCCGGCACGCGCTCGTGACCGGCGCCGCGGACGCGACCGCGGGCGGAGGTGGCGGGTACCGACAGCTCCGCAGTGAGCTCCGCACGTTCGCCGCCCTGCCGACCGCGACGCTGCGGTCCCGGGCGGACGACCTCGCCAAGGAGCTCCGCGAGCTCGACGCGACCATCCAGCGCAGCAACTGGGAGGTGGCGCTCCTGGAGACGACGGACTGATCGGACGGGCGGTGCGTCGGTAGGCGGACCGGGGCGGGTACGGACCCGACGGACCGGCGGGCAAACCGGTCCTCATGTGGCGCAGTGGGCAGCGCCGTGGCGCGAGCCGGCACAACGCAGCCCAGCACCGCGCACCGGCGACGGGGCACGAGGCACCACGCATCACCACGTACCGACCGGATCGCCGAGGGTGGGACAGGGGACAGCACCGCCCCGGAGAGCGGTGTGCAGCGACTCAGGACGCGCGGCGGGCGGCCCAGCGCCCCTCGGCCCGGAGGATCGCGAGCGGGAAGTCGAAGGCGTGCGAGACCGCCGACGACGTGATGACCTCGTCGGAGGTGCCCTGGGCGACCGCGACGCCGTCGCGCAGCAGCATCGCGTGCGAGGTCGACGCGGGCAGGTCCTCGAGGTGGTGCGTCACCATGACGCTCCCGAGCTCGGGGTACCGGTGGCGCAGGGCGTCGACGGTCTCGAGCAGGTGTTCGCGCGCGGCGACGTCGAGTCCGGTCGCCGGTTCGTCGAGCAGGAGCAGCTGCGGCTCGGACATGAGCGCCCGGGCGATGAGCGTCCGTCCGCGTTCGCCCTGCGACAGGACCGGCCAGCGGGCGTCCCGACGCGCCGTCAGCCCGACGTCGGCGATGTGCTGCTCGGCGGTGGCCACCTGCGCGGGCGTCGGCTCCCACCGCATCATGAGGTCGGTCGTGCCGGTGAGCCCGGTGAGCACGGTCTCGAGGACGGTCAGCGGCGAGAGCATCCGGTGGCGGGGGTCGACGTGCCCGATGTGCTCGCGGAGCTCCCGGACGTCGACGCGTCCGAGTCGCCGGCCGAGCAGTTCGACGGTGCCGGCCGTCGGGTGCCCGGTGGCGCCGAGGACCGCGAGCAGCGTCGACTTCCCGGCACCGTTCGGCCCGAGGAGCGCCCAGTGCTCCCCGCGCCGGACGGTCAGGTCGATGTCGTGCAGGAGGTCCCGGCCGGACCGGGTCACGCGGACCCCGGCCGCCCGGATGAGGACGTCGTCGTTGCTGCTCACGGGTCCATCGTGGCCCAGGCGGCCGGGGAACGCTGGACGGGTCAGCCGGCGGCGGCGGTCCCGGCGGCTCGGAGCTCGTCCGCCTGCTGCTCGGCGGTCGCGGTCAGCGCACGGATCGCGGCCGCGGCGGCGTCACCGTCACGCTTCGCGATGGCCGCACGCAGCGGGTCGACCGAGTGCTTGTAGTCCCAGAACTGCCATGCACCCTGGGCGAGCGAGAGGAACCGTGCACGGGGCAGGAGCGACTCGGCGAACTTGTCGAGCAGCTCGTTGTCGGCGGCGTCGACGAGCAGCGAGATGACCGTCTCGAGCTCGGCGTCCATGCGCTTGTCCTGCTGCTCGGAGTACGAGCGCACGGCTTCGAGGTGCTCGGTCAGCGCCTTGGCTGCGGAGGCGTCGAGCTTCGGCACGCCCCAGCGCGCAGCGAGTTCGACGAACCCGCCGAGGACCTGGGTGGTGTCGGCGGCCTGCTTGCCGGTCGGGGTGGCGACGCGGGTGTACCGGTTCGCCTCCATCTCGACCAGGCCGTAGTCGACGAGCTTGGCGATCGCCTCACGGATGGGGGTGCGACTGACCCCGAGCCACTGCACGAGCTCGTCGTCGTTGAGGCGCTCGCCCGCCTGGAGCGTGCCGTCCTGGATCGCGGCGAGCATCTTCTCGAGCACGACGTCGCGCAGGAGCTTCCGCGGCGAGTTCTCGACGGTGGACTTGGGTACCGGCATGCCGGACTCCTCACAGGCTCAGGTGTTCTGTACTCAAATCCTAACGTGTCAATATGCAAACGCTTGTGAAATCTTAGTATTCAGCGATCGACCGCGACGACCGTGCGCCCGTGCACGTTGCCGGCGACGACCTCGGGTCCGACGGCGATGGCCTCCTCGAGCCCGGCGACCCGCGTCACGCCCGCCAGGAGCGCCGGGTCGAGATCGGTCGCGAGCCGCTGCCACGCCTGCTGCCGGAGGGGCAGCGGGGCGTCGACGGAGTTGATGCCGAGCAGCGACACCGCCCGCAGGATGAAGGGCATCACCGAGGTCGGGAGCGCGGAGTCCTGCGCCAGGCCGCACGCCGTCACGGCCCCGCCCCACCGGGTGGCCGCGAGGACGTTCGCGAGGGTCGCACCCCCGACGCTGTCCACCGCGCCCGCCCAGTGCGCCCGCTGCATCGGCCGGCCGAGCTCGGACAGGGTCGCGCGGTCGATGACGTCGGTCGCGCCGAGGGCCCGGAGCGAGGCGTCGTTCGCGGCGCGTCCGGTCGAGGCCGTGACCTCGTACCCGCGGGCGGCGAGCAGCGCGATCGCGACCGTGCCGACGCCGCCGGACGCACCCGTCACGAGGACGGGACCGCTGCCCGGCTCGACGAACCGTTCGAGTGCGAGCACGCTGAGCATCGCGGTGAACCCGGCAGTCCCGATCGCGGCCGCGAACGAGTCGTCGATCGACCCCGGCAGCACGACGAGCGACCCCGACGGCACCACCGCGTGTTCCGCCCAGCCGCCGTGCCGGGTCTCGCCGAGCCCGGCGCCGTTCACGACGACCCGGTCGCCGATCGCGACGTCGTGCACGCCCGGTCCGAGGGCCGAGACGGTGCCGACGACGTCGATGCCGGGCACGAGCGGGTCGACCCGCGCGACGCCGGGGTTCCGGGCGAGCGCCAGGCCGTCCTTGTAGTTGACGCTCGAGTACGTGACGTCGACGAGCACCTCGCCCTCGGTCGGGTCGGCGACGTCGACCTCGGTGACGGTGGGCGGGGCGGAACTGGAGACGAGGACTGCGCGGGTCACGCGTCGGACGCTACCCGCGCCTCCAGGACCACGACCGGCCGACCTGCGGACGCGTGTCAGCCGAACATGATGGCGGCCTCGTCGTACCGGGCCTGCGGCACGGTCTTCAGCTCGCCGAGCGCCTCCTCGAAGGAGACGTGCTCGATGTCGGTGCCCCGGAGCGCCACCATGCGACCCCAGCGCTCCTCGACCACCGAGTCGATGGCCGCCAGGCCGAGCCGCGTCGAGAGGACCCGGTCGTACGCCGTCGGCGTGCCGCCGCGCTGGATGTGGCCGAGCGTGGTGGCACGCGTCTCGATGCCCGTCATCTCCTCGATGAGCGGCGCGAGGCGCTCGCCGATGCCGCCGAGCCGCGGACGCCCGAACGCGTCGAGGCCGCGCTCGGTGTGCGCGTTGTCCTCGTGGTCGGGGACGAAGCCCTCGGCGACGACGACCAGCGGCGCCCGACCACGGTCGTAGGCCGCCCGGACCCACGCGGCGATCTGCTCCATGCTCGTCTTCTGCTCCGGGATGAGGATCGCGTGGGCACCCGCGGCCATGCCGGAGTGCAGGGCGATCCAGCCGACGTGCCGGCCCATGACCTCGGCGACCATGCAGCGCGAGTGCGACTCGCCCGTGGTGCGGAGGCGGTCCATGGCCTCGGTCGCGATCGCGACGGCGGTGTCGAAGCCGAACGTGTAGTCGGTCGCTCCGAGGTCGTTGTCGACGGTCTTCGGGACACCGACGATCTTCAGTCCGGCGTCCGTGAGGCGCTTCGCGGCGGCCAGCGTGCCCTCGCCGCCGATCGCGACGATGGCGTCGATGCCGTGCCGCTCGAGGGTGCGCTCGATGTTCTCGACGCCGCCGTTCGGGCCCTCGAAGGGGTTCGTCCGGCTCGTGCCGAGGATCGTGCCGCCCTGCTTGGCGATGCCCTGGATGTCCTTGCGGCCGAGCGGGACGATGTCGCCGTCGACCACGCCGCGCCACCCGTCGCGGAAGCCGACGAAGTCGTGTCCGTAGATCGCGATGCCCTTCAGCACGATGGCGCGGATGACCGCGTTCAGGCCGGGGCAGTCGCCTCCGGAGGTGAGGATGCCGATGCGCATGGGGAACTCCGTCGTCGGGGTGCAGTGGGACACGCCCATCATGACTGACGGTGGTTCCGCATTACCATCCTGCGTGTGTCCCTCGCCGTTCCGTCCTCCGCCGCTGGTGGCGTCGAGGGCGCCGCGGCGCGGGTCGGCGAGGCCGCGCGGGTCGGCGAGGCCGTGTCGCGTGTCGACACCGTCTACCGGCCAGGAGGCGCGGTGGACGTCCGCGCGACGCTCCGGCCCCTGCAGCGCGGCTCCGGCGACCCCGCCTTCCGCGTGGTCGGCTCCGACACGTGGCTCGCGCTCCGCACGCCGGAGGGCCCGGCCTCGGTGCTCGTGCGCCGTGCCGGTCCCGATGCCATCGCGGTCTCGGCGTGGGGCGACGGTGCCGAGTGGGCGGTGTCGTACGCTCCCGAACTGCTCGGCCGGGGTGATGACTGGTCGGACCTCGACGTGTCCCGGCACCCGTTCCTCGTCGACGCCCGGCACCGGCAACCGGGCCTCCGCCTGCTCCGCACCAACACCGTGATGGCGGCCCTGGTGCCCGCGATCATGGAGCAGAAGGTCACCTCGCGGCAGGCCTGGCGCGCCTGGCGGTACCTGCTGCGGCGGTACGGCACACCGGCGCCCGGACCGGCCCCGGCGGACATGTTCGTCCCGCCGACCGCTGCCGGGTGGGGTGCGATCCCGAGCTGGGAGTGGCACCGCGCCGGCATCGAGCCCGGTCGTTCGGCGACGGTGATGCGGGCGGTCCGGGTGGCTCCGGCGCTCGAACGGACGCTGGCGCTCGGTCGCGGTGGGGCCCTCGTGTCCGCACGGCTGCAGTCGGTCCCCGGCATCGGGAAGTGGACGGCGGCGGAGACCGCGCAGCGCGCCCACGGCGATCCGGACTCCCCGAGCGTGGGGGACTTCCACGTGCCGGCGCTCGTCGGGTGGGCGTTGACCGGGGGACCGGTGGACGACGACGGGATGCTCGAGCTGCTGGAGCCGTGGCGGGGGCACCGGGAGCGGGTCGTGCGGCTCATCGGCGGGTCGGGCTTCCGGAAGCCGTCGTTCGGGCCGCGCCTGACGATCCAGGACCACCGGTACCACTGAGCCGCGGGCCGCGGGCCGCCGCGCCGCTGGCGCCGTGCCGCTGCGCGGCGCCGCCGGGCCGCTGGCGCCGGAGGCGTTCGCACAACCAAGGTGCGCTCGAGCCGTGCATCCGCGTGGCGCAACGTGCCTTTGGTTGTGCGGAGCGCCGAGCGCCGCGCCGCCGAGCGCGCCGCGCCGGCGCGCCCGGCCGCTCCGCGGGTCAGGCCACGGCCGAGAACGGTCCGCCGAACCACAGCGCGATCGGCGCGAGCCCCGACAGCACAGCGCTCGCGACGACCACGGCGGTCGACCCACGGGTCTCCGCACGCCGACGCGCGACGACACCGAGCACCAGCGCCACGACGACCCCGCCCCACGGGAGGAGGCACAACGCCAGCACGAGGGGCCACAGGAAGAGCGACGCCCCCGTCCCCGTGACGAGGACCGGCACCCACATGACCGACCAGAGCAACGCCAACGCCGTCCCGGACATGGACAGGATCGCCACGGCGACGACGAGCGTGGGGGTGGCGTGGGGCCGGACGGCGAGTTCGTGCACGTCCGGATCGTACCGAGCGCGGCGGCTCAGGGGTGCCTGGTGCCGGCGCCGGCGAGCACGGCGCGGTAGCCCTCGCGGAACGTCGGGTAGCGCGGTGCCCAGCCCGTCGAGCGGAGCAGGGCGTTCGACAGGCGCTTGTCACCGGCACCCTGCCGGCCGGCAGTGCCGGCGCCGGCCTCGGCCCTCGGCGGCACCGCGACCCCGAGCTCGGCGGCGAGGAACGCGTACACGTCGTCGAGCCGAGCCGGTTCGTCGTCGGTCACGAGGTACGTCGGTGCGGGGTCGTCCAGCGTCGCGAGGTGGACCAGGGCTGCGGCCGCGTCGTCCCGGTGGATCCGGTTCGTGTGCGGGGACGACCCGTCGGCCGGAGCCGACCGAGCCCCTCCGCCCCGGACCTGGTCGATGAGGCGCTCCCGCCCGGGACCGTACACACCGGACAGTCGAGCGAGCACCGCCCCCGGGGCTCGCTCGCGGAGCAGGGCCTCGGCCTCCAGCAGGACGTCCGCGGTGGGGGAACCGCCGTCCGCGGGGGTGTCCTCGGTGACCGTGCCGCCGTCGTCGACGTCGTAGACCGCGGTCGAGGACACGACGACCAGGCGCGGGCTCGCTCCGGACGCGTCGATGCCGTCCAGGACGTTCCGCAGCCCGTCGACGTACGTCGCGCGGTACTCGTCCACGTCGCGGCTCCCCGCGGCGACGGCCACGACCACCACCGCCGTGCTCGCCGGGATCTCCGGGACCGACCGGCGCAGGTCGACGCTCCGCCCCGTGAGCGGGGCCGGGACCAGCTCGCCCCGCCGCCGGAGTCCGACCACGCGGTGCCCGGCGGCGGCGAAGCGCAGGCCGGTCTCGATCCCGAGGTCGCCGCAGCCGGCGATGACGATGTCCACCGCCCCATCATGCCGAACGCCGGTGGACGATCCGCCGCCCATGCCGAACGCCGGTGAACGATCCGGCCCGCTGTCTCGTCGTCAGGGCATGGGACTCCGCACACGAACCAAGGTCATCATCGGCATCGCCTCCGGCGTCGTGGTCGTCGGCGCGGCCGCAGCCATCGCCGGACCGGTCATCTACGCGAACACCGTCAACGGGCAGGCCGCCGCGGCCCCCTCCGTCAGCGCCGCGCCGTCCGGCGGCTCCGGCACCCTCACCGCCGCCGAGGCCGACGGCAGCTGGACCAGCACCGGCGACTCGTTCGCGGGCTACCGCGTGCACGAGAAGCTCCAGGGGCAGGATGTGAACGTGGTCGGACGCACGAAGGACGTCGAGGGCAGCGCCGAGGTCAGCGGCGGCTCCCTCACGAAGGCGACGGTCACGGTCGAGGTCGCGAAGATCAGCACGCCCGAGTCCGCCCGTGACGCTTACTTCCGCGACACCGCACTCCAGACGGACCAGCACCCCACGGCGACGTTCACGTTGACGAAGCCCGTCGACGTGTCCGGCGCGCTCGACGGCTCGACGCAGGACGTCACGCTCACCGGCACGATGGACCTGCACGGCGTCGAGCAGCCCGTCACCGCCGACGCCCAGGTCGCCGTCGCGAAGGACGGCACCGTGCAGGTCGCCGGCAGCATCCCGATCACCTTCGAGGACTACGGGGTCGAAGCACCGTCCCTCGGCTTCGTCACGGTGGACCCGAAGGGGTCCGTCGAGTTCTCCCTCGACCTGGCGAAGTGATGGCCACGGGCCGGTCCGCCGACGAGCTGCTCGCGACGCTCTACCGGGAGCACGGCGACGCGCTCACCCGGTACGTCCGGCACCTGACGCGGGACGGCCACACGGTCGAGGACGTCGTGCAGGAGACGATGGTGCGCGCGTGGCAGCGCCCGGCCGTGCTCGAACGCGCCCCGGACAGCGCTCGGGCGTGGCTCTTCACCGTCGCCCGGAACCTCGTCGTCGACGATGCCCGGTCCGCGCGGAACCGCCGTGAGCACGGCACCGAGTCCCCCGTCGACCGGGTCGAGGCGGACCGCACCGACGCCGTCCTCGACCGCATCGTCGTCGCGGACGCCCTCGCCTCGCTCAGCCCCGACCACCGTCGGGTGGTGGTGGACGCCTACTGGCTCGGACACACGGTCCCCGAGATCGCCCGACGACACGACATCCCCGAGGGCACCGCGAAGTCGCGGCTGCACTACGGGCTGCGGGCCCTCCGGCTCGCACTGCAGGAACGAGGAGTGACGCGATGAGCGACGACCGCTACGCCGAGTGGGACGCCGCCTACGTGCTCGGTTCCCTGCCGCCGGACGAGCGGCTCGAGTACGAGCGGCACCTCGAGACGTGCGACCGCTGTGCGGCCGCCGTCGCGGAGCTGGTCGGTCTCCCGGGCCTGCTGTCCAAGCTGCCGGCCGACCAGGCGGTCGAGATCGCAGACCCGGACGGGAGGCGCGACACCGGCTCCGAGAGCACCCTCGCCTCCGTCGCGCACCGCGTTCGACACCGTCGCCGTCGCCGCCGGATCTGGGTCGCGGCCACGGCCGCCGCCGCGGTGGTCGCCGCGGTCCTCGGCGGACTCGCGGTCGGCACCGCACGGGTGGACCCCTCCGTCCAGGCCGGCCCCGCCACGGCGTCGGCCGACCGGTACGCGCTCGTGGGGGAGCGCGGCCTCGACGTCGACCTGTCCGTCAGCGGCGAACCGTGGGGCACCCGCTTCGACTGGGGCTGCTCCTACGGCGGGAAGTCCTGGGCCGCCGACGGGTCCGTGATGTACGACCTCGTGGTCGTGCGCGACGACGGGTCCGTGCAGACCGTGGCGTCGTGGTCGGCCGCGGGTGAGGACGCCCGGGGGCTGTCCGCCTCGACCGACGTGCAGCGCGACGACATCGCCAGCGTGCAGGTGCGGCTCCGCGGCGACGACCGGGTGCTCGCGGACGTCGATCTCTGACGGATCCCGATCCGGACCAATCCGGCTGGGCGAGGGTGCCGAATCACTGACATCGACCGGGGAACACCCCGGAAGCGCTCACCAGCCGCACATCGCTGGTTCTCCACCCTGCACCAGGGTGTGTTCGGCGCGCACACAGCAGCCGCGCCGAGCGCGACAACAGCAAAGGATTGATCACCATGCGCAAGAGCCTCAAGACCTCCATCACGCTCGCCACGACGGGTGCGCTCGTGCTGGGTGGTGCCGCGTTCGGCATCACCTCGGCGCAGGCCTCGACCCCGTCGGTGCACACCGTGTCGTCGTCCTCGTCGAAGATCCCCGGCCCCGTCGCGTCGGTGCCCGAGGTCCTCGGTGGCGACACCGCCGTGAAGCTCGACTCCGGCTTCACCGACGCCCTCACCGCGCTGAAGCTGACCCCGGGTGTCTCCGGTGACGCCAAGCTCGCCGACGGGTCCGTGTCGTTCCCGATCACGTCCGGTTCGGTCACGTACTGGTCGCCGGACGGTGACTACCGTCCGTACGTGCAGGGTCTGCTGAACCACGACGACTCGGGTCTGACCCTCACCGCCGGTGAGACGACGGTCACGCTGGAGAACTTCGTCGTGAACCCGGGCTCGTCCAAGCTCTACGGTGACGTGCTGGTCAACGGCAAGGTCGCGGTGAACAACGCGTACCTGTTCTCGCTGCACGGTGGCACGCTCAAGCCGCTGCAGCTCGAGGGTGACAACGCGATCCTGACCGGCACCACGGTGCACGTCTCGGGTGACGCCGCGAAGCTGCTCAACAGCACCTTCAAGACCGACGCCGTGAAGTCCGGCCTCCTCGTCGGCACCGCCACCATCACCGCCAAGATCAAGTAACACCCCCGCACGTCGCACCCCCGTCCCGGCCGTCCCGGGGCGGGGGTGTCGTCGTCTCAGTCGGCGCTGTCCGGATCCGATTCGTCGGGGCCGATCGCGGCGTCGACGCGAGCACTGACGGACCGCAGCGTGTCCGCGTCGGTCCCCACGGGCCTCCAGAACAGGTCCTCGAGCGCACCGGTGTGCGCACGGATGCCGGCGAGCACCGCGCGGCGACCGTCCGGGGTCATCTCCACCCAGCTGCCCCGTCCGTCGGTGGGGCAGTCCGCGCGCTCGACGAGGCCCCGCGCCACCATGCGCGTGACCTGGTGGCTGACGCGCGACTTCTCCCAGCCGATGCCGGCCGCGATGTCGCGGACCCGCAACCGGTGGTCTGGCTCGCGGTGCAGTCCGATGAGGATCTCGAACTCGGGGATCGAGATGCCTGCGCCGTGCTGCACGGCCTGGTCGAGCGCTCGGTCGAGGCGTCGCCAGACGTCGTGGTAGGCGTCCCACGTCGCCCAGTCGTGGCCCTCGGCGCCCTCGTTCGACATGGCGTCAGCGTATCGACCTCCGGACGCTTCGACGGCATGATCATCCGCTCGGATGACTCGCCGGTGGCGCACGGCTCGCTCCGAGGTGCGGTCGGTGGCGCAGCATACGATCGGTGCATGCCGAGCGCCCGACTGCAGGACTGCACCGACGACGCCGTCGCCCTCGTGCGGCGGTGGCTGGCGGCTTCCGCGGGGACGAAGCCCGACGCGGGGGCGGTCCGTCTGGCCGAGGCCCTGCGGGACGACCGGGGGCTGGACTTCACGCGCGGTCTCGTCGACAAGGTGATCCGCCCCGAGGACCCGCGCGTCGTGGCCCGCAACCTCGAGCAGGTCAGCCGCGACGTCCCGGACTTCCTGTCCTGGTCCCTGCGCGGCGCGGTGACGCTCGGCGGCGGCTTCGCGACCATGGCTCCGTGGGCCGTGGTGCCCACGGCGCGGAAGATCCTGCGGCGGATGACCGGGCACCTGGTGGTCGACGCCACCGACGCGAAGCTCGGGCCCGCGCTCGCGAAGGTCGGCGGCCCGGGTGTGGTCGTCGACGTGAACCTGCTCGGCGAAGCCGTGCTCGGCAGCGCGGAGAGCGACCGACGGTTGCAGGCGACGATGGACCTGCTGGCGCGTGACGACGTCGACCACGTGTCGATCGGCGTGCGGTCGGTCGTGCCGCAGATGTCCGCGTGGGCGTTCGACCAGACCGTCGAACGGGTGGTGGACCGTCTCGTCCCCCTGTACCGGCTCGCCGCGTCGTCCCCGACCGCGAAGTCCGTCACGCTCGACGCCGGGGACCACCGCGACCTCGACGTCACGCTCGCTGCGTTCCGGACGCTCCTCGACCGCGACGAGTTCCTCGGGCTGGACGCCGGCGTGGTGCTGCAGGCGTACCTGCCCGACGCCGCCGGCGCACTCGATTCCCTGACCGCCTGGGCGCAGCAGCGGCGCGCCCGCGGCGGTGCGCCGATCACCGTCCGACTCGCCAAGGGCGCCTCGCTCGCGACGGAACGGGTCGACGCGATCCTGCACGGGTGGCCCCTCGCCACGTGGGGGTCGAAGCAGGAGACCGACACCGCCCACCTCCGGCTGCTCGATGCCGCCCTGACGCCGGAGCGCATCGACGCGGTCCGGATCGGGGTCGCGAGCCACAACCTCTTCACCCTCGCGACGGCGTGGACCCTCGCCCAGCGCCGCGGCGTCACCGACGGCGTGCACGTCGCGGTGCTGCTCGGGATGGCGTCCGCGTCCGCCGACGCCGTCCGTGCCGACGTCGGACGGGTGGTCGTCTCCACCCCGGTCGTGCACCCCGACCAGTTCGACGCCGCGATCCCGTACCTCGTGCGGCGGCTGCAGGAGAGCGCCAGTCCGGACGGCTTCGTCGCCGCGGCGGGCGACATCGGTCAGGACGAGAGCGTCTTCGAGCG
Organism: Curtobacterium sp. GD1; assembly: GCF_020882855.1. NCBI lineage: Bacteria > Bacillati > Actinomycetota > Actinomycetes > Micrococcales > Microbacteriaceae > Curtobacterium > Curtobacterium sp. GD1. The sequence goes on along the minus strand of NZ_JAFEVQ010000001.1, from coordinate 20,241 downwards.
TGAACGCGGCCGGTGGCTCGCGGCGGTCGCGGCCCTCGACGCTCGCGGTCCGGTGCCGGCCACGAACCGGACGCAGGACCGCCGTGCCCCGATCGGCGACCCCGTGCACCGCGACGCCTTCACGAACGCACCCGACACCGACCCGTCGACCGCCGCGAACCGCGAGTGGGCGATCGACGTGCTCCGGCGGGTGCCGCGCTCGCAGCTCGGTGCGCAGACGATCCGCGGGTCGAAGGTCGCCGACCGGTCGAAGCTCGAGCGCATCGTCGCCCGGACGGCGCAGGCCGGGGTGAACTGGGGACGGCAGGACCCGTCCGACCGTGCCGAGCTCCTCGACCTCATCGCGCACGAGCTCGAGACGCGGCGTGCCGACCTCATCGAGGTGTCGGCGGCGGAGACGGGCGCGACCTTCAGCGAGGCCGACTCCGACGTGAGCGCCGCGATCGACTCCGCCCACCACGCCGCCGACAGTGCCCGCCGGCTGGCCGTGCTCGACGGCGACGGTGCCCGGTACGTGCCGCCGCGCCTCACGGTCGTGGCGCCGACGTGGACGTCGCCCGTCGCGAACCCGGCCGAGGGAGTGTTCGCCGCACTCGCCGCGGGCAGCGGGGTCGTCCTGAAGCCCGCGCCCCAGGCGAAGCGCTCCGGGGCGGTGCTCGCCGACGTGCTCTGGGACGCCGGGGTCCCGCACTCCCTGCTCCAGCTCGTCGACCTCGACGAGGACCAGCTCGGCCGCGACCTCATCGCGCACCCCGCCGTCGACCGGATCGTCCTCACGGGCTCGGCCGACACCGCACGCTCCTTCCGCTGGTGGCGGGCAGGTCTGCCGCTCACCGGCGCGACGAGCGGCAAGAACGCGATCGTCGTCACTCCCAGTGCGGATCTCGACCTCGCCGTGCAGGACATCGTCCGGTCGGCGTTCGGTCGCGCCGGGCAGCAGTGCTCCGCGGCCTCGCTGGTGATCCTCGTGGGGGCGGTCGGCGAGAGCGAGCGCTTCCGCCGACAGCTCGTCGACGCCACCCGCACCCTGCGTGTCGCCTGGCCGGACGATCCGACGGCGCAGATGGGGCCGCTCATCGCCGAGCCCGAGGGCACGGTACGCGCTGGGCTGACCGAGCTCGGCCCGGGGGAGTCCTGGCTGGTGCAGCCGGTCCCGCTCGACGACTCCGGCCGGCTGTGGTCGCCGGGGATCCGCGACGGTGTCCGGCCCGGCAGCGATTTCCACCAGACCGAGTACCTCGCGCCGGTCCTCGGGATCATGCGTGCCGACACCCTCGACCAGGCGATCGCGATCCAGAACGGCACCGACCACGGGCTCGCCGCCGGCCTCCACTCCCTCGACACCGACGAGGTCGCGGACTGGATCGCCGGGGTCCGCGCGGGCAACCTGTCCGTCAACCGCGGCACCACGGGCGCGATCGTCCACCGGCAGCCGTTCGGCGGGTGGAAGCGCTCGTCGGTCGGCACCGGGACGAAGCCCGGCGGCTCGATGTCCGTCGCGACGCTCGGCCGGTGGGAGCCCACGCCCCGGACCGTGCACAAGAGCATCCAGCTGCACGGCCTGCCGCCGCGGGTCACCGCCGTGATCGAGGCGGCCCGCAGCGGCCTGTCGTTCGAGGAGTTCGACCAGGTGCGCGCCGGTGCACTGAGCGACGTCCGCGCACGTGAGTCCGAGTTTGGTGTAGCGCACGACCCGGCCGGGCTCGTCGTCGAGCGGAACGTGCTGCGCTGGCGACCGCAGTCCGTCATCGTCCGGCAGGCCGAGGGCGCCTCGTCCGGCGACCTCGTGCGCGTGCTCGCCGCCGCGACCGCCGCCCGGGCCGACCTGCTCGTGAGCACGGCTCGGCCACTCCCCGGACCGCTCACGCAGCTGCTCGCGTCGAGCCGATCGCCGCTGCACGTCGTCGACCACCTGGTCGAGTCGGACGACGAGTTCCTCCGCCGTGCCGCCTCCGGTGACCTGTTCCGGCCGGACTGGTCCTCCGGCGACGAGGTCGAGCAGGACGCGCTCGACGCCGTGCTCGCCCAGGGGCAGGACCGCCCGGCGCACACGGCGTTCGGCGGACCCGGCGCCCGGATCCGACTCGTGGGCGGTGACCCGCTCGCACTCGAGGAAGCCCTGGGTGCCAGCGTCGACGTGGCCATCCACGACGCCCCCGTGGTCGAGGCCGGGATCATCGAGATGCTGCCCTTCCTGCGCGAACAGACGGTGTCGATCACGGCGCACCGCTTCGGTGACCTCGACCCCGACCTCGCGGAGCTGCATGTCTGACGTCGATCGCACCCTGCACGCCGAAGGGCTCTTCAACGCCCGCGACCTGGGCGGGCTCCCGCTGCGGGACGGCGGGACGACCCCGTCCGGGCACGTGTTCCGGTCCGAGAACGTCGACCGCGTGAGCCCCGCCGGCTGGCAGGCGCTGCGCGACGCGGGGGTCCGCACGGTCGTCGACCTGCGCGCGCCGTGGGAGACCGAGAAGGACACGGGTACCCGGCCGGACGGGGTGACGACCGTCGTCATCGACCACGACGGTCTCGACGCGGCTCCCGCGTTCTGGCAGGCGTACTGGGAGACCGGGCTCGTCGGTACACCGCTGTACTACGGCCCGCACCTCGCCGAGCTGCCGGAGCGCACCGGCTCCGTCCTGCGTGCGATCGCCCGAGCCGAACCGGGCGGTGTCCTCTTCCACTGCGCGGGCGGACGCGACCGCACCGGGATCATCGCGCTCGTCCTGCTGTCCCTCGCCGGCGTCGAACCCGAGGCGATCGTCGCCGACCACCTCGTCACGGTCGACAACGCCCCGGCTCTGCTCGCCTCGATCGGGGTCCCCTCGAACGAGGCGAAGATCGAGGCGCTGTGCGCCGAGCACGGCACCACGGTCGAGGGGGCGTTCCGCGCGGCCCTCGCCGCGTTCGACGTGGACCGGTTCGTCGAGCGTGCCGGTCTCGACGCGGACGACCTGGAGGCACTACGCACCTTCCGCGCGGACGTCGCCTGACCGACGCGGACCGTCCGCGGACGCGCGCGGTGGCGTCCGGCGGGGCTCAGTCCTCGGTGTCGCCGGCTTCCTCGTCCACGACGCCGGTCTCGTCCATCCGGTCACGGAGGTGGTCGGCCATCGCTCCGGCGCCCTCGCCGGCGTGGTCGTGGTCGACCTGCTCGATGAGGCCGTGCAGCTTCTCGTGGTTCGTCGCCTCGGTGGCGCCGTCCATGACGGGCTCGGTCTGTTCGTTGTCGCTCATGGCACGGACGCTACGCCGCGGCTGGTGGGCGTCAGGCGTCGGTGCGCGCATCCTGGCCGACGGAGTGCGGGTCCGTTTCACCGGCCGCCGGTGTCGACCGGTAGTGCAGTTCGACCGCGCCGCCCACGAACGGCGTCGTGCCGACCAGTTCGAACACCGGCGTGGGGGCGGCCACCGGCAGCAGGGGAGCACCGGCGCCGAGCGCGATCGGCATCACCGTGACCCGGAGCTCGTCGAGCAGCCCGGCCTGCTGGTACTGCGCTGCGAGCAGACCGCCGCCGACGACCCACACGTCGCGTTCGCCCGCCGCTCGCTCGAGGACCGACTGGTGGTCCGCGACCGATCCCGAGACGAAGTGCACCTCGGCGCCGTCCGGTACGGGCAGCTCGCGCGTGGTGAACACCCAGGTCGGCAGGTCCGGGTACGCCCAGGTGTCGTCGTGGGCGAGCAGCCACTCGTACGTGGTCGACCCCATCACGAGGGCGCCGACGCCCGCGAAGAAGCGGTCGTGGTGTTCCTGGAACGGCTCGAAGCCGAACTGCAGCAGCCAGTCGAGGTCGTCGCCGGGCGCGGCGACGAACCCGTCCAGCGAGGACGCGACGGAGTAGGTCGTGCTCATGTCCCGGACGCTACCGAGCACCTCCGACAGCACGTCGTCCGCTGCCGACGGCCGCGCACTCGGCGATCACCAGCACCAGGGAGATCCCGAGCTGGCCGAGGGCGAACCTGCGCCGCCGACGGTCCGCGACGGCGAGCGGCACCATCGTCAGGCCGTGGAGGGTGTCCACGACCGCGCTGAGCGTGTGTGCGTCGGGCGCCCCGGCGCGGCCGACCAGCCCCGCCTGGGCGAGCTGCCGCGCCGCGAGCACGACGTCCAGCACCGGCTGCCCACCACCCCGTGCCGCCCGGACCGCGTGCCCGATCCCCACGGCGGCCCGGAAGGACTCGACACCGGAGCCCGACGTCATCGTCGTCGTCCCGCCGCCAGCGCCACGGCTCCCGCCGCACCGGCCAGCACCGCGCCGACGATCCCGTTCCCGAGCCGGCGGTGTTCCACCCACCAGGTCTGCGGCGACCAGGCGTGCGCGGTGTCGTCGAACACCCCGTGCGCCCCGTGGTCCCCTGGAACCGGTTCGTAGAGGTTCACGCCGATCGCCGACCCGTCCTTCTCGGGGTCCTGCTGCCCGGACACCAGCGTCTTCGCGGCGTACCAGTCCGCGAACCGCCCGCTGATGCGGTTGCCGAGGATCGTGTAGACCGTCGACTCCCCGACCCAGGTGCGGCGGCGGGGCCGCTCGGCCACGGCAGCGATCGCCCGTGCGCCGACCTCCGGCTGGTAGATCGGTGCGACCGGCTGGGGCTGGTGCGGCAGCTTCGACTTCACCCACTGGAACTGGATGGTGTTGAGCGCGGGCATGTCGACGCGGGAGACCTGCACCTTGCTGCCCTGCTCGAGGAGCTCGGAGACGACCGACTCGGTGAACCCGACGATCGCGTGCTTCGCCCCGCAGTACGCGGCCTGCAGCGGGATGCCCCGGAAGCCGAGGGCCGAACCGACCTGGACGACCTGCCCGCGGTCGCGCGGGACCATCCGGGACAGCGCTGCCCGGGTGCCGTTCACGAAGCCGAGGTAGGTCACGTGCAGTGCGCGCTCGAAGTCCTCGGGTGCGGTGTCCATGAACCGCCCGAACACGCCGACCATCACGCCGTTGACCCAGAGATCGATCGGCCCGAGCTCCTGTTCGACGCGGTCCGCGGCTGCCTCGACGGCCTCCCGGTCGGACACGTCCGCGACCAGTGCCAGCCCTCGTCGTCCGGCCGCCTCGACCTCGGCCACCGCGGCCTCGACCCCGTCCCGCCCCCGCGCGAGCACGGCGACGTCCCACCCCCGCGCGGCGAGCTCCCGCACCGTCGCCCGTCCCAGTCCTGCGGAACCACCGGTCACCACTGCCACTCGAGTCATGGCTCCCTTGTACCTGCGGTCGACCGTGCACCACTCAGCCGCTGTCCCCCGGAGCGACGAGCGCCGCACCGACCGGCCATGATGGCGGTGTGGACACCGGAGACGCCCCAGCGGAGGACGCACCGCCCGGCTGGGTCCTCAGCACGCCCGTCCGGCCGAGCGAGGTCTGGACCTTGCCGGCCCTGACGCTGGTCCTCGCCGGCGCGCACGTCTTCTTCGGCATCGCGTTCGGCGGGCTGTTCGCCCTCGTCGTCGGGGTGTCGGCCGCGGTCGTCACGACGGTCGGCGCCGTGGCGTTGTTCGTGGCGAACCGGCGTGCGTACGACGAGCAGACCGTCGAGGCCTCCTGGCGCTGCCACGTCACGCGGGTCGTCGTCGCGGTGACGGTCGCCGCCGTCCTCACGATCGCGACCGTGCTCGTCGGGGTCCCGTTCGGCCTCTTCCTCGCGGCGGTGGGACTCCCGATGCGGTACGCCACGGCGCGCGCCGTGCCCCGCGTCGACCACCTCGCCGTTGCATGGGCCCTCGTCGTCGTGGGGACGTGCGGCGCGGTCCTCGCCGCGGTCGCCCTCACGGTCGACGGCCTGTCGAGGGCCCAGAGCGCGTCCTGGATCGCGAGCGGCGTCTTCGTCATCGTCTGGTCGGCACTGGCCGTCCACCAGTTCCGCGCCGCGGCCCGGGCGACGCCGGACCTGCCGTGGTCCGGCGTCAGCGCCCGAGACCGAAGCGCGTCGTGACCCCCGGCGAGTAGAGCACCGAGTCCGGTTCGAGCGAGGCCAGGCCGAACGGGAGTCCGGCCGCACCGATCAGGTCGTCCTGCAGCGACACGACCGAGGCCCGGTGGAGCGGCCACGGCTCGTGCTCGTTCGGCCAGAACCGGGTCCGGCCGGCTCGGTGCACGTGCATGCCCCACCGCGCGGTCAGGAAGGTCTCGAGGGCCGTCGGCTCGGTCACCTCCGCACCGACCCGCACTTCGACGAGGGACCGCAGGTGCGTCCCGTGTCGTCGCATCGCGTACCCGACGCGGCCGTCGCCGTTCCGCGTCTCGGCATCGGCCCACCAGTACGGCAGACCGGTCGCGACGCGCGCGCCGATCGTCGGCAGGAGCTTGCCGGCGTCGAGCGACAGGAACACCACACCGTGCCGCCCTTCGTCGTCGATCGTGTAGACGCGGACGTTCACCTCGACGAAGTCCCCGATCCTCCCCGTCGAGATCGGCGGGAACCGGGTGTCCTCGAACCGGAACGCGATGAGGCCGACCCACGTGGTCGCCCCGTCGTCGGTGCCGTCCGCAGTGAGGGTGTCCGGCCGGGTCCCGGCGGGGAGCAGCGGCGCCACCGCCGAGACGTCGACGCGCCAGTGCACGAAGACGACGTCGAGCCAATCCTGCGAGATCCAGGGGCGTCCGGTCAGTCCGGGAGCGACGGCCTGGAGGCGCGGTTCGCCCCCGGCGGGCACGGCCGCGGTCACGAGGTGGTCGCCTCCGGGGCGATGTGCCCCGCCACGGGCGCGTCGTCCCACCCCAGCTGCGGGGTGTCGCAGGTCCCCCGGAAGACGTACTGCGATGGCCGCTTCCGCTCGCTCGACGTCCAGTCGATCGCGGGACGCCGGCGCTCGGGCGGCAGGTACCCGATCCGGTAGACGGCCATCAGCTCGAGCGACTCGGGGACGTGGAGCAGTCCCTCGATCTCCTCCCACGCCCCGGGGGTCTCCATCGGGAAGGACACGAACTGGATGCCGAGGCCGAGTTCGGTGGTGGCGAGCCAGATGTTCTCCATCGCCGCACCCATGCTGAACACCGAGTAGAAGCCGGAGAGCTCCTCCTTCCGGTACTCGTGCCGGTCGAGCAGCACGCCGAGCAGCAGCGGCGACCCGGCGACGAGCTTCCGGTTCTCCTCACCGAGGGTGTGCGGCACCCGCAGTGTGTTCATGAGCAGCTGCCCACGCTTCGTGAACACCTGCTTCGTGAAGGGCTTGAGCGGTCCGGGGAGCTTGTCGAACAGCATGCCGTCGCGCCGCTCGTCCATCTCGGCCTGGGAGAACCGGAAGTACGGCTTGTACCGCTCGAAGAACGTCCCCTCGGCCATGGTCCGGGTCATCGACGAGCCGCTGATCTCGGCGACGCGGTCGATCGTGTCGCGCTCCTCGACGAGGACGAACCGCCACGGCTGGCTGTTGAGCTGCGACGGTGCCCGGCCGGCCAGCTCCATGAGCAGGCGCTGGTGCTCGGGCGACACGGGGTCGGGGAGGAACGGTCCGTTGGTGGTCCGCCGGCGTCTGATCGCCTCGAAGAGCTCCACTGCTCACCTCTCTGCTCGGCGGCCCGCGAGCAACGCCCCCAGGTAGGACGGCGCCGCGGCGACCGCGACTTGCCAGTGTGCTCCGGAGCGCGGGTTCGTGCGTGGTGCGACCGCGAGCGGCACGAGCGCCGGGAGCAGGAAGAGCGCCGATCGGCTTCGCGTCCAGACCGGGGTGGTCGCCGCGACACCGGTCAGCGTGGCGGTCACGACGAACAGGCCGTGGTGGACGACGCGCAGCTTCCTCGTCCGGATGAGCCGCACGGCGACGGCGGTGCCCCAGGCGCAGTTCGCGACGTAGGCGACGCTCGCAGCGGTGACCAGACGGCGGGCCGAGCGCGAACCCGTGGGAGGCGATCCGCGCCTCCCGGCCCACATCCGTCGCATGTGCGGGACGTTACGCGGTCTCGCGACTGACCAGCTTGGAGAGCACGATCGCGGACCGTGTGTGGTCCACCTGGGGTGCGAGGCGGACCTTGTCGAGGGCTTCCTCGAGCGCGGAGAGGTCCTTTGAGCGCATGTGCACGACGGCGTCGGCGCTGCCCGTGACGGTGCCGGCGTCGATGACCTCCGGCACGCTGTCGAGCAGGGTGCGGAGCTCGTCGGGGGAGACCGTGCCGCGGCAGTAGAGCTCCACCCAGGCCTCGGTGCCGCGGTCCTCGACGGCGGGGTCGACCTTGATCGTGAAGCCCTGGATCACGCCGTCGCCCACCAGCCGGTCGACGCGACGCTTCACGGCGGAGGCCGAGAGTCCGACCACCGACCCGATGTCGCCGTAGCCGGCGCGGGCGTTCTCCCGGAGTTGATCCAGGATGCGGTGGTCGAGCGAATCCATTGCACCCATGGTACGCGGACTTCTTGCACACCCGGTGGGTTCGGCGCACGAAACGTGCGTCACCCGAACGGGTGCCACGGCGCTTCGCTCCCGGTACTGCACTTGCCGGACGGTCTGTGTCAGGATCGACGTGGCGTCGACCTGGTCCGCTACGGCGAGTGAGCCTGCATCTCGCCGGAGCACATCTCCTTCGTTCCGTTTCGGTTCCTGGCAGGCTCGGGCCCCGGTCCCTTCTCAGGAGGACTGATGTCGAACACCGCACCCTCGACCACCGATGCACCGGCCCGTACCGCCACCAAGCGGACGATCCTGATGTGCAAGCCGACGCACTACACGGTCAGCTACCGGATCAACCCGTGGATGCACCCCGAGGACCCGACCGACACGTCGAAGGCCGTCGAGCAGTGGCAGTCCCTCGTGGACGTCTACGAGCAGCTCGGCTTCGACATCTCGTACATCGAGCCGATCGAGGGCCTGCCGGACATGGTCTACGCGGCCAACGGCGGGTTCGTGCTCGACGGCGTCGCGTACGGCGCGAAGTTCCAGTACCCCGAGCGTCAGCCCGAGGGTCCGGCATACATGGACTGGTTCCGCAGCGCGGGCCTGACCGTCGCCGAGCCCGAGGAGACGAACGAGGGCGAGGGCGACTTCCTGCTCATCGGGAACACCATCTTCGCCGGCACGGGCTTCCGCTCGGACAGCACCTCGCACGAGGAGCTCGCGCGGATCTCCGGCCGCGAGGTCGTCACCCTGAAGCTCATCAACCCGAACTTCTACCACCTCGACACGGCGATCGCGGTCCTCGACCCGGAGCCCGCCGCGGACGGCACGTCGAACATCGCCTACCTCGAGAGCGCCTTCGACGAGCCGTCGCTGGCGATCCTGCGCGAGCGCTTCCCGGACGCGATCATCGCCACCGAGGAGGACGCTGCGATCCTCGGCCTGAACTCCTACTCCGACGGGTACAACGTCGTGATCGCCGCCCGGGCTGTCCGGTTCGCCGAGCAGCTCCGCGAGAAGGGCTACAACCCGATCGGCGTCGACCTGTCCGAGCTGCTGCTCGGCGGCGGCGGCGTGAAGTGCTGCACGCTCGACCTGCACCCGGTCGGCACCGGCACCTCGGTCGCGCGATGACGGCCTCGTCGCTCGGTTCGCGGACCGCGGCGGCGCTCGCCGTCGAGGAACGCTCCCTCGCCCACAACTACAGCCCGCTGCCCGTCGTCATCGCGTCGGGCGACGGCGCGTGGGTCACGGACGTCGACGGCAAGCGCTACCTGGACGGCCTCGCCGCCTACTCCGCCGTGAACTTCGGTCACGGCAACCCCCGGCTGCTCGACGCCGCGCGGGCGCAGCTCGACCGGGTCACGCTGACCTCGCGCGCGTTCGTGAACGACCAGCTCGGGCCGTTCGCCTCGGCGCTCGCCGCGTTGACCGAGACCGACATGGTCCTGCCGATGAACACCGGTGCCGAGGCGGTGGAGTCCGCGATCAAGGTCTCCCGCGCGTGGGGCTACCGCGTCAAGGGCGTCCCCGCCGAGCGCGCCACGATTATCGTCGCCTCGGGGAACTTCCACGGTCGCACCACGACGATCATCTCGTTCTCGGACGACCCGTCGGCGCACGACGACTTCGGGCCGTTCACGCCCGGTTTCCGCACCGTGCCGTACGGCGATGCCGCTGCCCTGCGCGAGGCGATGGACGAGACCGTCGTCGCCGTGCTGCTCGAGCCGATCCAGGGCGAGGGCGGGGTCGTCATCCCGCCTCCGTCCTACCTGCCCGACGTCCGGGCGATCTGCGACGAGTTCGGCGCCCTGTTCGTCGCCGACGAGATCCAGTCCGGGCTCGGTCGCACCGGCCACACCCTCGCCGTGCAGCGCGTCGGGGTCCGCCCGGACCTCATCACGCTCGGCAAGGCGCTCGGCGGCGGGATCGTCCCCGTGTCCGCCGTGGTCGGTCGGCGTGACGTGCTGGGCGTCCTGCGTCCGGGCGAGCACGGGTCGACGTTCGGCGGGAACCCGCTCGCGGCCGCCGTCGGCTCCGAGGTCGTGGCGATGCTCGGCGAGGGCACGTTCCAGCAGCGGGCGCTCGAGGGTGAACCGCTGCTCCGCGGGCTGCTCGACGACCTGGTCGGCTCCGGGGTGGTCTCGCACCGGGTCGCCGGGCTCTGGGCGGGGATCGACATCGACCCCGCGCTCGGCACGGGCAAGCAGATCGCGCAGGACCTCGCCGACCGCGGGGTGCTCGTGAAGGACACGCACGGGTCGACGATCCGCTTCGCGCCGCCGCTCGTCGTGACCGACGACGAGGTGCGCCTGGCGATCGGCGCCCTCGCCGAGGTGTTGCGCGCGCGAGCCTGAGCTCCGCGCTCGCTTCGTGAGCTCCGCGCTCACTTCGTGAGCAGAAATGGTCGGGTCGCCCCAGGGCACCCGACCATTTCTGCTCACGAAGCACGGCCGCGTCACATTGCCCCGCGCGTCACACCGCCCAGCGCGCCGCCAGCTCGTCCATCAGGGCGTCGAGCCGCTCGTCGACGACCTGCGCGTCGGGGTTCGCCTCGTACCAGGCGATGACCTCGCGCACGCCCTGCCGGTAGGGCGTCCGCGGCCGGTACCACGGCACGAGCGACCGCACCTTGCTGTTGTCGAACACCGAACTGTTCGCCTTGTCGCCGAGGAGCGCCGCCCCCCACTCCGGGTCCACGGCGTTGATCGCATCCGCCGGCACGTGCACGATCTGCAGGTCTTCGACGCCTGCTGCCGCTGCGATCTCGTGCGCGATCTGGTTCCAGGTCGGCGCCTCGTCGCTCGTGATCGTGAAGGCCTCCCCGATCGCCTCGGCCCGGTCGAGCAGCCCCGTGAACCCGACCGCGAAGTCCCGGCTGTGCGTGATCGTCCACAGCGAGCTGCCGTCGCCCGTGATGATGATCGGCTTGCCGGCCCGCATCCGCGCGACCGCGGTCCAGCCGCCCGTCAGCGGGAGCTTCGTCTCGTCGTAGGTGTGCGACGGCCGGATGATCGTCACCGGGAAGTCCTGCTCCCGGTACGCCGCCATGAGCAGCTCCTCGCACGCGATCTTGTCCCGCGAGTACTGCCAGTACGGGTTCTTCAGCGGCGTCGACTCCGTGATCGGCAGGTGCGTCGCCGGGGTCTGGTACGCCGAGGCCGAACTGATGAACACGTACTGCCTGGTCCGCCCGGCGAAGAAGTCGACGTCGGCCTGCACCTGGTCCGGCGTGAAGGCGATCCAGTTCACGACGACGTCCCAGTGGCGGTCGCCGACCACGTCCGCCAGGGCGCTCCGGTCCGAGACGTCGGCCTGGAGGCGCGTCACACCCTCCGGGATCGGCCTGCCCCCGGTGGTCCCCCGGTTGAGCACGGTGACGTCGAACCCTTGCTCGACGGCTTCGCGGACACAGGAGGCGCTGATCACCCCGCTGCCGCCGATGAACAGCACGCTGGCTCCCGACATGGACGCTCCTTCGCTCCCGGCGGTGCACCACTGCACCGCAACCCTTCCGATCCTGCACCTACCTGTCGGGACGGGCGCGGAGCACGGCTCGGAGCGAGGTGGTGTCCGCCGCCCACGCCGCCGCCTGCGGCGCCTGCTACCGTTGTCCACGAAGACCCCGGAACGATCACTGGCCCAGGCCACATCGCCGGGGTTTCGTCTTTCCCCGTCGCTCCTGAAACATCAGCGTACAGTCACTGGCTCGCACGGAGGTCCCGAGGACTACCGTCGCCGACGGAGCCGCACCGACGCGGCCACGACAGGAGTGACACGCACATGGAGTACCGCTACCTCGGCAACTCGGGCCTCAAGGTCTCCGAGATCACCTACGGCAACTGGCTCACCCACGCCTCCCAGGTCGAGAACGACGCGGCGATCGCCTGCGTCCGGGCAGCGCTCGACGTCGGCATCTCGACGTTCGACACCGCCGACGTCTACGCCAACACCGGTGCCGAGACCGTCCTCGGCGAGGCACTGAAGGGGGAGCGACGCCAGTCCCTCGAGATCGCCACGAAGGTGTTCGGGCCGACCGGACCCAAGGGGCACAACGACACCGGCCTGAGCCGCAAGCACATCCTCGAGTCGATCAACGGCTCGCTCGAGCGGCTGCAGACCGACTACGTCGACCTCTACCAGGCACACCGCTTCGACTACGAGACCCCGCTCGAGGAGACGATGATGGCGTTCGCCGACGTCGTCCGGCAGGGCAAGGCGCTCTACATCGGCGTGAGCGAGTGGACGGCGGAGCAGCTCCGCGCGGGACACGAGATCGCCGACGACCTCGGCGTCCAGCTCATCTCGAACCAGCCGCAGTACTCGGCGCTCTGGCGGGTCATCGAGGGCGAGGTCGTCCCGACGTCCGAGGAACTCGGCATCTCGCAGATCGTCTGGTCCCCGATCGCGCAGGGTGTGCTGACGGGGAAGTACCAGCCCGGTCAGCCGCTCCCCGAGGGCTCCCGCGCCACCGACGACAAGGGCGGCGCGAAGATGATCGAGCGGTTCATGCGCGACGAGGTGCTGTCTGCCGTGCAGGAGCTCGGGCCGATCGCCGACGAGCTGGACCTGTCGATGGCGCAGCTCGCGGTCGCCTGGGTGCTGCAGAACCAGAACGTGGCGTCCGCGATCATCGGCGCCTCGCGTCCGGAGCAGGTGCACGACAACGCCGGCGCTGCCGGGGTGACGATCCCCGTGGAGCTGCTGTCCCGCATCGATGATGCCCTCGGCTCGGTGGTCGAACGCGACCCGGCGAAGACCGAGGAGAGCAGCCCGAAGACGCGCGAGGCGTAGGTGCCCGTCCCAGGAGGCGCGGTGCGGGTCCGACCCGCACCGCGCCTCCTGGACGTGGTCGCGTCACGACCAACGCAAAAAGGCCCCCTACCGGAGTAGGGGGCCTTTCACCGTGGCTGGACACGGCATCGATCCGTGGACCTTTCGATTTTCAGTCGAACGCTCTACCAACTGAGCTATCCAGCCGTGGCGACCCTGACGGGACTTGAACCCGCGACCTCCGCCGTGACAGGGCGGCACGCTAACCAACTGCGCTACAGGGCCATGTTGTGTTGTGTTGTTCGATAGTGCTCTGCTTGCTTGCTCACTCTGCGAGGAGTGACCCCAACGGGATTCGAACCCGTGCTGCCGCCGTGAAAGGGCGGTGTCCTAGGCCACTAAACGATAGGGCCGCAAGCGGTGCTTCGCGCTACCGATGGACAAGCATACGGATGCCTCCCGGGATTCACAAATCGAGCCGCTCCACCGCGGAATCCCCGGCGTGTCGCGGTGTCGCCGCCCGGGCGCAGGGCTTCACTCACCGTGGGGCACCAGGCCCCGATTCGTGCTGTCGATGTTCCGATGCGACCATCGTCGTCGGTCCCGTGCCCCTCGTGCGAGGGGGTGTGCGGGTGCGACACCTGTTGTTACTGTTGCGCTTGTTAACAGTGTTACGTGCGTGAGCCTTGCCGCGCTGTTACGAAATCGAGATGTATGTCGACCTCACCATCGCTCTCACTCCGCCCCCGTCCCCGCCGCCGCTTCATCGCCGCCGCGGTCGCCGTCGCGCTCACCGCCGGCACCCTCGCGGCCCTCGCCCCGGTGACCTCGGCCAGTGCGGCGTCGTACCCGAGCTGGTCGGACGTCGAGAAGGCCAAGGCGTCGAAGTCGGCCCAGCAGGCGAAGGTGACCCAGATCAAGGGGCTCATCGCCGACCTCACGGCGAAGGCCTCCGCGGCGCAGAAGTCCGCCGAGGCGGCCGGGACGGCGTACCAGACCGCGCAGACGAAGTACGACGACGCGACGCTGACCCAGAAGAAGCTGCAGTCCCAGGCGGACGACGCCGAGAAGACCGCGACCGCGTCCGAGGCGCAGGCCGGTCAGCTCGCGGCGCAGCTCGGGCGGGCGAGCGCGAACGACGTGACGACCGACATCCTCACGCACCCCACGAAGTCGGGTGACCTGCTGTACGAGCTCGGTGCGATGTCGAAGCTCAGCGAGCAGGCCGACGGCATCTACGCGCAGGCGTCGCAGGACCGCGGCGTGGCCCAGGGCCTCGCCGACAAGGCGGACCGCGCCAAGGAGGCCCTCGGCGACCTCGCCGACCAGGCACAGCAGAAGATGCAGGCCGCACAGACCGCCGCCGACCAGGCGCAGTCCTCCGTGGACGCCCAGGCGGACAACAAGGAGCGACTCGAGGCGCAGCTCACCCTGCTGACCACGAGCGAGCAGAACGTCGAGGCGCGCTACAACAAGGGCGTCCAGGTGGAGAAGGCCCGGCTGGCCCGGATCGCGGCAGCGGCAGCGAAGGCCGCGGCGACGAGCCAGGGCGGGACAGGTGGTGGTTCGCCGAACTCGTCCGGCTGGGTCCGCCCGACCGGCGGGTACCAGACGAGCCCGTTCGGCTACCGACTCGACCCGTACACGAAGAACTACGCCCTGCACGCCGGCGTCGACCTCGCTCCCGCCTGCTACGCCCCGATCTACGCGGCGGCGTCCGGCACGGTGACCTTCGCGGCGAACGGCGGCGGCTACGGCAACGAGGTCGTGCTCGACAACGGCGGCGGCATCTCGACCGCGTACGGGCACATCGTCGACGGCGGCACGCTCGTGTCGGTCGGTCAGCACGTCACCGCCGGGCAGCAGATCGCCAAGGTCGGTTCGACCGGGTGGTCGACGGGTTGCCACCTCCACTTCGAGACCCGGGTGAACGGTTCCGCCGTCGACCCGGTCCCCTTCATGGCAGCGCGGGGGATCTCGGTATGACCGTGTGCGCGCCCGAAAGGCCCTGAATGCCGTGAAGCACTCCGCTCGCACCCTGTCCTGTGGGATCGCGGTGGTGGCCGTCCTCGGGATCGGTCTCTCCGTCGTGATCGCCGGCCCGGCCCAGGCGGCACCGTCCGCCCCGAGCTGGGACGACGTGCGAGCGGCGAAGGCGGACACCGCCGAGGCCCAGTCCACCGTCGACGAGCTGAGCACCCGGCTGCAGACCCTGCAGGACGCTGCCGACAGCGCACAGGTCGCCGAGCTCCAGGCCGGGCAGACGTACGCCCTCGCGTCGTCGCAGCAGCAGGACGCGCAGGCCACCCTGGACGACCTCACCGCGCAGTCGAAGCGGGCGGAGCGGACGGCGGACGCCTCCGCGCAGCAGGTCGCCGGCCTCGTGGTCGAGCTGTCGCGCACCGGCGGCGGGGACCTGTCCGCGGCGATGCTCATCGACTCGCGGGACTCGAAGGACCTGCTCTACCGGGTCGGCACGATGTCGCACCTGTCCGAGCGCTCCGCGACCGTCCTCGCCCAGGCCCAGGCGGACCAGAACACCGTCGACGCGATCGCCGCGCAGCAGTCCGCCGCGACGAAGGCCCTCGCGAAGGCGACGGACACGACGAAGGCCGCCCTCGCCGAGGCGAACGACACCGCGGCGTCGGCGCAAGCACGCGTGCAGCGGGAGCAGGACCAGCAGGACGAGGTGCTGCAGCAGCTCGCGTACCTCAAGGGCACGAGCGTCGCCACCGAGGCCGCCTACTGGACCGCGCAGCAGGCGAAGCGGGCGGAGGCGCAGCTCGCGTCGACCACCGGTGGCTCCGGGGCGACCGCGGCCGCGGGCACCGGCACCGGCTCGGGTGGGGGCGCCGCGAGCAGCACGCCGAGCACGGGCGGCGGTACGAGCACCCAGCCGAGCACCGGCGGCGGCACCAAGCCCAGCACCCCGGCCACACCGTCGAAGCCGAGCACCCCGACCACCCCGTCGAAGCCGAGCACCCCGACCACTCCGACCACCCCGTCGAAGCCGAGCACGCCCACCACCCCGACGACCCCGACCGCGCCGAGCACCCCCTCGAAGGCAGCCGGCGCGATCGCCTACGCCCGAGCACAGATCGGCGACGCGTACCAGTTCGGCGGTGCGGGCCCGAACACGTGGGACTGCTCCGGCCTCGTGATGATGGCCTACAGCTCGCAAGGTATCGCCACCGGTGGCCACAACGTCGTCTGGCAGTACAACTACTTCAAGTCGATCGGGCGCCTCGTGCCGATGTCGCAGCGGCAGCCCGGCGACATCCTCTTCTACTCGTACAACGGCACCGTCAACGAGGCGTACCACGACTCGATCTACACCGGCAACGGCATGATGGTCGAGGCGGCGAACCCGCAGCGCGGCGTGCTCGAGCGGGCGATCTGGACCCCGGGCCAGCTGCTGCCCTACGTCGCACGGCCGAGCGGTTCGCTCTAGCCGCACGCAGAGACGACGAGTGCGCACGAGGGATCGTGCGCACTCGTCGTCAGGCGGTGCAGTCCCGGTCGAGCCGGAACGGGACCGGGAGCGTCAGTGACCGGCGGGCACGTACGCGGCCTGGCCAGCGGTGACGATCGCCTCGGCCTCGGCGGCGTCGCCCCAGCCCTCGGCCTTGACCCACTTGTTCGGCTCGAGGTCCTTGTAGCGCTCGAAGAAGTGCGCGATCTCGGCCTTCGTCTGCTCGTCGACGTCCGAGATGTCCTGGATGTGCGCCCAGCGCGGGTCCTTCGCGGGGACCACGAGGACCTTCGCGTCGTTGCCGGCCTCGTCGCTCATCTTGAAGACGCCGACCGGGCGGACCTTGACGCCCACACCGGGGAACGTCGGGTACTCGAGGAGCAGCAGCGCGTCCACGGGGTCACCGTCGTCGGCCAGGGTCTTCTCGAAGAACCCGTAGTCGGTCGGGTACACGAACGAGGTGAACAGCACGCGGTCGAGGTACACGCGACCGGTCTCGTGGTCCACCTCGTACTTGTTGCGGCTGCCCTTGGGGATCTCGACGACGACGTCGTACGCGGCCATGTTGCGCTCCTGGTCTCTTTGCGGGAAGAAAGCGCGGCTAACGTTACCGGGTGAACACTCCGCGTCCCCGGCTCGACCCTGCGGTCGCCGACACCCGTCGCGCGGTGCGCTCCTTGCTCGCGCAGGCGCTCGAGGAGGGCACGGTGCGCCCCGGAGACCTCGTGCTCGTCGCGCTGAGCGGCGGACCGGACTCGCTCGCGCTCGCCGCGGCCACCGCGTTCGAGGCGCCCAAGCAGGACCTGCGAGCAGGGGCGGTGGTCGTCGACCACGCACTCCAGGCGGGGTCCGAGGCGGTGGCGAGCCGCGCCTCCAGGCAGGCGTCCGAGCTGGGACTCGCACCGGTGACCGTCCGTCGTGTCGCCGTCGGTTCCGCGGGCGGTCCCGAAGCGGCGGCTCGGGAGGCGCGGCACGCGTCGATCGCGCTCGTCGCGTCCGACGTCGGGTCACCCCTCGTGCTGTTCGGACACACCCTGGACGACCAGGCCGAGTCCGTGCTGCTCGGCCTCGCCCGCGGAAGCGGGCCGGACTCGCTGTCCGGCATGGCGCCGCTGACGCGGCGCGAGGCGGGGCCGGCCTACGGGCGGCCGCTCCTCGGCGTCCGTCGACACACGACGCGGCAGGCGTGCGCCGCCGCCGGACTCGCCCCGTGGGACGACCCGCAGAACGCGGACCCCGCCTTCGCGCGAGTCCGCGTCCGGAACGTGCTCCTGCCCGCGCTCGAACGCGAACTCGGCGCCGGTGTGCCCGAGGCCCTCGCCCGCACCGCCGACCAGCTCCGCGAGGACTCGGCCGCGCTCGACCACTTCGCCGAGGAGATGGCCGAGGACCTCGCCGAGCACTCCGAGGCCGGCATCTCGCTGTCCGTGCGGGAGCTCGCGGCGAACCCGCCGGCCCTCCGGCAGCGGCTCGTGCGGCTGGCGGTGGAGAGCGAGTTCGGCGTGACGCTGTCCCGCGTGCAGACGCTCGAGGTGTGCCGGCTCGTCACCGACTGGAGCGGGCAGGGGCCGATCGACCTGCCGGGCGTGCAGGCGTCGCGATCGGGCGACCGTCTGGCCTTCACCGCCGGTTAGGCTGGGGTGGTGGAACTCTCCGACGTCCAGGCAGACCTGTCCGAAGTCCTCTTCACCCCCGAGCAGATCGACGACAAGCTCGCCGAGCTCGCCGCGGTGGTCGACGCCGACTACGCGGGGCGCGACCCACTGCTCGTCGGTGTCCTCAAGGGCGCCGTGATGGTGATGGCGGACTTCTCGCGCCACCTCAAGATGCAGGCGCGCATGGACTGGATGGCGGTGTCGTCGTACGGCTCCGGCACGAAGTCGTCCGGCGTGGTCCGCATCCTCAAGGACCTCGACACCGACCTGCACGGGCGGGACGTCCTCATCGTCGAGGACATCATCGACTCCGGTCTGACGCTGTCGTGGCTCAAGCAGAACCTCGAGTCCCGCGGTGCGGCGAGCGTCGAGATCGTCGCACTGCTGCGCAAGCCCGAGGCGGCCAAGGTCGAGGTCGACGTGAAGTACGTCGGCTTCGACATCCCGGACGCGTTCGTGGTCGGCTACGGGCTGGACTACGACGAGCGCTACCGCAACCTGCGCGGGGTCGGGGTGCTCGCACCGCACGTCTACAGCTGATCCTGGCGGTGCCATCCCGTCGCTCGGGGTGTTCGCCGAGATCCCGGTGGCATCGGACCGGACGTGGTCCTTCACCACGCCGCTGCCGGTCTGATGATCTGGCCGCACGGCCCGCTCCTGTACGGAGCGGGCCGTTCCGTGCGCAGAGGCCGCGCTGCCGGGTCGCATAGCGTTCGACATACGTACATTTCACATACTTACGGTCGGAGCTTCCTAGTGAAAGGAGCTCCCGTGGGAGCATTCGTCAAGACCACCAAGGTGTGCGCTGTTGCTGCGCTCGGCCTCGGACTGTCCCTCGGCATCGCCGTCAGCGCCGATCCCTCGACCGCGATCGCGGCGGCCGCACCAGCGTCGCAGGCGACGTCGTCGAGCATCATCGTCACGTCCCCGACCGAGATCGACGAGAACACGCCCGTCGAGATCGCCGGCACCGCGCGGCCGGGTTCGACACTCCAGGTGTTCGGCCTCCCGGGCGAGTTCGTCACCCCGGTCGAGGTCGGTGACGACGGCACGTTCAGCCACCGTTCCGAGCGCGGTTTCGTCGCCGGTGTGCACACCATCACCGTGTCGTCGGGCTACCTGGACTCGGTCGTCCTCGACATGCGCGTGCGCGGCGCCGACGGCACCGTCCCGGCGCTCATCCCCCTCACCGTCGACGAGCCGACCTACGTGCCCGGTCAGCGGCTCGTCCTCTCGGGGCGGGCGACCCCGGGGGCATCGATCCTCGTGACCGCTCCGTCGGCGAGCCTCGGGAGCACCGATGTCACCGTGCGGGACGACGGCACGTGGTCGTTCGTGTCAACCTTGCCCGTCCGCGGCACCGAGCACGAGGTCAAGGTCCGGCAGTCCGGTCCGGCGGGGACCGACTACAAGATCTTCACCATCACGGCGGATGAGCCGTCGTTCAAGCCGTTGACGGTGGATGCGCCGTCGTACGTGCCGGGGCAGAAGGTGCGTCTGTCGGGGACGGCGACGCCGAACGGTGCGATCAACATCCTCGGAAACTCGGCGGGCATCTCCGAGAACCTGACGGCTGATGCGGACGGGAAGTGGTCGTTCGAGTCGCGGCACGCGGTGGCGGGGCTGCAGCACCAGGTGCGGGTGCGCCAGACCGCGGCGAACGACGCCGGGGTCCTCGTGCAGCTGCAGGCGGATGCGGCGTCGTTCAAGCCGTTGACGGTGGATGCGCCGTCGTACGTGCCGGGGCAGAAGGTGCGTCTGTCGGGGACGGCGACGCCGAACGGTGCGATCAACATCCTCGGCAACTCGGCGGGCATCTCCGAGAACCTGACGGCTGATGCGGACGGGAAGTGGTCGTTCGAGTCGCGGTACGCAGTGACGGGGCTGCAGCACCAGGTGCGGGTGCGCCAGACCGCGGCGAACGACGCCGGGGTCCTCGTGCAGCTGCAGGCGGATGCGGCGTCGTTCAAGCCGTTGACGGTGGATGCGCCGTCGTACGTGCCGGG